>JBFFGH010000080.1:0-10636 GCA_041557575.1 Gaiellaceae bacterium
CCCCCGCCAACTCGATGCGCGCCCGCTCAGCTCTCGGCTGCGGTCACGTTCGCGGCCTGGGCACCCTTGGGCCCCTGAACGACCTCGAATTGCACACGCTGGCCCTCGGTGAGGGTCTTGAAGCCGTCCATCTCGATCGCGCTGAAGTGGACGAAGACGTCGTCCCCACCCTCGCGCTCGATGAAACCGTAGCCCTTCTCGTTCGAAAACCACTTGACGGTGCCCTGCTCCACGTACGTCCTCCTACAAAAGTGCCGGGCCGGACGGGCCGCGGCCGTTGACTTGAACGGCGGAACCGTAGCGACTATGTCGCGGATGCTGCAACTTGGGACCGACGCGCCCGAGCGGCCGTCAGCGTGTTGCGGAGCAGCATCGCGATCGTCATCGGGCCGACGCCGCCCGGAACCGGCGTCATGAGCCCCGCAACCTCCCACACGCCGGGGTCGACGTCTCCCACGAGCCCGGCCTCGGTGCGGTTGACCCCGACGTCGATCACGGTCGCCCCCGGCTTGACCATCTCCTTCGTCACGAGCCCCGGGCGCCCGACGCCGGCGACGAGGACGTCCGCCCGCCGCGTGTGCGCAGCGAGGTCGGCTGTCCGCGAGTGACAGATCGTCACCGTCGCGTGCTCCGCGAGCAGGAGCATCGCCATCGGCTTGCCGACGATCTCGCTCCGGCCGATCACGACGGCCTCCTTCCCCTCCAGCTCCACGTCGTGCGCCTCGAGCATGACCATCACGCCCGAGGGGGTCGCCGGCACGAGGAACGGCTCCCCCAGGTAGAGCCGCCCGGCGTTCAGGACGTGGAAGCCGTCGACGTCCTTCGCGGGATCGACCGCGCGGAGCACGGTCGGCTCGTCCATGTGCGCGGGCAGCGGAAGCTGAACGAGGATCCCGTCCACCCCGTCGTCCGCGTTCAGCTCGGCGATGAGGTTCAGGATCTCGACCTGCTGCGTGTCCTCCGGGAAACGGTGGTCGCGCGAGTCGATCCCCGCCTCGTGGGAGGCCTTGTGCTTGCTGCCGACGTAGACGTGCGAGGCGGGGTCGTCGCCGACGAGGATCGTCGCGAGGCAGACGGGCCGGCCGAAGGCCTTCACGTCCTCCGCGACCTGCGCGCGCACCTCGAGCGCGAGCGCCTTGCCGTCGATGCGAACAGCGGTCATCCGCCGGAACCTACCGATTCGGAACGCGTCCTTGCGCGGCCGCCGCACCGGCGTGAGAGATGTCTGCTATAAATCAACTCTTCAGTTGTGTAGTTGTTATTCGAACAAGGGAGCCACACCCTCATGACGCTCGTCCACCCTCTCCCGCCGCCGCTCGTCGACCGGATCGCACAGCGCTTCCGCGTCCTCGGCGAGCCGATGCGCATTCGCCTGCTCGACCTCCTCCGCGACGGCGAGTCGAGCGTCCACGAGCTCACGAGCTCGCTCGACACGACGCAGCAGAACGTCTCCAAGCACCTCGCGGTCCTCCACACGGAGGGCATCGTCTCGAGGCGGCGCGACGGCACGCGCGTCCTGTACGCCATCGCCGACGAGTCCGTGTTCGAGATCTGCGAGCAGGTCTGCGGTGGCCTCCGCCGGCAGACGTCCGAGCTCGAGCAGCTCCTCGCGGGGGCCTCCCGATGAGCTGCGATCGGCTCTCCCCTCAGCGAGTCCTCTTCGCGCTCGCGGGCACCATGACGCTGATCTCCGCGGCGCTCGCCGCCTTCGTCAGCCCGTGGCTCCTCCTGCTCGCGGCGTTCGTCGGGGTCAACCAGTGGCTCTACGTCGCGGTGGGCGCCTGCCCCGCCTCGCTCGTCCTGTCCCGGGTTCCGTGCCTCGCAAGGGAGGCCACCTGATGCCCGCCGTCGGACCGATCGGACGGCTCGGAGCGTGGATAGCCGACCACGTCCGGCACGTGGTCATCGCCTGGGTCGTCATCGCCGTGGGATTCGGCGTGTTCGCACCGCGCGCGGAGCATGCGCTGTCGGGTGCGGGCTGGGAGGCGTCGGGCTCCGAGTCCGTCGCCGCCCGTCACCTGATCGACGACTCCTTCGGCGGCCAGGGGGCCTACGCGCTGATGGTCGTCGTGCACGGAGACGGGAACCTGCAGCCGACGATCGAGCGCGTCACCTCGATCCTCTCGAACGACGGGCGCATCGCCTCGGTCTCCGAGCCACAGCTGTCCGGGGACGGGCGCACGGCCATCGTCCAGGGTGGAGCGGGTGCGAGCCCGACGGAGATGGTCGCCGCGACGGCGGACCTCAAGGGCGACCTCGAGGCCGCCGCAGACGGCACGACCACCGTGAGCGTCACGGGCGCTCCCGGCATGTGGAACGACTTCAACGAGGCCAACAAGACGGCGATGATGAAGTCGGAGCTCCTCTCCTGGCCGGTGACGCTCGCGATCCTCGTGCTCGCGTTCGGCTCCCTCGTCGCCGCCGGCCTCCCGCTCGTGCTCACGATCCTCGGGCTCGTCTCGGCCGCAGGCAGCCTCTTCCTCATGACCCAGGTGTTCGACGTCTCGATCTGGGCGATGAACTTCGCCCTCATGTTCGCGCTCGCGCTCGGGATCGACTACGCGCTCTTCATCGTGCACCGCTTCCGCGGCGCGCACTTCGGCTCCGAGCTCTCGACCCGCGAGGCCGTCGCGGTGACGATGGACACGGCCGGCAAGGCCGTGCTCTTCTCGGGGATCACCGTGCTCGTCTCGCTCTCGGCGGTGATGCTCGTGCCGAGCCCGGCCTTCCGCTCCATGAGCCTCGGGATCATGCTCTCCGTCGCCTTCGTCCTCCTCGCCGCGCTGACGCTCCTCCCGGCGATCCTCGCCTGGCTGGGAGACCGCGTCGACAAGCTCGCTCTCCCGTGGGTGCACGCCGGCGAGCACCGGTCGCAGCTGTTCGCCCGCTGGGCCGAGCGGCTCTGGCGGAACCCGTGGGGCTACGGGCTCGCTGCGACGGCGATCCTCGTCGTGCTCGCGCTCCCCGTGCTCGGCCTGCAGACGGGGATGCCTTCGATCAAGGTGGTTCCGGAGAGCGACGGCTCGCGCGTCGGCTACGCCCAGGTGCAGGAAGCGTTCGGCCCCGGCGCACCGGGAACACTGCAGGTCGTCGCCCCGGCGGCGGAGGCCGAAACCGTCTCGCAGGTCCTGTCCGGCGACCGCGAGATCGCCAACGTCGCTCCCGCCATCACGTCGGGCTCGACCGCGCTCGTCCTCGCCACACCGACTGCGGACCCGTCCGACCCCGAGGTGGGCGCGACGATCGACCGGCTCCGCAGCTCGCTTCCACCGCAGGCGCTGGTCGGCGGGGCAGCAGCCGAGAACCACGACCTCGAGAAGGCCCTCTCGGGCCGCACCGCGCTCGTGCTCGGGGTCGTGCTCGTGCTCGGCTTCCTGCTCCTGCTCGCCGCGCTCCAGGCACCGGTGATCGCCGCGGTGGGAGTCGCGACCAACCTCCTCGCGACCGCGGCCGCGTTCGGCGTCGCCAAGCTGATCTTCCAGGACGGCCGCCTCGAGTCGGTTCTCGGGTTCGAGTCCCAGGGCTTCCTCAACGCATGGGGCCCCGTCTTCTTCTTCGCGATGATCTTCGCGATCTCCATGGACTACACCGTGTTCCTGCTGTCGTCCGCGAAGGAGCACTACGACCGGTCCGGAGATCCGCGCGAGGCGATGGTCGGCGGCGTGGCGCACTCGGGCCGCGTCATCTTCGCGGCCGCGGCCGTGATGGTCGCGGTCTTCTTCACGTTCGCCATCTCCGGGCCGCTGCCGCCCAAGGAGATGGGCGTGATCCTGGGAGTCGCCGTCCTCCTCGACGCGATGCTCATTCGCCTCGTCCTGATGCCCGTGCTCCTGCGCCTCCTCGGTACGTACGCGTGGGCGCAGCCGCGCTGGCTGGATCGCATCCTTCCCGACGTCCGCTTCGGACACTCGTAGGATTGCCTCGATGAGCAGAACTCTCGTTCTCGGCGGCGGCTTCGGGGGCATCACCGTCGCCACGGAGCTCAGGCGCCTCCTGGGAGACGAGCACGACGTCGTCCTCGTCGACCGCTCGGAGCGGTTCTCCATGGGTCTGCGAAAGCTCTGGGAGCTCGTCGGCCACGCGACGATCGCGGAGGGGAGCCGCCCGCGCGAGGCGCTTGCCTCCCACGGCATCCACGTCGTCCGCAAGGAGATCGAGTCGATCGACGTGGACGCGCGCTCTGCGACCGTCGGCGGCGAGGTCATCACCGCCGACTACCTCGTCGTCGCTCTCGGCGCCGTGCCGCGCGCGGATCTCGTCCCAGGCCTCGCCGAGCACGGCCATGACGTGTGGTCGACGGCGGGGGTCCCGGGCGCGGCGAGCGCGCTGGCGGCTCTCGACCGGGGCCGCGCGCTCGTGCTCATCTCGGGCGCTCCCTACCCCTGCCCGCCCGCCCCGTACGAGTGCGCCATGCACGTCGACGCCCACCTCCGCGCCCGCGGGAGTCGCGAGGGGGTCGAGCTCTCGGTGGCGACCGTGCAGCCGCTGCTCATGCCCAACGCGGGCGTCGAGGGGTCCACCTGGATGGGAGAGCGGCTCTCCGAGCGCGGGATCGCGTTCCGCACCGGCGTGAAGCTCGACCACGTCGAGGCCGGGAAGGTCGTTCTCGAGGACGGAGAGCTCGCGTTCGACCTCCTCCTCGCCGTCCCGCCGCACCGCGCTCCCGACGTCGTCGTCGCGAGCGGGCTGACCGGTGAGAGCGGCTGGATCCCGGTCGACCGGGCGACGCTCCAGACGTCGCACGAGAACGTGTATGCGATCGGCGACGTCACCGGCATCAAGCTCTCGAGCGGGCTTCCTCTTCCGAAGGCCGGCGTGATCGCCGAGCTCGAAGGCATGCGTGTCGCCGCCGCGATCGCCGCCGACCGGCAAGGAGGCTCCGAGCCCGAGCCCTTCTCGGCCGAGGCGTCCTGCTACGTCGAGATGGGCACGGAGATCGCGGCTCGCATGGACGTGAAGTTCTTCGCCGAGCCGATGCCCGAGATCGCGCTCGCAGAGCCGAGCCCCGAGCGCGCCGCCGAGAAGCGGGCGTTCGAGAGCGACCGGCTCGCACGCTGGTTCGGCGAGTAGCGCGGCCCGCCCGCGCTCACGATCCGTGCCGCCTCTGACGGTCGGTCAGCGTTCTCGCGGATGCCGATTGCCCGTGTGGCTGAGAGCGTGAGAGGCGTGGCACAACAGCTGATCGAGCCGACTCTCGACCTCCGCTATCCGACCGAGCATCTCGTCGAGCCGCCCGAGATCGTCGTCCACGACTCGACCGCGAACCCCGCGCCGCTCGGGCTCATGGGCTTCGGTCTGACGACCCTCCTCCTCAACATCCACAACGCCGGATACATCGAGCTCAGCTCGATGATCCTCGCCATGGGGATCTTCTACGGCGGGCTCGCCCAGGTGATCGCCGGGATCATCGACTTCCGCAAGGGGAACGAGTTCGGCGCGACCGCGTTCACGTCCTACGGCCTCTTCTGGCTGTCGCTCGTGGCGCTCGTCGTCTTCCCCGAGCACGCCCTCGGCGACGAGCCGAGCTCCCGGGCCATGGGCTGGTACCTGTTCTCGTGGGGCGTCTTCACGGCGATCATGTTCGTCGGATCGCTGCGCACGACCCGCGCTCTGCAGCTCGTCTTCCTTGCGCTCGCGACGCTGTTCTTCCTGCTCGCCATCGCAGACTGGACGGGGAGCGAGACGATCCTGAAGATCGCCGGCTGGGAGGGCATCCTCACGGCGCTCTTCGCCATCTACACGGCGACGGCGCAGATCTGGAACGACGTCTACGGGCGGACGATCCTGCCGCTAGGGCCGGTCGCGAAGGCGTAGCGGGCACGCCCGGTCGCGGGCGGCCAGGCCGGCGAGGAGCTCGGCGGCTCCGGCGAAGGCCGAGGCCGGTTCGCTAGCGGAGGATGCCGGCGCGGATGATCGTGAGCGTCCTGAACGTGGCCGGCGAGGACCTCTGCGACTTCGTCGAAGCACCGCGGGCGACCTGCTGGCGCACGACCTGCCTCGTGACCTGGGTCGTGGCTGCTGCGCCGACCTTCTGTGAGGTCGCGGCCGGCTTGAGCGACGCCGTCTTGAGCGACTGCGGGGTCGCCGCGAGCGCCGTGGGCGCCGCGATCGCCGTCGTCGCCACGGCGAGGGACACGGCAAGCGCTCCCCGGATCCCGTGGGCCTCGACGTCCGGCTCCTCGAGCACGCCGGCGAGCTCCGCTGCATCCAGCGCCAGAACGAGCTCGTCGCCCGTCGCGGCCGCGAGCAGCGCACGCAGGTCGTCGTCGTCGAGGGAGACGGTGAGCCGCTGCGGCTCCTCCTCCCCCTCCGAGCCGAGCTCGAACCAGAGCCGGGGCGTGCCACCGGCCGACCGGAGCTCCTCGAGCTCGCCGCGCTCGAGCGTCGTCGTGATCCGGCTCTCCCCGCCGAGCTCGGAGAGGTCGAGGAGGTTTGCTGTCGCTGTGAGGGCTGTCATCGGAGATCTCCTCCCTTCGAATCCTTGATGACCGGGCGAGCTCTCGCCCGTGTCGCTACCCACTGGACGGTCGCCACGGCGATTCTCTTCCCGGGCGCGCGCCTCGCCTACGAGACCGGCTGGGTCTCCGCGAGGATGACGAGAGTGTCCGCGTGCACGCCGTCGTAGGACATGGCCTCGGCGATCTCCTCCGACTCCAGCAGCGCTCGAAACGCATCGAGATCCGGAACGTCGAAGAGCACGGCAGCGTGCGTGGGATCGTCGATGCCGAGGAACGTGCGTGCCGTGACGCCGAGGGGGCCGAAGAGCTCGTCGCGCTTCGGCGAGGCGAGCCAGTGCTCGTGGTCGTCGATCTGGTGGTAGCCGATCAGGGTGATCAGGGCTGAGCCTCCTCTCTCTGGCCGACGCGAACGCCGTGCGCCGGACGGGGCTGCTCCGACCCTACCACCGCGATGGCCACCTCTCGACCCCGGGCGAGGCAGGCGCCCTACGTGCCCTCGGGGCGCTCGCGCGACTGCGTCCGAGCCCGTGTCGGAGGCCCGACGCGCGCTTGGCGGGAGAGCGACGCGATGGCCGCACCGGCGAGCCAGCCGGTCGCAAGGAGGACGCCCAGTCTCTGCACGTCACCCGGCGAGGGACCGCCCATCGCGACGAAGGCGGCAGTCGTCCCCGCCGCGGCGGCCCATGACCCGACTCCTGCGATCGTCCGCCCATGCCTGACCAGAGCGAGGCCCGTGAGCGCGATTCCCGCGATCAGCAGAACCGTCGAGACCGTCGTCGCAGTCCAGTGCGTGATCTCGGTCGCCCCGGAGATCGCGAATCGCCCGCCGAGCCCGCAGCCGGCTGCTCCGCTCGGGCAGTCGAGCCGAGTGAAGGCGACGACGAGGAACCCGACTCCCGCGAGCGCGGTGGAGATCCCTGCCAGGCGAGACAGCGGTCGCACGAGCACGGCGGCGGCGAGCATCGCCCCCGACGCCGCCACGATGGCGAGGACGCCGAGCCAGCCGTGCGCGGCCCCGTGCGCTGCGAGCGTCGAGATGTAGTCGCGGCCATGGGAGTACCCCGGGTTCACGGCTGCTGCGAGGAGAACGACTCCCCAGAAGAAGGCGAGGCCGACGAGCACCAGCGTCGCCGCGATGCCGAGCCCGACCGACCTGCTCACGCCCCGAGCGTAGATGCGGCGAGCCGTCGCTCGCGCGCTAGCTGTGGACGGAGGGCTCCGGCCGAGGCATTGGCACAGCCCTGTACACGGCGCCGCGCCAGGCGATCGCGTCGACGCCGAGCCTCGTGATCTCGGCGTCGCGGCAACCCAGCGAGCGGAGGTGGTCGAAGAGCGCTATCTGCGCCGTCGGGGCCACCTTGACCGCGATCCTGCGGTGCCCGGATAGAAGCTCGTAGGTTTGATCCATCCCCTGAGCTGCAGTCTGGCACGCCTCTCGGGGATGTGCAATCAGGTCCGACGGGCATCGTGCGCGGAGATCTGCCGATGCGGCCGTCGAGAACGGGGGATCGGCGCCAAGAGGGGCGCAGGTGCGGCCGGGGCCACTTGTCCCCCTGAAAACGAGGCGCAAGGCGTATAGAGTGAGCGCCTGACCTCTGGGGGCCTTCCATGGAGGGGGAGGGGTGGCCTGAGACAGGCTTCCGCGGGCGTCTGAGCGCCCTCCGTGAAAACGAAGAACGTTGGGAGGGGAGAACATGCGTAGACGACCGCTCGCAGGCATCGTGCTTGCCGCTCTGCTCGTCGCACTCGGTGTGCTCGCCGGACCGGCGGCGACCGCCAAGAAGCCCGATCCGCCCGGCCAGCTCATCGACGTCCAGCTGCTGGCCTTCAACGACTACCACGGCCATCTCGAGTCGACGACACCCGGCTCGATCAACGGCACAGTGGCCGGCGGCGGCGAGTACCTGGCGGCCAAGCTCGCGGAGCTCCGCGCCGGGAAGAAGTTCAGCCTCACGGTTGCCGCGGGCGACCTGATCGGCGGCTCCCCGGCGTTCTCCGGGCTCTTCCACGACGAGCCGTCGGTCGAGTCGCTCAACGCGATGGGGCTCGACGTGTCGAGTGTGGGCAACCACGAGTTCGACGAGGGCGTCACCGAGCTTCTCCGCATGCAGGACGGCGGCTGCCATCCCATCGACGGCTGCTACTTCCCGGACGCGCCGTACGCCGGGGCCGACTTCCAGTGGCTCGCCGCGAACGTCGTGAACGATTCGACGGGCGAGACACCGCTGCCGCCGTACTGGATCACGAGGTTCAACAACGTGAAGGTGGGCTTCATCGGCATGACCCTCGAGGCCACCGACACGCTGGTCGCGGCGGCCGGTATCCAGGGCTGGGACTTCCTCGACGAGGCCGAGACGGCCAACGCGCTGGTTCCGATCCTCGAGGATCAGGGCGTGGAGGCCATCGTCGTGCTGCTCCACGAGGGCGGCTCCCAGACGCCTCCTCCCGGAGACGTCGACTCGTGCGTCGGGATCTCCGGGCCGATCGTCGCGATCAACGCAGCGCTCGACTCCGACATCGACGCGATCATCACGGGCCACACACACCTGCCGTACAACTGCATGCTCGAGGATCCGGCGGGCCAGCCGAGGATCGTCTCGAGCGCCTACTCCTACGGCCGCGTCGTCTCGGAGCTCAGCCTCGTGCTCGACAAGCGGACGCACGACGTTCGACGTGACCTCAGCACGGCCGTCAACCACGTCGTCGCCCAGAGCGCGCTGAGCCCCGACCCTGCCCAGACGGCGATCATCGAGAAGTGGCAGCCGTTGTACGACGCGGCCGGGAACACGCCGGTCGGGACGATCACGGCTGACATCAACCGAGGCGGCTCCCCGCCCGGATCGGACCGCGGCGTCGAGTCCCCGGCGGGCAACCTCGTCGCAGACGCGCAGCTGTGGTCGACCTCGGCCGCGGGCGCCCAGGTGGCCTTCATGAACCCCGGTGGCGTGCGGTCGGATCTGAAGTACGCGCAGTCCGCCGGCGAAGGCGACGGCGTCGTCACCTTCGGCGAGGCGTTCACCTTCCAGCCGTTCGGCAACACGCTGATCACGTATCCGATGACGGGTGCCCAGATCATCTCGGTGCTGGAGGAGCAGTGCCAGCCGGCCGGCTCGAGCCGTCCGTTCCTGCACCTGGGCGTCTCGCAGGGCTTCACGTACGACCTCGCGAAGACCATCGTCGCCGGAGTGTGCACGTCGGTCTCGGTGACCAACGTGAAGCTCAACGGCGTGGCCCTGAACCCGGCCGCGTCCTACATGGTCACGGTCAACAACTTCCTCGCCGACGGCGGGGACAACTTCACGACGTTCGGCACCATCACGGCGCCGAGGCTCGACGGCGGCAACGACCTGTTGGCGCTGATCAACTACCTCGGCACCTTCAGCCCGGTCGCACCACCTTCGACCGACCGGGTCAACGAGCTGCCCTAGGCTCATCCGAACAGCGACCGGGCTCGATCCCCACGGGATCGGGCCCGGTCTCGCCTTCGGTAGTTCTCGGTACCCGGAGTCAGCGCGGGCGCGGATGCCCGGGGCCGCTCGCTGCGACACGCTTGACCGGAGCAGGAGCACGCACGAGGGGAGACATGCGTCAGCTCGACGTCGAGTCCTGGCCCAGGCGGGAGCACTTCGCCGTGTTCGGCGGCCTGGACTGGCCGCACTTCAACCTCTGCGCCGACGTCGACGTGACGAGCTTCCGCGCCTTCGTCGAGCGGGGAGGGATCTCGTTCAACCTCGCGACCATCTTCGCGATCGCGAAAGCTGCGAACGCGATCCCGGAGTTCCGCTACCGGATCCGGGACTGGAAGGTGGTCGAGCACGACGTCGTCCATCCGTCGTCCACGATCATGGGCGAGAACGACGTCTTCGGCTTCTGCACGCTCGAGTTCGTGGACGACTTCGCGGTCTTCGCCGATACAGCGCGGGAGCGGATAGCGCTCGCACGAGCCCGCCCGAGGCTCGTCGGCGACGACCAGGGCCGCGACGACCTGCTGTTCATGACGGCGATCCCGTGGGTCTCGTTCACGAGCTTCATGCACCCGCTCCACCTCCATCCCGTGGACTCGGTACCGAGATTCGCCTGGGGGAAGTACTTCGCTGACGGCGGCGGGCTGAAGATGCCCCTGAGCGTGCAGGGGCACCACGCGCTGATGGACGGGCTCCACGCCGCGCGCTTCTACG
>JBFFGH010000081.1:0-10603 GCA_041557575.1 Gaiellaceae bacterium
CCCCTGCGTCCCGATGTAGATCCAGCTCCCGGCGGTCATCTGGCCGAACATCGTCAGCCCCTCGGCCTCGAGCCGGCGGAACTCCTCCCAGGTCGCCCAGCGCGGGACGAGCAGCGAGTTCGCGATGAGGACACGCGGCGCCCACTCGGTCGTGCGGAAGACGCCGACGGGCTTCCCGCTCTGGACGAGCAGCGTCTCGTCCGCCTCGAGGCGGAGCAGCGTCGCGACGATCGCCCTGAGCGCGTCGTGACTGCGCGCCGCCCGGCCGGACCCCCCGTAGACGACGAGGCGCTCGGGGTGCTCGGCGACCTCGGGGTCGAGGTTGTTGAGCAGCATCCGGAGCGGTGCCTCGGTCTGCCAGCTGCGCGCGTTCAGGGCCGTCCCGCGAGGGGCGCGGATCGCGGAGAGGTCGCCGCAGAGCGCCTCCACCAGCTCGCTCGTCGTCTCGATCCCGGTCATGCGAGCGCCCCGATCCTGTCCTCCGCGGCGGCGACGACGTGCCCCGCTCGAATCGCGCCGGCGACGCGCTCGATGTCCTGGGACAGCGGCCGGTCCTCCTCGAGCCTCGGCGAGAGCGAGCGGACGAAGCCGTGGACGGCCCGCACGCCCTCCCCGGGGAGGAGCGGCGCGAGGAACTCGATCGCCTGCGCGCCCGCGAGCAGCTCGATCGCGAGCACGTGCTCCGCGTTCTCGAGCACCTGCAGCGCCTTGAGGCCGGCGGCGTTCCCCATCGAGACGTGATCCTCCTGCCCGGCGCTCGTCGGGATGGAGTCCACGCTCGCGGGATGCGCGAGCACCTTGTTCTCGGAGACGAGCGAGGCTGCCACGTACTGCGGGATCATGAAGCCCGAGTTGAGGCCTCCCTCCTCGACGAGGAACGGCGGGAGACCCTCGGACAGGTTCGGGTTGACGAGCCGCTCCACGCGCCGCTCGGAGATGCTCGCGAGCTCGGCGGCCGCCATCGCGAGCGTGTCGAGGGCGAAGGCGAGCGGCTGCCCGTGGAAGTTGCCGGCCGACACGATCTCGCCCTCCTCGACGAGGACGAGCGGGTTGTCGGTGGCCGCGTTCAGCTCGACCGCGACGGTGTCGCCGGCGTACGCGAGGAGATCCCGGCACGCGCCGTGCACCTGCGGGGCGCAGCGCAGCGCGTATGCGTCCTGCACCTTGTCGCACCACCGGTGCGACTCGATGATCGCCGAGTCCTCGAGCAGGCGCCACACGTTCTCCGCGGACTCGAGCTGGCCCTTGAGCGGCCGCGCGCGGTGCACTGCGGGCAGGAAGC
Source organism: Gaiellaceae bacterium (assembly GCA_041557575.1). Classification (GTDB taxonomy): domain Bacteria; phylum Actinomycetota; class Thermoleophilia; order Gaiellales; family Gaiellaceae; genus GMQP-bins7. Next base: position 1,283 of record JBFFGH010000081.1, read on the forward strand.
TCGAGCGCGAGCCCTGCAGGGCCTCGAGCGAGAGCGCACAGGCGAGGTCGGCGGTCGCCGCGAGCCGCCGCGCCCTCACGAGCCCGAGCGCCGCCATCGCGGCCATGAACTGCGTGCCGTTGACGAGCGAGAGCCCTTCCTTGCTCGCGAGGGCGACCGGCTCGAGCCCGACCGCACGGAGCGCTTCCGCCCCGGTCAGGCGCGTCCCTTCGACGACGGCCTCCCCCTCCCCGACGAGCGGGAGCGCGAGGTGCGCCAGCGGGGCGAGGTCGCCGCTCGCCCCGACGGACCCCCGTGCCGGCACGACGGGCACGACGCCCCTGTTCAGGCACGCGAGCAGCAGCTCGACGGTCTCGATGCGGGCTCCCGAGAACCCCTTCGCCAGGGCGTTCGCACGGAGGAGCATCGCGGCCCGGACGACCTCGTCGGGGTACGGCTCCCCCACGCCGCACGCGTGGCTCCGCAGGAGCCGGAGCTGCAGCTCCTCGGCGAGCTCCTCCGGGATGTGCGCCGAGACGAACCTGCCGAAGCCGGTGTTGACCCCGTACGTGTGCTCTCCCGTGGCGCGGTCGACGAGCTCGCGGGCGGCTCGCATGCCGACCCGGGCCGCGTCGCCGAGCTCGGCCTCCCCTCCCTCGACGGCGACGGTCCACACGTCGTCGAGCGCGAGATCCGAACCCGTCAGGACGATCGCCTGGGCCACCAGCCGAGTGTATTGCCGACCATGGTCTCGAGCACGTGCGACGCGTCCACACCCGGGATCTCTGCTCCCGCCTCGCTCGCCGCCCTGAGAGTCACCTCGGGAACGAGCCCCACGAGCTCGCCGTCCACCACCTCGACGCCGCGCGCGGCGGACTCGCGGCGGACGAGCTCGACCACGGCGTGCAGCGGCGCCCGCTCGACGTCGATCACGTTCATGCTCACCTGCGCGTGCCCGGTGCTCGCGAGCCGGAGGCCGATCGCCTGCAGCCCGGCCATTCCGCCCCCTGACTCGCGGACTGCCGCGGCGATGTCGCGGGCGATCTCGGCGTCGTCCGTGTCGAGGACGAGGTTGTAGGCGACGAGGGGGGCCCGCGCTCCCACGAGGACCGCTCCCGAGCGGGGGTCGAGCGCAGCGGGCCCGGCGGCGGGCGTGAGCTCGCCGGCGGCGACCCGCCTCTGCAGCTCCTCGGGGCCGCCGCGCCGGAAGAAGGCCGGACGCCTGCCCTCGCCGACCTCCCCGTACAGGAAGACGGGGAGCCCCAGCTCGGCGCCGACCCGCTCCGCGACCGCGAGCGCCGCCTGCCGCGCGCGCTCCGTGTCCTCCGGCACGAGCGGGACGAGCGGGACGACGTCCACGGCGCCGACGCGCGGATGCACGCCCTCGTGCTCGCGCAGGTCGATCAGCTCGAGAGCGGTTGCGATCCCGGCCAGGAGCGCTTCGACGAGCGCCGCGTCGTCTCCGGCGAGCGTGAAGACGCTGCGGTTGTGATCGACGTCCGAGTGCACGTCGAGGAGCGCCGCACGCGTCGCGAACGCATCCCCGATCGCCCTCACGCGAGCGATGTCTCGCCCTTCCGAGACGTTGGGCACGGCCTCGAGCACGACCCGTACCCTAGGGATCCGTACGCTTGGGCGGATGCCCGCCGACGTCACCCGATCCGACCGGCGCAGCGCCCGGCGCACGTTCGCCAGGCTGCTCGGGTTCCTGCGGCCCTACCGGGCCTCGCTGATCGTCTCGTCGGTCCTCGCGATCGCCTCCCAGATCGCCGGGATCCTCGTCCCGGTGCTGACCGGCGTCGTCATCAACGAGCTCTCGGACACCCCGGACAAGCGGCTCCTCGCGCTCGAGATCGCAGCCGTGATCGGCCTCGGCCTGCTCCGCGGCGCGCTGATGCTCGGCCGCCGCATCATCTCGGGGCGGCAGGCCCTCGCCGTCGAGTACGACCTCCGTGACGAGCTGTACTCGCACTTCCTGCGCCTGTCATTCGGCTTCTACGACCGGAGCCAGACGGGACAGCTCATGTCGCGGGCGACGATCGACCTGCAGTCCGTTCGCTTCTTCCTCGGCTACGGGCTGATCTTCTTCGCCCAGCACGTCCTGACGGTCGTCATCGTGACCGCCGTTCTCTTCGCCTACAGCTGGCAGCTCGCGCTCTTGGCGATCGCGATCACGCCGGCCGTGGTGATCACGGCCACCCGCTACAGCCGAGTCTCCCATCCGGTGCTGCGCGACGTGCAGCAGTCGCTCGGCGAGGTCGCGACGGTCGCCGAGGAGTCGATCGTCGGGGTTCACGTCGTCAAGTCGTTCTCCCAGGAGGAGCGCCGCGAGGCGAGCTTCGCCGAGGCAGCCGAGTCGGTGTTCCGGAAGACGCTCGCCGCGAACCGCCAGCGCGCGCTCTACGTCCCCCTCCTCACGTTCCTGCCGCTCATCGCCCAGGCGCTCGTCCTGCTCGCGGCGGGACGCATGGTGATCTCCGGCTCGCTCTCGCTCGGTGCGTTCTTCGCGTTCAACCTCCTGCTCGCGATGCTCGTGATGCCTCTGCGGATGCTCGGCATGTGGGTCGGCCAGGCGCAGCGAGCGGTCGCCGCCGGCGAGCGCATCTTCGAGATCCTCGACGAGCCCGAGGAGATCGCCGATGCCCCCGCCGCGACCGCGCTTCCCCCGGGGCCCGGGCACATCCGCTTCGAGGACGTCACGTTCGGCTACGACCCGGAGCGGCCCGTCCTGGAGGAGGTCTCGCTCGACGTGCCGGCCGGGCGAACCGTGGCGCTGATCGGCCGAACCGGCTCGGGGAAGACGACGCTCGCCGCACTCGTGCCCCGCTTCTACGACGTCACCCGCGGCCGCGTGCTCGTGGACGACGTCGACGTGCGGGACGTGGAGCGCCGCTCGCTCCGCAGGGAGATCGGCGTGATCTCGCAGGACCCGTTCCTCTTCTCAGCCACGATTCGGGACAACATCGCCCTCGGCATGCCGGGCGCCCCGCAGGACGCGGTCGAAGCCGCCGCGCAGGCCGCGCAGGCACACCAGTTCATCCTCGAGCTGCCGCAGGGCTACGACACCGTCGTCGGCGAGCGCGGGATCACGCTCTCCGGCGGGCAGCGCCAGCGGATCGCGATCGCCCGCGCGCTCCTCATCGATCCCCGGATCCTCATCCTCGACGACGCGACCGCATCGGTCGACGCCACGACGGAGGCGAAGATCCGGGCCGGGCTCCGCGAGGTGATGCGCGGGCGGACGACGATCATCATCGCCCACCGCCTCTCGACCATCTCGCTCGCCGACGAGGTCGTCGTGCTCGAGGGCGGGCGCATCGCGGCGCGCGGGACGCACGCGGAGCTGCTCGAGGGGAGCACGATCTTCCGCGAGATCCACGAGCACGGGCTCCTCCAGCAGGTGGTCGGCGGATGAGCGGCCACGCGGCGTCACCCTCCGTCGCCGGGCACGCGTCGTTGCACATTCGGCACCGGGCCGATCACCACCCGTACGCACTTCGCGGTTACGCTGGCAGCGGGTGGTGGGCCGGGGTGCCCCAACAGGGGGCTCGCTCGTGAGGGTCTGGCAGGCGGGCAGTCACCTGACCGACCAGCGAGGCGCCCGGGTCGAGGACTGGTCGTGGAAGCAGACGCGCCGTCGCCTGGCAGTTCTCTTCCGCCTCGCGCGTCCCTACCGAGCCCGGGCGGCCCTCGCAGCGGTCACGCTCGTCGCCTACACGCTCGTCGCACTGCTCCCCCCGTACCTCGCGAAGCTCGCGGTGGACGACGGCATCATCGCGCAGGATCTCCGCACGCTGAGCGCCGTCGTCGTCGCGTTCGTGGGAGCCGGCATCGCGACGTTCGCGCTCTCGTCGGCGCAGACCTACTTCACCGGGTGGGTCGGCGAGCGCGGGCTCACCGACCTCAGGGTGCAGCTCTTCCGACACCTCCAGAGGCTCTCGCTCGGCTACTACGAGCGCAACCGCACGGGTGCCATCGTCAGCCGGATCACGAACGACGTCGAGGCGCTCGACGTGCTCGTGACCGACGGGCTCGCGAGCCTCGTCCAGAACACCCTCGTGCTCGCCGGCACCGTCGTCGTCCTCTTCATCCTCGACTGGCGGCTCGCGCTCGCGACGCTGATCGTGATCCCGCTCATGGGAGCCCTCACCGCCTGGTTCCGCGTGCGATCCAACCGCGCGTACCGGCGCGTCCGCGAGCGGCTCGGCCTCGTCACGGCCACGCTCGCGGAGGACATCTCGGGCATGCGCGTCGTGCAGACGTTCACGCGCGAGCCGGAGAGCCAGGCGACCTTCCGCGGCGTCAACGAGCGCTACCGCGAGTCCAACTACGAGACGGTGATCCTGAACGGGCTGTACTTCCCGGCGGTCGACGTCCTCTCGTCCGTCGCCACCGCGATCGTGCTGGGGCTCGGTGGAGCGCTCGTGATCGACGGCAGCCTCACGATCGGCACGCTCCTCGCCTTCACGCTCTATCTCTCGAACTTCTTCGATCCGGTCCAGCAGCTCTCCCAGCTCTACAACACGTTCCTCTCGGCCGCCGCCGCGCTCGACCGGATCACGGGCGTCCTCGCCGAGGAGCCCGACGTCGTCGACCACCCCGAAGCCTCGCCCTTGCCGCCCGTCACTGGCAGCGTCCGGTTCGAGCACGTCCGCTTCGGGTACGGAGCGCTCCCGGACGTCCTCCACGACCTCGACCTCGACGTGGCGCCCGGAACGACGGTGGCGCTCGTCGGGCACACGGGCGCCGGGAAGTCGACCATCGCGAAGCTCCTCGCCCGCTTCTACGACCCGCGCGACGGCAGGATCCTCGTCGACGGCGTCGACCTGCGCGAGGTCACGCAGGCGTCCCTGCGTCACCAGCTCGGGATCGTGCCACAGGAGGGGTTCCTCTTCGGCGGGACGATCGCCGACAACATCGCCTTCGGGAGACCGTCCGCCACGCGGCACGAGATCGAAGAGGCGGCGCGCGTCGTGGGCGCGGACGCCTTCGTCGTCGAGCTGCCGGAGGGGCTCGACACCCAGGTGGGCGAGCGCGGCTTCAGGCTGTCGCTCGGCCAGCGCCAGCTCGTGGCGTTCGCACGGGCCCTCCTGGCGGACCCGCGCATCCTCATCCTCGACGAGGCGACCTCGTCCGTGGACATCGGGACGGAGCGTCGCATCGAACGAGGCCTTCGCCGCCTGCTCGCGGGCCGGACGGCGTTCGTCATCGCCCACCGGCTGTCGACGATCCGGGGGGCCGATCGGATCGTCGTGCTCGATCACGGACGGATCGTCGAGTCCGGCACGCACGACGAGCTCATGGCCGCGGCCGGCGCGTACACGCGCCTGTACGGCGACTGGGCGGCCGACGTCGCGTGACCTCTCCCGAGCGCGGCAACCCCTAAGCTCCCGTCATGGGCCCGGATCACGACGCCGACGAGATCGAGCTCCTCGCTCCGGATGCTCCGCCCGATGTCCGGGTGACGCCCGGCGAGGCGATCCCGGGAATGACGATCCGCGTGCCGGTGCGCGGGAACAGGCGTCTTCGCAAGGTCATCGACAACGTCAATGCCGATCCGCAGGTCAAGGCCTGGTGGCACGTCGCGAACGTCAACGCGGTCGCTCGACTCGAGATCAACGACCACTCCTGGGTGCACATCCAGATCGTCACGAACATCGCCCTGAAGCTCACGCGCCTGCTCGTCAAGCACGGTGTCGAGCCCTCCGTCAACCGCGACTACGGGCTCACCTCGGAGGACGCCGAGGTCGTGGTCGTGCTGGCGGCCCTGCTCCACGACGTCGGCATGTCGATCCACCGCAGGGACCACGAGGACTGGAGCCTCTTCCTCGCCGAGCCGAAGATGCGCGAGCTGCTCGACGGCGTCTACGAGGAGCCCGAGCTCACGGTGATCGTCTCCGAGGCGCTCCAGGCGATCACGAGCCACCGCGCGGACGGGGAGCCCCTGACGCTCGAGGCCGGGGTCCTCCGTGTCGCGGACGCCCTCGACATGGCGAAGGGGCGCTCCCGCATCCCCTTCGAGCGCGGGTCCGTCTCGATCCACTCGCTCTCGGCGGCGGCGATCGACGAGGTGCGCATCACGGACGGGGAGGAGCGCCCGGTCATGGTCGAGATCGTCATGAACAACTCCTCCGGCATCTACCAGGTCGACGGGCTGCTCAAGGCCAAGCTGCGCGGCTCGGGGCTCGAGCCGTACGTGGAGGTCGTGGCCCGCATCGACACCGAGGCGGAGAAGCGGCTCGTGCCTGTCTACCGCATCGAGCCGGGCGGATCCGAGGGCCAGAGGCCCTAGAGCGGCTACACTCCGGCGGCCGTTGCGGGGTCGTCTAACGGCAGGACGCCTGGCTCTGGACCAGGAAGTTGGGGTTCGAATCCCTGCCCCGCAGCCTCACTCCGGCGACGGCCTCTTCTCCGGCCCCACCTCGGCCACGTTGTCACGGATGGTTACGCTCGTGACAGGATTCGTGAGCCTTTTGTAAACCAACTGTGACGTGCCACGTGCCGGATCCTGTACCCTGGCGCGATCGAGAGACACGAGCGGCCCCGTTCGCGGCCGCGCCCCTGTCCCCGACCAGGAGGTAATCGTTTGAGAGCCCTAGTCGTCGGCCTGTTCACGCTCTTACTCGTGGTTCAGGTCGCTGCGGCAGCGACGAAGGCGGAGTCGGCCAGAGCGGAGAAGGCCTCACCCCGCGCGGTCGAGAAGGACCAAAAGGCGCTCACGCTCGAGCAGAAGCTCGAGCGGAGTCGGAACGCCGCCCGCAAGCATCGCGGGACCATCCGCTTCTACGAGAACCGTCCGAGACTCCTCGCGTCCAGCGAGCGTCGCTCCAAGGCCGTCACCACTCTTCGCGAAGCCAAGCGAGGCCTCTCGAGAGCGCAGAAGACGATCGCGAAGCTCCGGAAGGCGATCGCGAAGCGCGACGCGAAGCGGCGCGCCTCACTGCCGCCCAAGGCGGCGATCTGCGACGTCTTCGGGAAGTACTGCGGGCAGGCGATCGACGTCGCCTGGTGTGAGTCGCGGCTGCAGACGACGGCGCGGAACGGTCAGTACCTCGGTCTCTTCCAGATGGGCCACAACGAGCGCCGGCGCTTCGGGCACGGCCCAACCGCGCATCAGCAGGCGGTCGCCGCGCACAAGTACTTCGTCCTCTCCGGGCGCAACTGGAGCCCCTGGGGCTGTCGCTGGGCCGCCTCCTGACGAGCGAGCTTTTCGTCGCAAAGTGCGGTCGGGTCACCCGCACGCGGGTTTCCAGGCACGCGAGCATCTGCTAGGAGTCCCGGAACGTGTGGGGACAGCGGAAGCGCGAACGCCTCCGGCCCCTCGATGAGGCGGCTGCGTACGCACGCTGCCACGGCGAGCGCACCCGTGACGTGCAGCTCGTGAAGCTCCCACCGCGCCGCGTGCGGTTCGGCACCGTGCTCGCGAGCGGCGAGAGCATTCGTCAGGACTTCGAGAAGCGCCTCGACACGCGCGAGCCGGACGTCTAGCGCCGCTCGCCACTCCGCCGAGGGGGTCGGGGGTTTCGAGGCCCCGGCGGCGCGGGCGCTGCCGCGCCTGCCGGTTGTCCCCGGAGCGTGGGCTCAGACCCGGACGAGGATCTCGTCGAGCCCCTTGCGCTCGAGCGCCGGGACGGTCGCTCCCTCGGCCGGGTAGCCCACGGGCACGAGGACGTACGGACGCTCGTTCTCCGGCCGGTCGAGGAGCTCGCGGAGAAAGCCCATCGGGCTCGGCGTGTGCGTCAGCGTCGCGAGGCCCGCGCGGTGGAGGCTCGCGAGGAGCAGCCCCACGGCGATGCCGACCGACTCCTTCACGTAGTAGTGCTTCACCTTCGAGCCGTCGGGACGGATGCCGTACACCTGCTCGAACACGACGACGACGTACGGGGCGTCCTCGATGTGAGGCTTCCGCCAATCGGTGCCGAGAGGGCGGAGCGCCTCCAGCCAGTCGGCGGGCATGCGGCCCTCGTAGCTCCTGCGCTCCTCCTCCTCGGCTGCGGCTCGCATGCGGAGCTTCACGTCGGGATCCGAGACGACGACGAACGTCCACGGCTGCTGGTGAGCGCCGGACGGCGCGGTGCCGGCAGTCGCGATCGCGTTCTCGACGAGCTCGTACGGAACCGGCTCGGACGAGAACGACCGCACCGTCCGCCGCCGCTGCATCTCTCCCAGGAAGGCCCGCGACCGGGCGAGCTGCTCGTCCTCGGAGAGCCGTTCGAACGGAAGGGGCACGAAACGTGGCTCGGACATCGACGTAGCTTAGGGGGACGATTCGCTACCCTTCAGCCTCGCCACGGCCCATTCGTCTAGTGGCCTAGGACACCGCCCTCTCACGGCGGCGGCACGGGTTCGAATCCCGTATGGGCCTTAGGCCGGTACACCTTGCAAGATCCGCAAAACCCCGTAAACGCGGGGTTTTGCGCTTCGTAGAGCGGAAAACCGGCTATCTCGCACCCGTGCTCGCGGGTGTCAGAAATGCCCCCGAATCACGCCGCGTGCATACACCGGTGATACACGAGAATCTGAGTCGGGCACGCTTGGATGAGGCGGGGCGCTCGGCTGCTCCTACACGTACCGCTCCGACGATGGGCCGACGATCTCCATCTGATGCGCCTCGGCGATGCCCGCGAGCTCGCTCTCGCTGACGCTGTCCCGCTGAAGCGCCGCGGCGAGATCATCGAAGTAGCCGACCATCGAAGCTGGGAAGTAGAAGTTCAACTTCCGACTGGGGACATCGCCCACGCGGAAGCCGTGCCGCACTCCCTGCGGAATGAAGATGAACGACCCGGCGGGGCACACGTGCTCTTCTTCCTCGAGGTACATGACGTACTCACCCTCGAGCACGTAGAACGCCTCGGTGCAGTCGTGGTGTATGTGAATCGGCGGCCCGAATCCGGGCGGCTCAGCGTTCTCGAGAACGGAAACGACCCCGCCTGTCTCCCGCTCGCTCGCCTTTACGGTCACACCGAACTCACCCAGGTCGATGTACCTGCCTTCGCCGGGAAGGAGCCGGTACGAGCGGGCGCGCTCGGTCATGCGGACGAGGTTCTCACCTCACCGCGGGGAGGTCAACACCGGCCTCGCGGAGGACTAGGGCGCTCGAAGCGGCGTCCGCCCGCGCTCATACCTTGGAGGTTCTCCTACGGCTCGCATACGACGCAAGTCGGTGGATTCTCCGATGAGCCCCTCCGAGCATCAGACGGAGACTCGTTCGATATCGACCTAGCGTCGTTCAGGTACTGCCTGATCTGGCCGATGTAAGCGCCGCTCGCATGAGTCATGACGGCCAGTGCAGGCCGACCCGGACCTTGATCGGGCCGCAGCCTCGTCGAGCCCTCGACGTCC
>JBFFGH010000082.1:0-10549 GCA_041557575.1 Gaiellaceae bacterium
AGAACGTGATCGTTGCGGCCGAGAGGAGGCCGACGATCGCGCCGAGCCAGCCCAGCCAGGTGGGCACAGCGCGGCTCTTCAGCGCAGCGATCGACGCGGCGATGGCCATCAGAGCGAACGCGACGCCTGCCCCGCTGAACACGAACCAGCCGATGTCGTCGATCGTGAGGTAGGCGTTCGCGGACATCGTCGGGTCGGCCTCGCCCGGGAAGTCGACGATCGGCCCCGCCCAGATCTCGAACGCCATGAACACGAGGAGCGCGAATGCGATCCCCCCTCCGAGCACCAGTGCCGGAGCCGTCTGCGACTGCAGGCGGCGCACGCGAGCGTGGAGGCCGGCGACGAACCAGAGGACGAGTGGGATGGAGACGAGCCCGAAGAACGCAAGGGCGACGAACCGGCCTTCCTTCTCGTCTGCGTTGGCGATGACCTCCTGGGGAGTCTCTCCGGCGTTCGGGTCGAGGACGAAGAGAACGATCATGCCGATGACGAACGCGAGGCCGCCGACTGGCGACCAGCGCTCGCTCCAGCCCCGTCTCGGGGCATCCGTGTATTGCGGTTCACTGGTCATGGGGCGGACGCTCTCAGGTCCGGATTGCGATAGCAAGGTCTGTCACGAGCGTGCGGAGAGGCCGTGAGGGCTCAGCGCACGCCCTCGAGCTCGAGCAGGGCGACCTTTCGCTCGAGCCCGCCGGCGTAGCCGACGAGGCTCCCCGTCGACCCGAGGACGCGGTGACAGGGGAGGACGATCGGGATGCGGTTGCGGTGCATCACGGTTCCCACCGCGCGTGCGGCGCGAGGGCGGCCCACGCGGGCGGCGAGCTCTCCGTAGGTCGTCGTCTCGCCGTACGGGACGCGCGCCAGCTCTCGCAGCACGGACACCGTGAACGGCGGGAGCGCCCGCAGGTCCAGCGAGAGATCGAATGCGCGCCGCCTGCCCTCGAAGTACTCGTCGAGCTCGCGGCGGGCCTCGTCGACCGCGCGCGGGGAGCGGAGGACGCGAGGGCCGGCGATGCGGGCGAAGAGCTCGAGCCCGTCGTCGGGGTCGGGGTCGAACGAGATGGACGCGAGGCCCCGGTCCGATGCGGCGACGAGGAGCTCGCCGACGGGCGACTCGACCACGTCGAACGCCATGTCGACCAGGCCGAGGGCGAGAGCTGCGTCGCGGAACCTGCGGTCGAGATCGGCGGGGACGGTCATGTGGCCCTCCTTCGAAGCCTGCGGACACCGGTGGATGCGGCCTGGCGCGCGGCGTCGGCGCTCGATCCGAGCGCCGAGGCGATCTGGTCGTACGAGAGGTCGTAGCCGTACCGCAGCACGACGGCGGCGCGCTCCGTCGGGGGCAGCCCGTCGGTCAGGTCGGCGAGCTCCGCGTACGCCGCCGGAGAGTCCTCGGAGGCCGCCTCGACGAGCTCGCTGGTGGGCTTCGCCCGGCGGAGCGTGTCGAGCGCGACGTGCCGGGCGATCGTCAGCACCCATGCGCGCAGGTGCTCACCGTGCTCCAGCCTCCCGTACGCCCTGAGCGCGCGGAGGAACGTCTCCTGGAAGGCATCCTCGGCGCGATCGGCGCCGAGGCGCCGCCGAAGGAGGCGGAGCACCTCGACGCGGTGCTCCTCGTAGAAGAGCTCGAAGGGCGGTATCGCCACGGCCTGCATCATCGTCTTCCAACGCACGGCGGCGCGAATTTGTGAGAGTGCCCGCATGCGAGCGGCGGTCGTCGGGCACATCGAGTGGATGGAGTTCGTCCCCGTGGAGCACGTGCCCGGCCCCGGCGAGATCATCCACGCCACCGAGTCGTGGGAGCAGGCTGCCGGCGGCGGGGCGGTCGCGGCCGTCCAGCTGGCACGGCTCGCGGACTCGGTCATCTTCCTCACCGCGCTCGGATCCGACGAGCGTGCGGGCCGATCCCGGCGCGAGCTCGAGGCACGTGGGATCGAGGTGCACGCGACGGCGGTCGAGGGGCCTCAGCGGAGCGGGTTCACGTTCGTCGACGAGGCCGGGGAGCGAACGATCACGACGATCGGCCCGAAGCTCCATCCGCGGGGTCACGACGACACCCTCCCGTGGCACGAGCTCGATCGCTGCGACGCCGTGTACTTCTGCGCCGGGGACGCCGACGCACTCGTTCGTGCGCGGCGCGGTCGCACGCTCGTGGCGACGGCGCGTGAGCTCGCGACGATCCGGCAGGCCTCGGTCGAGCTCGACGCGCTCGTGGCGAGCGGGAAGGACGAGGCGGAGATGTACAGGGACGGCGAGATCGATCCTCCCCCGCGGCTCGTCGTGACGACGTCGGGGGCGCTCGGCGGCTGGGCGCAGCCGGGCGGCCCGTACTCCGCGGCGCCGCTCCCGCCGACGCCGATGGACGCGTACGGCGCCGGGGACTGCTTCGCCGCCGGGCTCGCATTCGCGCTCGCGAGCGGCCTCGACGGGCCGTCTGCGCTCGAGTTCGCCTCCCGCTGCGGCGCGGGAGCGCTCGCGGGCCGAGGCGTTCACGCCGAGGCCGTCCCGCTCCCGTAGGCATCGGGCAAGAGCGGCCGGGCGTGCCGCCGCATGCCCGACGCGTGCCCGAGTGGGGCCGAGGGGTTGCACTGTGGGGAGAAGTGGAGTATCGTGGGGCGCCGTGGGGAGCACCGACCCCCGAGCGAGCCAATGTTCTACGGAGCCCACGAGCACACGATCGACGACAAGAACCGCGTCACGCTGCCCGCGAAGTTCCGTGAGGCGTTCGGACGCGACGTCGTCCTCGCGCGTGGGATCGACCGCAACATCGACGTCTACCCACGGGCGACGTGGGAGGCGAGCATGGCGCGGATCGCCGAGCTCGACTCGCTCACGAGGGAGGCGCGCGAGATGAAGCGGTACGTCTTCGCGACCGCCTCGATCGTCGAGCTCGACAAGCAGGGGCGGGTCCTCGTTCCCTCGGACCTCGCGGGGCACGCAGGGCTCGGGAAGGACGTCGTGGTCGCCGGGGTGCACGACCACGTCGAGATCTGGGATCGCGCCCAGTGGACGGGTCACGTGAGCTCGATCGAAGGGAGCGTGGGGGATGTTGCCGAACGTGCAGCGGACAGACGCAGCTGATCACGTCCCGGTCCTGGCCGAGGAGGTTCGGGATCTCCTCGCCGTGCAGCCGGGCGAGACCGTGGTGGACGCGACCTTCGGCGCGGGCGGGCACTCGCGCCTGATCGCCGCCGACCTGCAGGGGAGCGGCAAGCTCGTCGCGATCGACCGCGACCCCACCGTGCGACCGTACTTCGATCGCGTCAAGGCCGCCTCGGGCGGCGTGCAGGCTCGGTTCCTGCGCGGCGACTTCGCCGTCGTCCTCTCGCAGCTCGCAGGCAACGGAGTGCGTGCCGACGGCGTCCTGATCGACCTGGGCGTCAGCTCCATGCAGATCGATCGTCCCGAGCGCGGCTTCTCCTACGCGACCGACGCCCCGCTCGACATGCGCATGGATCCCTCCGACGAGCCGAGCGCCGCCGAGATCGTGGCGACATGGAGCGAGCGCGATCTCGAGTCGATCTTCCGGAAGTACGGGGAGGAGCGCTATGCACGTCCGATCGCGCGCGGGATCGTCAGGCGGCGCGAAGAGGAGCCGATCGCGCGCACGGGCCAGCTCGTCGACGTCGTCAAGGCGTCGATCCCCGTCCCGGCCCGCTTCGGGGAGGGCCATCCGGCGAAGCGCGTCTTCCAGGCGCTGCGGATCGCCGTGAATCACGAGCTGGAGTCGCTCGAGAGAGGGCTTCCGGCGGCGTTCGAGATGCTCCGGCCCGGCGGACGCCTCGTCGTGATCTCCTTCCACTCGCTCGAAGACCGCATCGTGAAGCGGTTCCTGCGCGAGCGGGCACGTGGGTGCACGTGTCCGCCGGACTTCCCCGTCTGCGTCTGCGGGCACGAGCCCGAGCTCAGGCTCCTGACGACGAAGCCGGTCCGGCCCTCCGCGAGCGAGGTCGATGCCAACCCGCGTGCCGGCTCCGCGCGTCTGAGGGCGGCGGTCCGCGTCTGATGACGAGCGTCGCGCACGCTTCGCGGGTCAGGAAGTCGAGCGCTCGCAGCTCCGCGAGCCGCCGGCCCGTGATCCTCGGCGGAGGCGTCGTGTGGATCGTGCTCTTCGCCGTTCTCCTCGCAGGCGTGGTGGCGGTCAACGTCGCGGTGCTCCGGCTCAACCTCCAGCTCGACCAGTCGAGCAGGGAGCACGACGAGCTCGTCGCAGACGTCTCGCGCCTGCGCTCCGAGCTCTCGACCGTCGCCGCCACGTCGCGCATCGAGCGTCTCGCGAAGGGCGAGCTGGGGCTCGTACCGGCCGATCCCGATCAGACGGCCTACGTCGAGCTGAAGAAGTGAGGTCGGCCGCCGTCAATCGACGGATCGTCGTGCTGGCAGGAGCATTCGTCCTGCTCCTCTGCGGCGCGGTCGTGCGAGCGGTGTGGATCCAGGCAGTGAAAGGCCCGGAGTACGCCGCGATGGCTGCTCGGCAGCACCTCGAGACGGTCGTCGTCCCGGCGTCGCGCGGAGCGATCCTCGATCACGACGGCAGGCCACTCGCAATCGGGAAGCAGACCGTCACCGTGTACGCCAACCCGAAGCAGGTGAACAAGCCGCGCGAGCTCGCCCTCGCCGCGGGGCACGTGCTCGGAGCCGATCCGGAGACCCTGTACCCGCAGCTCAAGGACCGCTCGCGTGGTTTCGTGTACCTCGCGCGCAAGGTCGACCAGGAGAAGGCCGAGAAGCTCGAGCTGCGGGACTTCGCGGGCGTCGGGTTCTACCCGGAGGAGATGCGCTTCTATCCGCAGGGGCCCGTCGCCTCGCAGGTGCTCGGGTACGCGGGGCTCGACAACAAGGGCCTGGAGGGGCTGGAGCGGTCGTTCGAGAAGGTGCTCACCGGGAAGCCCGGGAGCCAGACGATCGTCAAGGACCCGTTCGGCAGGGCGCTCGACGTCGTCGAGACGAAGGCCGAGACGCCCGGGCGGAGCATCAGGCTCAGCCTCGACGACCAGGTCCAGGCGAACGCGGAGACGGTCCTCCAGGACACGGTCCGGCAGTGGGGAGCTCGCTCCGCTTCGGCGATCGTGATGGACCCGCACACGGGCGACGTGCTCGCGATGGCGACGGCTCCGCGCTTCAACGCGAACAAGTTCCCGGTCACCCGGGCGGACAGACGGCGCAACCGAGCCGTCACCGATACCTACGAGCCGGGATCGACCTTCAAGCTCGTGACCGTCGCGGCCGCTCTCGAGGAAGGCGTCGTCTCCCCGCGGACGTCGTTCGTGCTCAAGCCGACCATCCGGGTCGCGGATCGCACCATTCACGAGTCCCACTCGCGCGGCACGGAGCGACTGACCGTGCGGCGGATCATCGAGCAGTCGTCGAACGTCGGGACGATCACGATCGCCCAGCGCCTCGGCGAGGGGCAGCTCGCGCACTGGATCGACCGCTTCGGCTTCGGGAAGCGCACCGGGGTCGACTTCCCGGGCGAGTCCCCGGGCTTCGCGCTCCCGCTCGATCAGTGGTCGGGATCGACGATCGGCACCGTCCCCATCGGGCTCGGCATCGCGGTCACCCCCGTCCAGATGGCGCGCGCCTACTCGGCGATCGCGAACGGGGGCGTCCTCGTCACGCCGCGCCTCGTCGACCGCGTCGGCGGCAAGACCGTCTCGAGCGGCGGGAAGAAGCGGGTCATCTCCCGCCAGGTGTCCCAGCAGATGCTGGACATGCTGAGAGGCGTCGTCGTCGAGGGAACGGGCACGAGAGCGGCGATCCCCGGCTACACGGTCGCCGGCAAGACGGGGACCGCGGCGAAGATCGACCCGAACGGGCGGTACTCGAGGTCGCGCTACGTCGCCTCGTTCGTCGGGCTCGTGCCGGCGACGAGCCCGAAGCTCGTCATCATGGTCATGGTGGACGAGCCCCGCGGGGACATCTACGGAGGCGTCGTCGCGGCGCCGGCGTTCGCCGAGATCGCCCGCTTCAACCTGCAGTACTTCGAGATCCCGCCGGACGCACCGAAGACCGCCAAGAGGTGAGGCCGGGCCGCTCGACGCCCTGCTCCGCCCTGGGCTTTCTCTAGCCTGTCGCGCGGTGGAACTCGACGCCCTGATCCGGGCGCTCTCGCCGGCAGAGGTCTCCAACGCACGGGCCCTCGACGTCGCCGACCTCGCGCACGACACGCGAGCGGTCACGAAGGACACACTCTTCTTCTGCGTTCCCGGTGAGCGCGTCGACGGTCACGATCTCGCCTGGGAGGCGATCGAGCGCGGCGCGGTCGCCCTCGTCGTCGAGCGCGTGCTGGACGCCGACGTGCCGCAGCTCGTCGTCCCGAGCACGAGGGAGGCCATGCCCGTGGCGGCGGACGTCTTCTTCGGAGAGCCGACGAAGGAGCTCGAGGTCGTGGGGGTGACGGGCACGAACGGGAAGACGACCACGTCGTTCCTCCTGCGCTCGATGCTCGAGGCCGCGTCGCGCCCCGCCGGGCTCGTGGGCACCGTGGAGTGGATCGTCGGAGGCGAGCGGCTGCCGGCTCCCTTCACGACGCCCGAGGCGATCGAGCTGCAGCGGCTGTTCAGGCAGATGCTCGACGCGGGTGACCGGAGCGCGGTCGTGGAGGCGTCGTCGCACGGGTCGGCCCTTCGCAGGCTCGACCGCGTCCGTTTCGGCGCGTTGGTCTTCACGAACCTGAGCCAGGATCACCTCGACCTGCACGGGACGATGGAGGAGTACTTCCAGGCCAAGCGGCGGTTGTTCACGGGCCCTCTCCCGCCGCCGGCGGCGGTGAACGTCGGAGACGAGTGGGGCCGGCGCCTCGCAGCCGACCTCGCCGACCTCCATCGCGCACCACTCGTGACCTTCGGTCTCACCGAGGATGCGGAGATCCGGGCCGAGAACGTCGTGTCGACGAGCTCCGGGAGCAGGTTCCGCGCGGCCGGGATCGACCTCGAGACCCCTTTGCGCGGTGCGTTCAACATCGAGAACGTCCTCGCCGCCGTCGCAGCCGGGATCCTCCTCGACGTGGACGAGGACGCGATCGCGGCGGGGGTCGCGTCCGTCGCAGGCGTGCCGGGGCGCTTCGAGCCCGTCGACGAGGGGCAGCCCTTCGCGGTGCTCGTCGACTTCGCCCACACTCCGGACTCGCTCGAGGTCGCGCTCCGCTCCGCACGCGGGCTGACGGACGGACGCGTGATCGTCGTGTTCGGGGCGGGGGGCGACCGGGACCGCGGCAAGCGGCCGCTCATGGGGCGCGTCGCAGCCGGTCTGGCCGACGTCGTCGTCATCACGTCCGACAACCCGCGCTCGGAGGATCCGCTGAGGATCATCGAGGACGTGCTCCAAGGCTCCGGGACGGATGTCGAGGTCGACCCGGACCGGCGCACCGCCATCGACCGTGCCGTGACGCTGGCGGAGCCCGGGGACGTCGTCGTCATCGCCGGGAAGGGGCACGAGCAGGGCCAGGAGATCGCCGGCGAGGTGCATCCGTTCGACGACCGCTCCGTCGCGCGCGAGGCGCTCCGCAGGCTCGCGGCCCGGGGCGGCGGGAGCTCCGCGAGGTGATCGCGCTCTCCTGGGACGAGGTCGCGGCTCTCCGGCTCGGCTCCCTCGAGGGGGGTGGGCCGGGGGACGAGATCACCGGGATCGTGGCCGACTCGCGGGAGTCCGGCCCGGGCGATCTCTTCGTGGCGCTCAACACGGGCGTCCGGTACGTGGACGACGCGCGCGCGACGGGGGCCTTCACGCTCGTCCCCGACGACCAGGAAGCGGCGCTGGCCGCCCTCGCCGGGCTCGTCCGCTCGAAGGCCGGGGCGCGCGTCGTCGCGGTCGTCGGCTCGGTCGGGAAGACGACCACGAAGGACGTCCTGGGCGCGCTCTGCGCACCGCACGTCCCGACGATCTGGGCCCACAGGAGCCTGAACAACGAGATCGGCCTGCCCCTCACGGTCTGCAGGCTCGAGCCCGAGACGCGCGTGCTCGTGACCGAGATGGGGATGCGCGGCCCGGGGCAGATCGCGTACCTCTGCGAGATCGCCCGCCCCGACGTCGTCCTCGTCTCCCACATCGGCCCCGAGCACCTCGAGTTCGTCGGCACGGTCGAGGGCGTCGCCGAGGCCAACGCGGAGGCGATCGCGGCACTGCCCCCGGGCGGCACGGCGGTCGTGCCCGCACGAAGCCCGGAGCTCGAGCCGTTCCTCGGGCGCGACGACGTGACGGTCCGCCGGTTCGACCGCTCGGACGTCGAGCTCGCCGACGGCAGTGCCCGCTTCCGCGTCGAGGGCGAGGTCGTCGAGCTCGAGCTGCCGTTCACCCAGCCCCACCTCGCCGTGAACGTGCTCGCGGCCCTGCACGCCTACGTCGCGCTGGGACTGCCGCTCGCCGATGCGCGGGCAGGCGTCCCCGGCATCCGGCTCTCGCCCTGGCGCGGCGAGGAGACGGAGCTTCCGGGGGGAGGGCTCGTCGTCAACGACGCCTACAACGCGAACCCGGACTCGATGCGGGCCGCGCTCGAGCACCTCGCCGCGCGAGCCCCCGCCCGGCGGAAGATCGCGATCCTCGGGGAGATGGCGGAGCTCGGCGAGTCCTCGGAGCGCTACCACCGGGAGATCGGCGAGCTCGCCGCGAGCCTGGGGATCGAGGTCCTGGGAGTGGGCGAGCCGGCGCGCGCCTACGGGCCCGTCGCGTGGGCGCCCGATGCGGAAGCCGCGATCGAGGTCGCGCGCGGCCTGCTCGCCCCCGGCGATGCCGTCCTCGTGAAGGCCTCTCGTGCCGTGGCGCTCGAAGGCATCGCCCCGGAGATAGCGAACTTCGCTCGAGCATGGTTCCCGTCCTGATCGCAGGCCTGCTCGCGATGGTTGCGGCCATCGTGATCGGGCCCAAGTTCATCGAGGTGCTGCGCGCGCGGAACCTCGGCCAGCAGATCCGCGCGGAAGGCCCGGCCGCGCACGTCGTCAAGCAGGGCACTCCGACGATGGGCGGCCTCCTCTTCGTGACCTGCGCGGTGATCCCGTTCCTCGCCCTCTCGAAGTACACGGTCGAGGGCATGACCGTCCTGTTCATCACTCTCGGCTGTGCGGCGATCGGGTTCACCGACGACTACCTGAAGCTTCGGCGCCGGCACTCGCTCGGGCTGTCCGGCCGCTGGAAGATGGCGCTCCTCATCGCGGTGACGGTCGGCGCGGCACTCCTCCTGCGCGAGTCCGACCTGTTCACGACGTCTCTGTACGTCCCCGTCGCCAACTGGGACGTCGATCTCGGGCCCCTGTACTGGGTGTTCCTCTTCCTCGTGATCGCGGGGACCGTCAACGGCGCGAACCTCACCGACGGGATCGACGGCCTCGCCGGCGGGACGGCGATGATCATGCTGCTCACCTTCGTCGCGATCGCAGGCGTCTCGTGGATCCGCTCCGGCCCGCCCGGGGACCGCAGCGAGGTCTACCTCGACGTCGCGACGCTGGCCGCGGCGCTCGTGGGCGGGACGATCGGCTTCCTCTGGTACAACGCCTTCCCCGCCGAGGTGTTCATGGGGGACACGGGGTCGATGGCGCTCGGCGGCGCGATCGCTGGGTTCGCGATCGTCACCGGCACCGAGATCCTGCTCCTGCTGATCGGGGGCATCTTCGTGATCGAGGTCCTGTCGCTGATCATCCAGGTCGTCAGCTTCAAGCGCACGGGGCGGCGCGTGTTCCTCATGGCTCCGATCCACCACCACTTCGAGATGAAGGCGTGGTCCGAGACCAAGGTGATGGTTCGCTTCTGGATCGTCTGCGCGATCCTCTGCGCCTCCGGGTTCGCGCTCTTCTACCGCGACTTCCTCCAGTTCGTCGGGCCTTGAGCGCGTCGGAGCTCGCCGGTCGGCGCGTCCTCGTGATCGGGCTCGCCCGGTCGGGGCAGGCGGCTGCCGAGGTGCTCGTCCGACGTGCCGAGCGGGTGGTCTGCTTCGACCGCGACGCGGCGCTCGACGTGGGAAGGCTCGGCGACCTCGGCGTCGAACTCCACCTCGGACGCGAGGAGGAGACGTTGCTGCAGGGGATCGATCTCGTGGTGAAGAGCCCCGGGGTCCCGGGGGAGACGGCGCTCGTCGCCGGCGCGCGCGCCCGCGACATTCCCGTCTGGAGCGAGATCGAGCTCGGCGCGCGACTCCTCCCGAATCCGATGCTCGGCGTCACCGGCACGAACGGGAAGACGACCACGAGCGAGCTCCTCGGAGCGATCTTCCGCGCGGCCGAGAGGCCCGTCGAGGTTGCCGGGAACGTCGGCCGGCCGCTGACGTCGCTCGTCGACGTGGTGGAGCCCGACGCCTGGATCGTGTGCGAGCTCTCGTCCTTCCAGCTCGAGGACGTCGAGACCCTTCGCCCTCGAGTGGCCGTCCTCCTCAATCTCGCGCCCGACCACCTCGACCGGCACGGCGACTTCGACGCGTACGAGCGAGCGAAGCTGCGCATCTTCGAGCGACAGCAGGCGGGCGACACCGCCGTCGTCCCCCGAGGCTTCCCCGGCGTTCCCGGTGCGGGGGCTCGTGTCGAGTTCGACTCCGGCGACCCCCTCCCGGCGGACCCGCGGATCC
>JBFFGH010000083.1:0-10526 GCA_041557575.1 Gaiellaceae bacterium
CGACCCGCGGGCCGTGCAGCGGGCAGTGCGCTACCGCCGCTGGGACGAGCTCGCCTGAGCCCGTCTGTCAGATATCTGTCGAGAGTGTTTAGCGTGTAGGCCCGTGAGCGCTCTCGCCCGCCTCGTCTCCGGCCGCCGCTCGAAGTTCCTCGTCCTGGGCGCCTGGCTCGTCGCCCTGGGAGCGATGGGCCCGCTCATCGGGCAGTTCGAGTCGAAGCAGCGGAACGAGCCCTCGAGCTTCCTGCCCGGTGACGCCGAGTCCGTGCGTGCGCTCGAGCTCTCGAAGCAGTTCGCGAACGGCGAGGGCGTGTCCGCCATCGCGGTCTTCGCCCGTGAGGAGGGCCTCACCACCGGGGACCGCGCCTTCGTCGAGGAGACGCAGGCGGAGCTCGCCGCGTCGCCTCCCGAAGGCGTCGTCGCCGTGAGCCCGCCGCAGTACTCCGAGGACGGACGGGCGGCGCT
Source organism: Gaiellaceae bacterium (assembly GCA_041557575.1). Lineage (GTDB taxonomy): Bacteria > Actinomycetota > Thermoleophilia > Gaiellales > Gaiellaceae > GMQP-bins7. The sequence continues at coordinate 463 of JBFFGH010000083.1, forward strand.
CCTCGTCGTCCAGATCGTCGCGGAGGGCGACGAGGAGGTGCTCATCGACGCCGTCGCGTCGGTTCGCGACACCGTCTCCGAGGGGGCGCCCGCGGGCCTGGAGGCGAAGGTGACGGGCCCCGGCGGCTACTCCGCGGACGCGAGCAAGGTGTTCGAGGGCATCAACTCGACGCTCCTCTACACGACCGCAGGGCTCATCTTCGTGCTGCTCGTGCTCATCTACCGGAGCCCGATCTTCTGGCTCCTCCCCTTGCTCGCCGTGTTCTTCGCCGAGGGGCTCGTCCGCGGGATCGGCACGCTGCTCGCCGACGCCGGGCTCGTGATCAACGGGCAGACGGGCGGGATCCTCCTCGTCCTCGTCTTCGGAGCGGGAACGGACTACGCGCTCCTGCTCACCGCCCGCTACCGGGAGGAGCTGCACCTCCACGCCGACAAGCACGACGCCATGCGCATCGCCGTGCGGCAGGCGGGCCCGGGGATCCTCGCGTCCGCCGGAACCGTCGTCGCAGCGCTCCTCTGCCTCTCGCTCGCGTCGGTCAACTCGATCGCCGGCCTCGGGCCCGTCGGCGCGATGGGCGTGGCCGTCGCTGCGCTCGCGATGCTCACCGTCCTCCCCGCGCTGCTCCTCATCGGCGGCCGGCGCGCGTTCTGGCCGTTCGTGCCCCGGCACGACGGCGAGGCCGGCGAGCGCACGTGGCGGCGCGGGCTCTGGGGTCGTCTGGGCGCACGGATCGAGCGGAGGCACCGGGCGGTCTGGATCGTGACGACGCTCGCGCTCGCCCTCGTCGCGCTCGGAACGCTCTCGCTCGACACGAGCCTCACGACCGGCAACGCCTTCCGCGGCGAGGTCGAGTCCGTGCAGGGCCAGAAGCTCCTCGAGCGCTCCTTCCCCGCCGGGGCCAGCGCGCCCACGACCGTCATCGTCACCGATCCCGCCAAGGTCGACGCCGTGGTCGCCGCCGCGGACAACGCCCGCGAGGTGGCCGTGGTCGGGCTCGTCCAGACGGGCCCGCCGGGCGCGAGGTTCGACGTGACGCTGACGGAGGACCCGTTCAGCCAGGCCGGCTTCGCGCAGATCGCACCGCTGCGCGGGCAGCTCCGTGCCGCGGGGGGCGACGCCGTGCTCGTCGGAGGAGCCACGGCGGAGGAGGCCGATCTCCGGGGGGCGATCCGCAGCGACACCTTCCTGCTCGTGCCTCTCGTGCTCCTCGTCGTCTTCGCGATCCTCGTGCTCCTGCTGCGGGCGCTCCTCGGGCCGCTCATGCTGATGGCGACGGTCGTCCTCTCGTTCTTCGCCGCGCTCGGCCTGAGCCTGCTCGTCTTCGAGGCCTTCGCGGACTTCCCCGGGGAGGATCCGAGCTACCCGCTCTTCGCGTTCATCTTCCTCGTCGCCCTGGGGATCGACTACAACATCTTCCTCATGGCACGCGTTCGCGAGGAGGCTCTCACCCTGCCGACGGGGCAGGCGATGCTGAAGGGGCTGGCCGTCACGGGCGGGGTGATCACCTCGGCCGGGATCGTGCTCGCCGGCACCTTCTCCGTGCTCGCCGTGCTGCCGCTCGTGGCGCTCACGCAGGTCGGCATCACCGTCGCCCTCGGCGTCCTCCTCGACACGTTCGTCGTGCGCTCGATCCTCGTCCCGGCGCTCACCTTCTCGCTCGGCGAGAGGACGTGGTGGCCGTCCTCGCTCTCCCGCCGCGACCGAGCGGCCGCCGGCGATGGGCCCGCACCGGCCCCGGAGGCCGCATGATCGGCTCGGTCTGGGGGCTCCTGCTCGTCGGGCTCGCGCTCGCGGCGGTCGTGATGGCGCTGCTCTGGGGGCTGCAGGTGCGCATTCGCGACGCGAGCCACGTGGACGTCGCCTGGGCCGTGCTCATCGCCTGCTGCGCGATCCTCTACGCGCTCCTCGCCGACGGCGACGTCGGGCACCGCGTCCTCGGCGCCCTCCTCGCCTCGATCTGGGGGTTCCGCCTCGGCGCCTACCTGCTCTTCAATCGCGTGCTGGGCAAGGAGGAGGACGGCCGCTACAAGGCGCTCCGCGAGAAGTGGGGCCCGAAGGTGAACCGGAACCTCTTCTTCTTCTTCCAGTTCCAGGCCGTCTTCGTCGTCTTCTTCTCGATCCCGTTCGCGTTCATCGCGCTCGATCCCGGGAGCGGGCTCGACGTCCTCGTCTGGGTGGGAGTCGCCGTCTGGGCGATCGGGAACGTGGGCACGATCGTGTCCGACCGGCAGCTCGCCCAGTGGCGTGCGAACCCCGAGAACAAGGGGAAGACCGCGCGTGCGGGCCTCTGGAGCTGGTCGCGCCACCCCAACTACTTCTTCGAGTTCGTGAACTGGTGCGGGATCGCGCTCGTCGCGACTGCGGCGCCGAACGGCTGGATCGGCTGGATCGTCCCGGCAGGCCTCCTCTTCCTCCTCTTCCGCGTGACGGGGATCCCGGCGACTGAGCGGCAGGCTCTCCGCTCGCGCGTCGACTACGCCGAGTACCAGCGGACGACGAGCGTCTTCGTGCCGCTGCCGCCCCGCAGCCGCTAGGACGCTCGCCGCCCTTGCGGGCACCGCCCGGGCTGCCTACCGTCTTGCCGATCGACATGGTCGACGTACTTCTCGCCGCGACCCGTGAGGGCATCAGCAGGGCGACCGCCGACACCGGCTGGGAGGTCGCCGCCGTCGTGCACGGTCGTCGCGTCCACTGCCTCGCAGCCGATCCCATCCACTCGGGCGTCGTCTTCGCCGGGACGGAGGACGGCGAGGTTCTCCGCTCGGCCGACAGCGGCCGGTCGTGGGACCTCGCCGGCCGGGTCGGCCGGCCTGTCCGCTCGCTGGCCGCGAGCCCACACGAGCCGGGGACCCTGTACGCCGGAGCCCGGCCGGCAGCGGTGCATCGCTCGCAGGACGGCGGCGAGACGTGGGGGGAGCTGGCCGGGTTCCGCCGGATCCGGGGTCGGCGGCTCTGGTTCTCGCCCGCGGGCGCACCCTTCACCGCCTACGTCCACGCGCTCGCCGTCTCGCCGACCGAGCCGGGGGTCGTCGTCGCCGGGATCGAGTTCGGCGCCGTCGTCCGCACGGTCGACGGCGGCCGGACCTGGAGCGGCCACCGGCACGGGGCCCTTCGCGACTGCCACGGCCTCTGCTTCCACGCCGTCGAGGGCTCCCGCGTCTACGAGAGCGGGTACGGAGGAGGCGCCGTCAGCAGCGACGCGGGCGACACCTGGTCGAGCCCGCGCGACGGCCTCGACCGGAAGTACGGCTGGGCCGTCGCCGCCGACCCCGCACGTCCGGAGGTCTGGTACGTGTCCGCTGCTCCGGGCCCCGGAACGGCCCACGGCTCGAAGCCCGCCGAGGCCTTCGTCTTCAGGAAGATCGGGGAGAGCCCGTGGGAGAAGCTCGGCGGGGGGCTGCCGCAGCCGCTCGACTCGATGCCCTACACGCTCGTCACGAGGCGAGACGCACCCGGCTACCTCATGGCCGCGCTCGCGAACGGCGACGTCTGGCAGTCGCTCGACCTCGGCGACACGTGGGGGCGGCTGGCGGTGCAGCTTCCGGCGAACGACGTCGTGCTCGCGCTCTAGCTCCCGCGCTCTCCCTCCCGGGCTCAGGCCGTCGCGGGCTCGAAGCGGAGCTTCCCGAGCTTCCCGGGAACGGCCGTCGGATAGTCGCGCGTGAAGCAGGCGCGGCAGACCGAGCCCTCCGGCAGCCTCGTGGACTCCTGCATCCCCTCGACCGAGAGGTAGTGGAGCGAGGTGGCGCCGACGAGCGCGCGCATCTCCTCGACCGAGCGGTGCGAGGCGGCGAGCTCGTCCTCGTCGGCCATGTCGATCCCGTAGAAGCACGGGGAGACCACGGGCGGCGAGGAGATCCGCACGTGGACCTCGGCGGCGCCCGCGTCGAAGAGCATCTGCACGAGCTGCCTCATCGTGTTCCCGCGGACGATGGAGTCGTCCACGGCGACGATGCGCTTGCCCAGCACCTCGTCGAGCGGGTTGAACTTCATGCGGATGCCCTGCTCGCGCATCCCCTGCTCGGGCTGGATGAAGGTGCGGGCGACGTAGCGGTTCTTGATGAGCGCCTCGTTGAAGGGGATCCCGGAGGCCTTCGAGTAGCCGATGGCGGCGGGCGTGCCCGAGTCGGGAATCCCGACGACGATGTCCGCCTCGGCGGGCGCCTCTTGCGCCAGCCGCTCGCCCATCCGCACGCGCGCGCCGTGCACCTCCACCCCGGCGAGCCGCGAGTCGGGCCGCGCGAAGTAGACGTGCTCGAAGATGCAGAGCGCATCGCGTCCGGTCGGCGCGGCCTGCACCGTGCGCAGGCCCTTCGCGTCCACGTGGACGACCTCGCCCGGGCGCACGTCGCGCACGCTCTCCGCCCCGATGAGGTCGAGCGCGCACGTCTCCGACGCGACCACCCAGTCCTCGCCGAGCTTCCCGAGCGTCAGCGGGCGAAAGCCGAGTGGGTCGCGGAACGCGACGAGCGCGTCCTCGGTGAGCGCGACGACGGAGTACGCGCCTTCGAGCAGCCGCATCGCATTCGCAATCGCCTCGACGAGCGGAGCCGGGTCACGGGCGACGAGGGCCGCGATCACCTCGGAGTCGGAGCCGGAGGCGAGCCGCACGCCGTCGGCGATGAGCTCCTCGCGGAGCTGCTCCACGTTGACGAGGTTCCCGTTGTGCCCGAGCGCCACCGTCCGCGCCCGCCCGTGGTGCACGAGGGGCTGCGCATTCGTCCAGCGGTTCGCGCCGGTCGTGGAGTAGCGCGTGTGCCCGATCGCGATCTCCCCCGGCAGCGCCTGCAGCTGCTGCTCGTTGAAGACGTGCGCGACGAGGCCCATCTCCCGGAGCACGGTGAGACGGCCTCCGTCGGAGACCGCGATGCCGGCCGACTCCTGGCCGCGGTGCTGGAGCGCGAACAGCCCGAAGTACGCGAGACGCGACACGTCCCGCTCCTCGGACCGTATGCCGAAGACACCGCACATCAGAGATCGCCCTTCCGGGAGCTTCGAAGCCGGGCGAGCTCGACGCCCAGCAGGGTGCTCCCCTCCACCGTACCGATCCGACGGAGTGGCACGCCCACGTCCCGCGCGAGCTCCTCGATCTGCGCGGAGGCGTCGGGCGAGCAGGAGACGACCGCGCGTCCCCCGACCTCGCCGAACCACTCCACGGGATCGTCGTCGAGCTCGACCTTCGCACCCACTCCGGAGTGGAGCGCGCACTCGGCGAGGCAGGCGGCCAGCCCGCCCTCGGAGGCGTCGTGGACGAGCGTCGCGAGCGGTGCGGCCTGCCACAGGAACGAGACGAGCCGGGCCTCGGCCTCGAGGTCGAGCGGGGCAGGCGTGCCTCCGACCTCCGAGTACCGCGCCTGGTACTCGGAGCCGGCGATCGAGACTCGGGACGCCTCGGCGACGAAGACCTCGTCCCCCGCACGCCAGCCGGCTGGGATCCGGCGGACGTCGTCGACGAGCCCGACCGCGCCCACCGCCGGCGTCGGGTGGATCGCGCGCCCGTTCGTCTCGTTGTAGAGGGAGACGTTCCCGGAGACGACGGGGAGGCCGAGCGCCTCGCAGGCTGCCGCGATGCCGTCGATCGCCTCCGAGAGCTCCCACCCGATCTCGGGCTTCTCGGGGTTCCCGAAGTTGAGGCAGTCGGTGAAGCCGAGCGGCTCCCCTCCCGCGCAGGCGACGTTGCGCGCCGCCTCGAGCACCGCGAGCGCGCCCCCGGTGAACGGGTCGAGCCGGGCGATCCGGCCATGGCCGTCGAGCGAGAGCGCGAGCCCGCGCATCCCCGGGCGCAGCCGGAGCACGGCCGCGTCGAGGCCGGGCCGGCGCACCGTGCGGGAGCCGACGAGCTGGTCGTAGCGGCGGAAGACGAACTCGCGGCTCCGGAGCGCCGGGGAGCCGAGAAGCTCGACGAGCGCGTCGCTCGGCTGCGGGGCCTCCGAGATCTCGGCCATGGGAGCGGCGGAGCGCGGCTCGACGCCGACCTCGTAGCGCGGGCACTCGTCCGTGAGGAACCGGGCCGGGATCTCGCCGACGACGTCCCCGTGCCAGAGCGCGCGGAGCTCCCCGCTCGAGGTGACCTCCCCGATCACTGCGTGCTCGAGCTCCCAGCGGTCGAGCACGGCCCCGACGGCCTCGGCCATCTGCGGCCGGACGATCGCGATCATCCGCTCCTGGCTCTCGGAGATCATCACCTCCCAGGGCTCCATCCCCTCCTCGCGCTGCGGCACGCGGTCGAGATGGACGTCGATGCCGAAGTCGGCCGCCATCTCCGAGAGGGAGGACGCGATGCCGGCGGCGCCGCAGTCCTGGAGCGACTCGACGAGGCCCGACGAGACGAGCTCGACCGAGGCCTCGATGAGCTTCTTCCCCGTGAAGGGGTCACCGATCTGCACGGACGGGCGCTTCTCCGCGGAGCCGTCGTCGAGCTCCTGGCTCGCGAGCACGGAGGCGCCGCCGATCCCGTCCCTGCCCGTCGTGGCTCCGTACAGGATCACCGACTGCCCCGCCCCCGTAGCCTTCGCGCGCATCAGCCGCTCGACCGGGAGCAGCCCCACGCACATCGCGTTCACGAGGCAGTTGTCGCGGTACGCCTCGTCGAACACGGCCTCGCCCCCGACGGTCGGGACGCCGACGCAGTTCCCGTAGTGGCCGATGCCGCCGACCGCCCGCGAGAAGTGCCAGTCGGGCTCGGCGAAGCGCAGGCCGTCGAGCAGCGCGACCGGGCGGGCGCCCATCGCGACGATGTCGCGGAGGATTCCTCCGACTCCCGTCGCGGCGCCCTGGAACGGCTCCACCGCCGAGGGGTGGTTGTGGCTCTCGACCTTGAACGAGACCGCGAGCCCGTCGCCCAGGTCGAGCACGCCCGCGTTCTCGCCCGGGCCCTGGAGCACCCGCGTGCCGGTGCTCGGGAGCCTCTTCAGGAGGAGCGCCGAGTGCTTGTACCCGCAGTGCTCCGACCAGAGGAGCGAGAAGACCGCGAGCTCGAAGTGGTTCGGGTCGCGCGCGAGCAGCGAGCGGATTCGCTCGTACTCCCCGTCCGTGAGGCCGAGGGCGCGGTGGATCGCGTGTTCCGTCGCGCTCAGAGAGGTCAGCTTATCCGGGCCATCCGACCCCGGACCGCGGCCTTGATCGCCTCAGCTCCGATCGCCGGAACGAACGCGAGCGGCAGGACGACGGCGAGCTCCTCGAGGGACAGCGAGAGCGTCCCGAACGGCTCGTGCAGAGCGGGGACGTAGATCGTGGCGGCGAGGAACGTGAGGGATGCGAGCACCGCCGCCTCGAGATGGCGGTTCCGCGGAAGCCGCCAGGCGGGCCTGAGCTCCGCGCGGCACGAGAACACGAACACGAGCTCGGCGAGCGCGACGGTCGCGTAGGCGGCCGTCTGCGCGGCCTCGGGACGGGCCTCTCGCACGAGGAGGAACGCGGCGAGCGCTGCGAGGCCGATGACCATCCCGACCGCGAGGAGCGTCTCCGCGATGCCGCGCCCGAGGAGCTCCTTCGTGGCGCCGCGCCTGAAGGCGTGCCGCCCCGCCGGGTCGCGCGCGAGGGCGATCGCCGGCGGGCCGTCGGTGAGCAGGTTCACGGTGAGCACCTGCACGACGGTCATGGGCGCTCCCAGCCCGGAGACGACTGCCGCGGCGAACAGCACGACCTCGCCGACGTTGGCGGAGAGGAGGAACGCGAGGAACGAGCGGACGTTCCCGGCGATGCGCTTCCCCTCCTGGACGGCCGCGACGATCGTGGAGAAGTTGTCGTCCGTGAGGACGATCGAGGATGCCTCCCGCGCGGCCTCCGTGCCCCCGAGCCCCATCGCCACGCCGACATGGGCGCGCCGGAGCGCGGGAGCGTCGTTCACGCCGTCGCCCGTCACGACGACGACCTCGCCGTCGTCCAGCAGCCGGTCCACGAGCGCGAGCTTCTCGGCAGGCGTGCACCTGGCGACGATCTCGTCGTCGGCGAGTCCGAGCTGCCGGCCGATCGCGCTCGCGGTCAGCGGATGATCACCCGTGAGCATGCGAATCTCGAGCCCCTCTTCCCGCGCCGCCGCGACCGACTCGGCAGCCTCGGCTCGGAGCGGATCGGCGAGGCCGACGATGCCGAGGGGCTGCGCGTCTTCCTCGAGGTCCGGGGTCTCGACGCTCTCGATCTCGCGATCGGCGAGCGCGAGCACGCGAAGGCCGTCCCTCGCCCACTCGGAGGCGAGATCCCCGAGCCGCTTGCGCTCCTCCGGCAGCTTCTCGGTGAGCCCGAGGACGACCTCGGGGGCACCCTTCACGACCGAGCGGAGCCGGTGGTCCTCGGAGATGAGGACCGTGGCCCGCTTGCGCGCGGCCTCGAACGGGACGCTGCGCACGACGGTTCCCGCCGCGCGGATACCCTCATCGCGAGCCGCTGTCACGAGCGCGCGGTCGACCGGGTCGATCTCCGCCTCGGCCGAGGCGTAGGCGGCGCGCAGGACCTCGTCACGCGTCGTCCACGAGGCGGGCTCGAGCCGCTCGAGCCGGAGCCGGTTCTCGGTCAGCGTGCCCGTCTTGTCCGCGCACACGACCGTCGCCTCACCGACCGCCTCGATCGCCGAGAGCGTCCTGACGACGGCTCCACGTCGCGCCATCTCCCGCGCACCCAGCGCGAGCGCGATCGTCACGGTCGCCGCCAGGCCCTCGGGCACCGCGGCCACGGCGACGGAGACGCCGACGAGGAACGACTCCCGCAGGCCCTCTCCCTGGAGGAGCATCGCCGCCGCGAGCGCAACCGTGATGCCGAGCCCCACGAAGGCGAGCCGCCCCGCCAGACGGGCGAAGCGCAGCTCGAGCGGGGTCGGGGGCGGCGCCGCCCCTGCGGTCAGCTCCGCGATGTGCCCCTGCTCGGTCGAGGCGCCCGTGGTCACGACCAGCGCGAGGCCCGAGCCCCTGGTCACTCCCGTCCCGGCGAAGAGCATGGGCTCCCGCTCGGCGAGCGGCGCGCCGGCGGCGACCTCGTCCACGCCCTTCGCCACGGGCACCGACTCCCCGGTCAGGGCCGACTCGTCCACCTCGAGACCCACCGCGCTCACGATCCGCGCGTCCGCCGGCACGCGGTCGCCCTCGCGGACGTGCACGAGGTCCCCGGGCACCAGCTCCCGCACCGGGACGTCGAGCGGCTCCCCGTCGCGCACGACGGCGGCGGACCACTCGACCGCCTGCGTCAGCGCCATCACGGCCCGGGCCGCGCGCACCTCCTGGACGAAGCCGAAGGTCGCATTGAGAACGACAATCGCGGCGATGACGGCGGACTCGATCCCCTCGCCGACCGCGAACGAGACGACGGCCGCGGCGACGAGAAGCGCGACGAGGGGGTCCGCCAGCTGGTGCAGGGCGATCCGCCCGTACGCCGGCCGGGTCGGGCGGGCGAGCTCGTTCGGCCCGTAGACGTCCAGCCGCTCGCGCGCCTCGCCCGCGGAGAGACCGGCGGTCAGGTCCGACCCGAGGGCGTCCGCGACCTCCGCCGCGGAGCGCGCGTGCGCCTCTCCGTGGTCGAGAGCGGTGCTGCGAACGACGTCCGCAACCGATCCGCTCATGGTCCTATTCGGCCGAGGGCTCGCTCGCCGTCGAGCCCGGCGACTCGGCGTCCTTGACGACGAGCACGGTGCAGTGCGCACGGTGGGCGACGCGCTCGCTCACGCTCCCCAGGGAGCGAAGGCCGTGGAGCCCCCGGGAGCCGACCACGACGAGGTCCACCCCGATGGAGCCGTCGATGAGGTTGACCACGGGATTGCCCGGGAGCCAGTCGTCCACGCGGTCGGCCCAGGGCGCGTCCGTCTCGATCCTCTTGCCTCCGGTCGCCGAGACGACGCGGACCACCGAGTCGAGACGCTCGCCGAGCTCGTCGGCCACAGCGAGCGCCGCGAGCGCGTGCGGCGACCCGTCCACGCCGACGAGGATCCGCCTGGGCACCCAGCGCTGGCCCCACTGGGGATGGGCGAAGAGCACCGAGCAGTGCGCGTCGTGCAGGACGACCGTGGCGACTCCGCTCAGGACGAGACCGGCCGTCCGGCTCGCGTGCCTCCCGCCGAGCGCAACGAGGGTCGCGC
>JBFFGH010000084.1:0-10309 GCA_041557575.1 Gaiellaceae bacterium
GAGGTAGAAGGCGTTGTCCGCCACCCGCTGTCTCGGGAGCGTCGCACCGAAGAGCTTCCTCACGATGGCCTGCCGGTCGACGCCGTAGGCGAGCGCCTGGCGGAGGAACCTCTTTCGCAGAAGCGAGTGGCCACCGGTGCCGCGGTTGATCGTGATGACTTCTGGGACCGGCGCCAGGCGCGAGGGGACCCTGACGCCCGGAACGGCCCGGAGCGAGGGGATCGCTTCGGGGCCGAGGCCCGTCTCGTAGCCGAGGCCCCACGCGAGGTCGACCGCGCCGCTCGCGAGCCACGCGGCCGGTGCTCCCTCCAGGCCGAAGCGGAGGCCGACCCGCTTGACGTAGGCGGGGTGCGGCCCCCAGTAGCGCGGGTTCCGGACGAGCGTCAGCTGCTTGCCGCGCTCCCAGCCCGAGACGAGGAAGGGGCCGCTCCCGATCGGCTCGCCCGTCTTCGGGCTCTCGATCCGCTCCCGCCAGACGCTCAGGTAGTCCTCGCCCTTGAGGACGTGCCGCGGCAGCACGGTGCGAAAGACCCACCCCCGCCACATCGTGAGATCCAGCGGGAGGACGACCCGTACCGTCTTCGGGTCGAGCGCGCGCACGCTCCGGATCACGTCGACTACCACCCGGTCGACCTGGTCGAGCTGCGTCTTGTACTTGACCAGGGTTCGGTACGTGAAGAGGAAGTCGCTCGCCGACACCGGCACCCCGTCGCTCCAGCGCGCCTCGGGGCGGATGTGGTAGGTGAGCGTCAGCACCTGTTTCGCGGACACGTCCGTCTTCGAGACGAGCTGCGCCTTCCAGGTGAGATCGGGCCGGACCTCGTACGCGCCGGGAAGCACGGCGTTCGGGAGAGAGTCCATGAACGTGACCATCAGACCGCTGGCGCAGGCCACGATGTAGGGCGTGAGGCAGGCGGGCTCGGGATCTGCGGGCATGAAGACGGTGCCGCCGCGCTTCGGGGTCTGCAGACCGGAGCCGGAGGACGAGGTCACTGCCACAGCCCCGGCGACGAGGGCCGCCGCGAATGCAAGCCAGCGACGTCTCACCTTCCGCTCCTCCTCACGGCTCGACCGTCTCCTGTTGCGGCGCACGAACCGTCACCCAGACCGAGCCCTCGCCGGCAGCGATCCGCTGCGGCTCGCTCCCGATGGCAATCGTCGACACGACCTCTCCCGTTTCGGGATCGATGCGCGAGACGGTGCGATCGAGCCCGTTCGCGACCCAGACGGCACCCTCGCCCACCGCCACGTCCACCGGCCCGTCTCCGACCGGGATCGCCTTGGGAGCGACCGTCTGGCCGCGGCCCGTCACCGCGATGCGCGTCACCGTGTCGTCTTCGAAATTCGCCACCCACACGGATCCCTCGCCGACCGCGACAGCGCTGGGACCGCTACCGACCGTGATGTCCCGTTGCCACCGGCTCGTGGCCGGGTCGACCTCGATGACCGTGTTCCGCGCTCGGTTGACGATCCAGAGGGAGGCGAGCCCGAAGGCGACGTCGGAGAACTCCGGGAGCACGGAGCTCGACGAGGTCAGCAAGCCCACCTCGTACCCGAACCGAGTCGCCTCCCGGGTCCGGACGTCGACGCGCCCGAGGCCGCCCGTCTCGCAGACGTACCACAGGGCACCCGAGCCGACGGCGAGCGAGGCCCATGGGCTGGTACAGGTCCACCCTTCGCCGAGCGCGGAGGTCGGGCTCAGCGCCTCGTTCCGCCCGGTGTCGATCCGGACGAGCTCGCCGAGCGCACCGAGCGCCACCCACACGGACTGCGCGCCCACCGTGAGGTCACTCGGGTAGCCGTCGACGGAGATCGTGTGGGGCGTGGCCTCGATGTCACCGGGGTCGATCCGCGAGACGGTCTCGTCCTCGACGTTGCTGACCCAGACCGAGCCTTCGCCGACCGTCACGGCCTCCGGCTCCCGCCCTACACCCACCTCCCCCACGATCTCGTTGGAGGCGGGGTCGATGACGCCCACCGAGTTGGGGGAGACGGAGTCGAGGCTTCCGGAGCCGCGGGTGGCAAGGAGGGCGGCGGTCGCGGCGGCGGCGAGGACGAGGAGGGTGACGGCGGCGAGGAGGAGGAGGCGAGGGCGCGGGCGAGCCTGGGCGGGAGCGGTCTCGACCAGGCCGAGCGCGGCACGGGCCTCGGCGACGAGCTCGCCCGCCGAGCGCGGGCGGCGGTCGGGCTCCTTGGCGAGCGCGCTCGCGAGCACGGGGTCGAGCGCGGAGGGGAGCCCGGTCCGCACCTGCGAGGGCGGAGGCGGCTGCTCGTGCACGTGCGCCCAGAGGAGGGCGACGTCGGTCGCGCGCGGAAAGGGGGTCTCCCCGGTCAGGCACTCGTAGAGCACGCAGCCGAGCGAGTAGACGTCGGCCCGCGCGTCGAGCGGGTCGCCGGTGATCTGCTCGGGGGCGACGTACTCGAGGGTGCCGACGATGGTGCCGGTGGCCGACACCCCCGAGAGCGAGCCGGCGCGCTTGGTCAGGCCGAAGTCCGAGAGGTAGCAGTGCTCCTTGCCGACCGCCTGCCCGATGAGGACGTTCGAGGGCTTGACGTCGCGGTGCACGAGACCGCGCTCGTGGGCGGCGTCGAGCGCGTCTGCGACCTGGGCGAGGAGCTCGACGGCACGCTTCGGCTCGAGCGGGCCCTCGGCGGCGAGCAGCTTGCCGAGGTCGGTGCCCTCGACGTAGCGCATCGCCAGGTAGAGGACGCCTGCCTCCTCGCCCGCCCGGTAGAGGGGGACGACGTTCGGGTGGTCGAGCGAGGCGGCGATCCTCGACTCGCGCAGGAAGCGCTCGCGGAAGCGCTCGTCCTGGGCGAGCTCGGGCGCGATCACCTTGAGCGCGACCTCGCGGGCGAGCGCTTCCTCCTGGGCGCGGTAGACCGCGCCCATGCCGCCGCGGCCGATGAGCTCCTCGATCCGGTAGCCGGCGACCGTCGCGCCGACGACCGTCTCGCGATCCGTCCCTGTGTCAGAGGGAGGGTGGACAGAGGGGTTGCGCAACCTCGCTCCTCCCGACGGAGCGAACCCTGCCACCGGCAGGAGGCCCGGCCATCAGCGTATTCCCGTATTCGCGTCGAGCTGCCGGACTGGCGGGCTAGAGCCCGACGATCTCGTCCGGCCGCACCGGAACGCGCGCGAGCTCGCGCCCGGTCGCGTCGCGGAGCGCCGAGGCGATCGCGGACGTCGAGACCACGGCCGGCGGCTCGCCGACGCCCTTGACGCCGTAGGGCGCGCCCGGCTCGGGATCCTCGACGAGCTCGGAGACCACGGGCGGCATGTCGAGGAACGTGGGGATGAGGTAGTCGGTGAAGCTCGCGTTCGTGATCACGCCGCCCGAGGTCTGGATCTCCTCCATCAGCGCGAGCCCGAGGCCCTGCGCCGTCCCGCCCTCGATCTGGCCCTCCACCGCCTCTCGGCTGAGCGCATTGCCGACGTCCTGCGCAGTCCCGATCCACACGACCCGGGTGAGGCCGAGCTCGACGTCGACCTCGACGACGACACGCATCGCGGCGACCGCGAGCGCGACGTGCGCCGGGCCGTCCACGATCTGCCCCGTCTCGGGGTCGAGCGGGAACGTGCGCGCGTGCCGATGCACGCGCTCGACGTCGACCGTTCCCCCGCCGACACGCTCGCGCTCCTCGATCGCGGCACGACATGCGTCTCGCACCGCTCCCGCGGCCATCCACGTCATGCGCGACGCCGAGGAGGAACCGGCGGAGCCGACCCTTGACGTCGACCCGGTCGCGAGGACGACGTCGTCCGTTCCCAGCTCGAGGCGTGCGACCTGCAGGATCACGTCGGTCACGCCCTGGCCGACCTCGGCCGCCGCGCAGTGGATCTCCGCCGGGCCGTCCTCCGCGAGCACGACGCGAGCCGTGCAGTAGTCGTCGAAGCCCTCCGAGAAGCAGAGGTTCTTGAACCCGACGGCGAACCCGGTGCCTCTTCGCACGCCCTCGCCGCGTGTCGTGTTCCCGGCGCCGCCGGGGAGCCGAATCGGGTCGCGCGGGAGCTCCTCGGGCTCCGGCACCGGGATCGCGGCGGCGCGGCGGATGACCTCGCGCGTCGGGAGCGAGCCCGTGACGACCTGCCCGGTCGCAAGCCTCCCGCCGGGCTCGAGCGCGTTCAGGAGCCGCAGCTCGACGGGATCGATCCCGAGCTCGGCCGCGAGCCGATCCATCTGCGCCTCCGCCGCGAAGCACGTCTGCACGGCGCCGAAGCCGCGCATAGCCCCGCAGGGCGGGTTGTTCGTGTAGACGGCGAGACCCTCGACGAAGACGTTCTCGACCTCGTACGGCCCGACCGCGAACGAGCAGGCGTTCGAGATCACGGCCGTCGAGCTCGAGGCATAGGCGCCGCCGTCGATGAGGATCTTCATGCGCACGGCGACGAGCTCCCCCGCCCGCGTCGCGCGATGCTCGGCCCAGATCCGCGCCGGGTGCCGGTGGACGTGCCCGACGAACGACTCCTCGCGCGTGTAGACGATCTTCACCGGCCGGTCGGTGTGGAGGGCGAGCAGCGCCGCGTGGATCTGCATGGAGAGGTCCTCGCGCCCCCCGAACGCGCCCCCGACGCCGGCGAGGTGGATCCGCACCTGCTCCGGCGGGAGGGCGAGGCACGGCGCGACCTGATCCCGGTCGACGTGCAGCCACTGCGTCGCGACGTGGATGTCGACGCCGCCCTCGCCGTCCGGGATCGCGATACCGGACTCCGGGCCGAGGAACGCCTGGTCCTGCTGGCCGAGCTCGTAGACGCCCTCGACCGAGACGTCGCCCTCGGCATCGGGGTCGCCGCGCCGGATGACGATGGAGCGCACGACGTTGGGCCTCGGATCGTCGCGATACCCGTGCCCCATCGTCGGGCGGTCGGGGTGGAGCGGCTCCAGCTCGGTCGCCGCCTCGGGGTCGAGCACGGGCGGGAGCGGCTCGTACTCCACCCGGACGGCTGCGGCCGCACGGCGCGCCTGCTCGGGCTCCTCGGCGGCCACGATCGCGACCGCCTCGCCGAAGTACCGCACCCTGTCGATCGCGAGGACGGGCTGGTCGGGGAACTCGAGCCCGTACGTCTTCCGGCCGGGGACGTCCTCGTGCGTGAGGACCGCGTGCACGCCGGGCAGTGAGAGCGCCTCGGAGACGTCGATCGAGACGATGCGGGCGTGGGCGTGCGGGCTGCGGACCGTCTTGCCCCAGAGCATCCCGGCGGCGTGGAGGTCGCTCGAGTACGCGAACTCTCCGGTGACCTTGGGGACGGCGTCCGACCGGCGGACGCGCGACTCGGCGCGACCGCGCGGCGGCGCGACGACGGCGCCGCTCATCGCCCGGCCGCCTGCCGCACTGCGTCGAGGATCTTCTGGTAGCCGGTGCAGCGGCAGAGGTTGCCGGAGAGGGCCTCGCGGATCTCGTCGTCACTCGGGTCGGGCACGCGGTGGAGGAGGTCGGCCGCGGCGACGACGAAGCCGGGAGTGCAGAAGCCGCACTGCACGGCGCCCGTGTCCGCAAAGGCCTCCTGCACGGGATGGAGCGCGCCGGCCTCGCCGAGGCCCTCGACGGTGACGACCTCGTGGCCGTCTGCCTGCGCGGCGAGGACGAGGCACGAGCACACGAGCTCACCGTCGAGCAGGACGGAGCACGAGCCGCACTCCCCCTGCTCGCACGCGTTCTTCGAGCCGGGGAGCTCGAGCCGGTCGCGGAGCGTCGCGAGCAGGCTCTCGCCGGCCCAGACGTCGGCCTCGCAGCGCTCGCCGTTGACGGTGAGCTCGATCCTCACGCGAGGCACCTCTCGAGCGCACGCGCCGTGAGCACGCGGAGCGCATGGCGCCGGTAGGAGGCGGTGCCGCGAACGTCGTCGATCGGGCTCGCGGCCGCCGCGACCTGCTCCGGGAACGAGCCCGCGTCCGCGAGTGACGCGCGCACGAGCCGCGCGACGGGAGCCGCGGAGCCGAACGCTGCCCTGACCTCGCCCCGCTCTCGATCCACGGCGAGCGCGAGCGAGCAGACGGCGATGACCATCGCGTTGCGCGGGCCGACCTTCATGAAGGTCTGCGGCCGGCCGGCCACCTCCACCCGCACGGCCACGATCAGCTCGTCGTCGGCCAGCGCGTTCGTCTTCACGCCGAGGAGGAACTCCGTGAGCGGGAGGCTGCGCGCTCCGCGAACGCTCGCGAGCTCGACCTCGGCGCCCTCCACGAGGAGCGGCGGCAGCGCGTCACCGGCGGGCGAGGCCGTCCCGAGGTTGCCTCCGATCGTCCCGCGGTTTCGGATCTGGGGAGAGCCGACCGTGCGAGCGGCCTCCGCGAGCGCGGGGAACGCCTCCGCGAGCTCGCCGGCCTCGGCCTCCGTGTACGTGAGCCCGGCGCCGAGTCGGAGCGCCCCGTTCTCGCGGGACCACCCGCGGAGCTCTCGGACCTCGTTCAGGTTGAGCACGACCTCGGGCCGCTCCCTGTCGAAGTTCAGCGAGACCATGACGTCGGTGCCGCCCTGAATCGGGAGGGCGTCCGGGTGCCGGGCCTTGAGCTCGAGCGCCTCGGCCAGCGATCGGGGGGTCAGGACGTCCACGTCGTCTCCCGTTCTACCGTTCCTCGCGCACGTAGGGAACCCCCAGCGCGGCCGGCGCGCCGAGCCGCCGCTTGGCCGCGCCGGAAGAAACGGCGACGAGGACGACGATCGTCATCACGTAGGGCAGGGAGTTGAAGACCTCGGCCGGGACCTCGGTCAGCCAGCCACGCGCCTGGAGAAGCAGGGGCAGCGCGGAGAACGCGCCGAAGAGGTAGGCGCCGACGAGACAGAGATCCGGCCTCCAGAACGCGAAGATGACGAGCGCGACCGCGATCCAGCCGGCGCCGCCCGTGAGCCCGTTGACCCACTGCGGCGTGATCTGAAGGCTGAAGCACGCGCCGCCGACTCCCGCGAGCGCGCCGCCGGCGAGGGTGTGGAGATAGCGGTGGAGCGTGACGCCGATCCCCATCGCGTCGGCGGTGGCCGGAGACTCGCCGACCGCCCTCAAGTCGAGACCCGGCCTCGTCCGGGCCAGGTAGACGCCGATCACGAGCACGCAGAGCCACGAGAGATACACGAGCGCCGACTGGTCGAAGACGATCGGTCCGACGACCGGCAGGTCTCCGAGCCCGAGCACGTCGATCGAGGAGAAGGAGTGCTTCGCCGGCTCTCCGGCGAGGTCGAGGTCGTCGCCGAGGTACGAGGAGAGGCCGGCGGCCCCCGCGAAGATCGTGAGGGCGAGGCCCGAGACGATCTGGTTCGCACGGAGCGTGATCACGAGGAAGGCGTGGATCAGCGCCATCAGCGCCCCCGCCACGGCGGCCACGACGAGCGCCGCGGCGAGCGAGCCGCTGCCCCCCGCATCGAGGCTCTGAACGGCCCAGAACCCCATGACGGCCCCGACGAGCATCATCCCCTCCACTCCGAGGTTGAGGACGCCGGAGCGCTCGGTGAGGAGCTCGCCGAGCGCCGCGAAGAGCAGCGGCGTCCCGTAGAGCACCGCCGACGCCAGGATGAGGACGAGGAAGCTGTCGTTGACCCCGGCAGCGACGAGCGGCGTCACGACGTTGCCTCCGCCGCCCGATCGGCCCGAACCGCTCGGCGCCCGAAGCGAAGCCGGTAGCGAACGAGCACCTCGGCGCCCAGCGCGCAGAAGAGGATGAGCCCCTGCATCACGCCGACGAGGCCCGACGGGAAGTCCGCGCCCTGCAGGGTGAAGCCGGCGTTCTGGAGCCCGCCCAGGAGGAACCCGATGGGCACCACGGCGATCGGGTTGAAGCGCGCGAGAGCCGCGACGACGATGCCGGTGTACCCGAAGAAGGACGACTGCAGGCCGGTCGGGTCGATCTGGTACGCGAAGTCGCCCTCGTAGCTCGCGCCGCCGATGCCGGCGATCCCTCCCGAGATGCACATGACCGCGAGGATCTTCCGGCGGAGCCGCATGCCCGCGAACCGCGCGGTCTGCTGCGAGTCGCCGATCACCTGCAGCTCGAACCCGAACCGCGTCCTCGAGTACGCGAACCAGAGGACGATCGCGACGACGATCGCGAGGCCGAAGCCGAGCGGGACGAGGACGCTCCCGAGCGACCAGCTCGGCCACTGGGCCTCCTCCGAGATGCTCTTCCCGAGCGGGAACGTCTGGCCCTCGAAGCTCTCGAGATCCCGCCAGTACGACTTCGAGTCGATGATCAGGTACGTCAGGAGGAGCCCGGCGACGTAGTTGAGCATCAACGACGTGATGATCTCGTTCGTCTTGAAGAACGCTCGGAGGATGCCGGGGATCGCGCCCCACGCGGCTCCCGCCAGCATTCCGGCAGCGACCATCGCCACGACGAAGACGGGCGTCGACTGCACCCCGTGGTCGCCGAGGTAGAGGGCGATCCCCACTCCCGCGATGGCGCCGAAGTAGAACTGCCCCTCGCCCCCGATGTTGTAGAGCTGCATGCGGAACGCGGCTGCGGCGGCGAGGCCCGTGAACACGATCGGGGTGCAGAAGACGAGGGTCGACGTCAGGGCGCCGTTCGCGAAGAAGGCGGCGTCGAAGAGTCGCCGGTACGTCGCGATCGGGCTGTGGCCCGTGACGAAGAGCACGACCGCCATCAGGCCGAAGGCGACGACGATCGAGCCCACCGGAACGGCGACCATCAGCCAGCGCGGCTGGTCGAGACGGCGCTCGAACCTCACCTCGCGCCCCCCGCCATGAGCAGGCCGATCTCCGCCACGCTCACCCTCTCGGGATCGACCTCCCCCGCGATCTCGCCCTCGTACATCACGACGATGCGGTCCGAGAGCGCCAAGAGCTCGTCGAGGTCCTCGCTGACCATGAGCACGGCCATGCCCCGGGAGGACGCCTCGCGGAGGTAGCCGTGCACGGTCTCGATCGCTCCGACGTCCAGGCCGCGCGTCGGCTGGGAGGCGACGAGGACGCGCGGGTCGTCCTCGAGCTCCCGCCCGAGAACGAGCTTCTGCAGGTTCCCGCCCGAGAGGTTCCGGGCCGGCGTGTCCGGACCGGGCGCCCTGACGTCGTACCGCTCGATGAGCTCGAGCGCGAGCTCGCGCATGCGGCGCAGGAGGATGATCGGGCCCCACGACACGGGCGCGCGCCGATAGCGCTTGAGGGCGACGTTCTGAGCGATGCCGAGCGAGGGGGCGAGCCCGGTGCCGAGCCGGTCTTCCGGGACGTACGCCACCCGAGCGGCGATGGCCGCCCGGGGGTCTCCGGCGTGGAGGCGACGGCCGTCCACGCGCACGACGCCATGAGCGAGGGAGCGCAGCCCGGCGACGGCCTCCGCCAGCTCGCGCTGCCCGTTCCCGGCGACGCCGGCGACGCCGAGGATCTCGCCCGCCCTGATCTCGAGCGAGACGCCGTCGACGGCGAGCCCGCCACGATCACCCCTGACCGAGACGTCCTCGAGGGCGAAGCGGACCTCTCCGACGGGATGCCCTCTCTCCAGCCGGCGCGCCTCGAGGAGCTCCCGGCCGACCATGAGCGAAGCGAGGGAGCGAGGGGTCGCGCCCGCCGTCGGCACGGTGGCGACGTTCCTCCCGCCCCGGAGCACCGTGACCCGCGACGCCACGGCGAGGACCTCGGGCAGCTTGTGCGAGATGAAGATGATCGTCCGGCCCTCGCCGGCCATCGCACGGAGGGTCTCGAAGAGCCGTTCGGCCTCCTGGGGCGTGAGAACCGCGGTGGGCTCGTCCATGATCAGGATCCGCGCGTCGCGGTAGAGCGCCTTCAGGATCTCCACCCGCTGCTGCTCGCCCACCGAGAGCTGCCAGATCCTCGCTCGAGGGTCGACCTCGAGGCCGTACCGCTCGCCGAGCTCCGACACCCGCCGCTCGATGGCGCGGCGGTGCACGACGAACGACCGGCCCTCGGCGCGCTGGTCGCCGAGGACGATGTTCTCCGCGACCGTGAACGGCGCGACGAGGCGGAAGTGCTGATGCACCATCGAGATGCCCTCCGCGATCGCGTCCCGGGGCGCGTCGAAGCGCACCCGCTCCCCGAAGACCTCGATCTCGCCCTCGTCGGGCCGGTAGAGGCCGGTGAGGACGTTCGAGAGGGTCGTCTTGCCGGCCCCGTTCTCGCCGAGCAGCGCGTGCACCTCGCCGGCCGCGGCCTCGAAGTCGACGTCCTCGTTCGCGACGACGCCGGGGAAGCGCTTCGTGATCCCCCGCATCGAGACGGCGACCACCGACTGGCAACGTCGGCTGCAGTCCCTGCTGGCCCGGCTGCGCACGGCGTTCGGCGACGCGCCGTGGGACGTCGAGTGGGCCGACGACGGCAATCGGTGCTGGCTCGTGCAACTGCGAC
>JBFFGH010000085.1:0-10153 GCA_041557575.1 Gaiellaceae bacterium
CCTCGGCGCGACCGGCGCGATCCTCATCTGGGACCTCGAGCATCCACTCCGCTTCCCCCTCATCTTCCTGCGGCACCAGTGGCGGAGCTGGCTCGTCCGGGGAGCATTCGTCATCGCGGGGTACTCCGCGGTGCTCGGCCTACACGTCCTGCTCGGCCTGACCGGCGTCGAGGAGCCGCAGCGCTGGCTGGCGCTCGCGGGAGCCCCGCTCGCAGCTGCGACCGCCGCCTACACCGGCTACCTCTTCGCGCAGGCGAAGGCGCGCGACCTCTGGCAGAGCCCCCTCCTGCCGCCGCACCTGCTCGTCCAGGCCTTCCTCGCCGGGTCGGCGATTCTCCTGCCCTTCGCCTCGTGGCTCGACGACGACGCCGTCTCGCCGCTCCGCTGGATGCTCGGGATCGCGGCGGCGGTCCACCTGCTCGTCGTCGCCGGCGAGGTGACCCTGACCCATCCGACGGCGCACGCGCACCTCGCCGTGCAGGAGCTCGTGCGCGGCCGCTACGCACGCTTCTTCTGGGCGAGCGTCGCACTCGTCGCAGTCGCCGTGGCTGCCCCGTGGATCGGGGTCGTCGCAGTCCCGTTCGCGCTCGCCGGGCTCCTCGCCTACGAGCACGCCCACGTCCAGGCCGGGCAGGCGGTGCCCCTCGCATGAACCTCGACGCCCTCGACCGGCGCGTGAGCGCGGCGAAGCGGGAGACGCTCGCACGCGGCGAGACGTTCTATCCCGGCGCGAGCCGCATCCATCTCGCCGCCTTCCCGCCGAAGGAGCGCTGGGACGACTGGGTCGACGTCGGGCCGAAGGGAGACGAGCGCCGGACGATGCTCGTCCCCACGACGTGCTTCAACTGCGAGTCGGCATGCGGGCTCCTCGCCTACGTCGACCGCGAGACGCTGCAGGTGCGCAAGTTCGAGGGCAACCCGGAGCACCCGGGCTCGCGGGGCAGGAACTGCGCCAAGGGCCCGGCCACGCTGAACCAGCTCACCGACCCCGACCGGATCCTCGCGCCGCTTCGCCGTGCCGGAAGACGGGGCGAGGGCGCCTGGGAGCAGGTGAGCTGGGACGAAGCCCTCGACGACATCGCCTCTCGCATCCGGGCCGCGATCTCGGAGGAGCGCCGGAACGAGGTCATGTACCACGTGGGCCGTCCCGGCGAGGACGGCTTCACGGAGCGCGTGCTCGCCGCCTGGGGCGTCGACGGGCACAACTCGCACACGAACATCTGCTCCGCGGGCGGCCGCTCCGGGTACGCGTTCTGGATGGGCCTCGATCGGCCGAGCCCCGACCACGCGAACGCGGACGTCATCCTCCTCATCTCGGCCCACCTCGAGTCCGGCCACTACTTCAACCCCCATGCGCAGCGCGTGATGGACGCGAAGCAGCGGGGCGCGAAGCTCGTCGTCCTCGACACGCGCCTGTCGAACACGGCGACGCACGCCGACCACTGGCTCTCGCCGTACCCCGGCTCGGAGCCCTCGATCCTGCTCGCGATCGCCAACGAGCTCATCCGGTCGGGCCGCTACGACCGCGAGTTCGTGCGCCGCTGGTGGAACTGGCGCGAGTACCTCGAGCGCGAGCACGCGGACGTCGAGCCGACGTTCGAGGAGTTCGAGCGCGTCCTCCGCGACCTCTACGCGTCGTACACCTTCGAGCACGCCGAGCGCGAGTCGGGAGTCGCGGCGGAGACGCTGCGCGAGGTCGCGGAGCTCGTCGCCTCGGCGGGCACGCGGCTCGCGACCCACAACTGGCGATCGGCGGCGGCGGGCAACCTCGGCGGCTGGCAGGTGGCGCGCTGCCTCTTCCTCCTGAACGCGCTCCTCGGCGCGATCGCCACGGAGGGCGGCACGTTCCCGAACGCGTGGAACAAGTTCGTCCCGAAGCCGATCCACACGCCGCCGCACCCGGAGAGCTGGAACGAGCTGACCTGGCCCGCCGAGTATCCGCTCGCCATGTTCGAGCTCTCGTTCCTCCTGCCGCACTTCCTGAGGGAGGGCCGCGGCCGGCTCGAGGTCTACTTCACGCGCGTCTACAACCCTGTCTGGACGAACCCCGACGGCTTCGCGTGGATCGAGGCGCTGACGGACGAGTCGCTCGTCGGGCTCCACGTCGCGCTCACCCCCACGTGGAACGAGACGGCGTTCTTCGCCGACTACGTGCTGCCGATGGGCCTCGGGTCGGAGCGGCACGACCTCCACTCGTACGAGCAGTACGACGGGCAGTGGCTCGGCTTCCGCCAGCCGGTGCTGCGCGCGGCCCGCGAGCGGCTCGGCGAGACCGTTCGGGACACGCGCGAGGTGAACCCGGGCGAGGTCTGGGAGGAGAACGAGTTCTGGATGGAGCTGTCGTGGCGGATCGATCCCGACGGCAGCCTCGGCATCCGGCGCTTCTTCGAGTCGCGCGAGCGACCCGGCGAGAGGCTGACCGTGGACGAGTACTACCGCTACCTCTTCGAGAGCTCGGTGCCGGGGCTGCCGGAGCGCGCCGCGGCCGAGGGCCTGAGCCCGCTCGAGTTCATGCGCCGGTACGGCAGCTTCGAGATCGCGCGCGGGATCGGGCCCGTCTTCGCCCAGCCGGTGCCGCCGGAGGAGCTCGAGGACGTGCACGAGAACGAGCGGGGCCGCGTGTACACGCGTGCCGCGAAGCCGGACTCCCTCAACATCGTCCCGCAACCGTCGCCGGATCCCGACGAGGAAGGCCGCCGCCCTGTCGGCGTGGTCGTCGACGGCGAGATCCTCCGCGGCTTCCCCACGCCGAGCGGCCTGCTCGAGTTCTACTCCACGACGCTCGCGGACTGGGGCTGGCCCGAGCTCGCGATCCCGGCCGCTCCGCGGAGCCACGTCCACCCGGACGAGCTCGAGGACGGGCAGACGGCCCTCATCTCGACGTTCCGGCTCCCCGTCCAGATCCACACCCGGAGCGCGAACGCGAAGTGGCTCGACGAGATCGCGCACACGAACCCGCTCTGGATCCATCCGAGCCACGCGGGACGGATCGGCGTCTCCACGGGCGACCTCGTCCGCGTCGAGACCGAGATCGGCCACTTCGTCGTCAAGGCCTGGGTGACGGAGGGGATCAGGCCCGGCGTCGTGGCGTGCAGCCACCACATGGGGCGCTGGAAGCTCGGCGAGGCGGGGCAGCGCCAGGCGATGGCGACGGTCGCGCTCGACCACGAGGACGACCGCTGGACGATGCGGCGGAAGCGGGGCGTCGAGCCGTTCGAGTCGAGCGACCCGGACACGCTGCGCATCTGGTGGAGCGACGTCGGGGTCCACCAGAACCTGACGTTCCCCGTCCAGCCGGATCCGATCTCGGGACAGCACTGCTGGCACCAGGCGGTGCGCGTGCGCAAGGCGGAGCCGGGCGACGCCTACGGCACCATCGTCGTCGACACGGCGAGAGCACGGGCCGCGTACGAGCGCTGGCTCGGGCTCGCGCGCCCCGCGGAGACCCACTCGCCGGACGGGACGCGCCGGCCGTACTGGCTCCTGCGCCCGCTCAAGCCGGCGCGCGACGCGTACCGGCTGGCCCGGAAGAGCGCGGGCTGATGGAGCTCTTCCGGGCTCTCGGCGCTCTCGCGGAGCCGCCTTCCGAGGAGCTTGGGCCGATCGCCCAGGCGCTCGGCCTCGGGGGGCGCCCGACGTCGGCCGAGCACGCGGAGCTCTTCCAGCTCAACCTCTACCCCTACGCCTCCGTGCACCTCGGAGACGAGGGGATGCTCGGCGGCGAGGCGCGCGACCGCGTCGCGGGCTTCTGGCGGGCGCTCGGGCTCACACCGCCCCCGGAGCCCGACCACCTGACCTCGCTCCTCGGGCTCTACGCGACGGTGGTCGAGGCAGGAGCGCCGGGGGAGGTGCGGCGCGCGCTTCTCTGGGAGCACCTGCTGCCGTGGCTGCCTGCGTGGCTCGAGAAGGCGAAGGAGATCGCTCCCCCCTTCTACCGGGACTGGGCCCAGCTGCTCGAGGCCGCGCTCGTCGCCGAGGCCGAGAAGCTGCCGGCCGACGAGCTCATCCCACTCCAGCTGCGGCAGTCGTCTCCGCTCGCGGACCCGCGTCGCGAGGGGCTCGAGCCCTTCGTCACGTCGCTCCTCGCGTCCGCACGGAGCGGCGGGGTGCTCGTGCGTGCCGATCTCGCGCGCGCCGGCCGGGAGCTCGGGCTGGGGCTCCGCCTGGGCGAGAGACGGTTCGTCCTGCGGGCGCTGCTCGGCCAGGACGCCCCCGGAACGCTGCGCTGGCTCGCTCGTGAGGCGACGCTTTCGAGCGCTCGGCACCGCCGGCTGGCTCCGGCATTTCGACCGGTCGGGCAGATCTGGGCGGACCGGGCGGATCGCGCCGCGGCGCTGCTCGAAGAGCTCGCGGAGACCGCCGCCACGGAGTCGTCGCTGCCCGAGGCCGAGCCCGACAGCGAGCCGAGCCCGGCGGTGTGCTGAGCGAGCCACGGCACGAGCGGGGCCTCACGCGCGGAGCGCGGCGCGTGGGCCTGCCCCGGCCCGGGATCGGGGACGTGCTCGCGGGCATCTCGGTCGCGCTCGTTCTCATCCCGCAATCCCTCGCCTACGCCCAACTCGCCGGCCTGCCCGCCTACCGCGGGCTGTACGCGGCCGCCCTCCCGCCCATCGCCGCAGCCTTCTTCGCCTCGTCGCCCTACCTGCAGACGGGCCCCGTGGCCCTCACGTCGCTGCTCACGTTCGGCGCGCTCAGCGGGCTCGCTCCGATCGGGAGCGACGAGTACGTGGCGCTCGGCATCCTGCTCGCTCTGGTCGTGGGGGCCGCGAGGCTCGCCGTCGGCCTGCTGCGCGCAGGCGTCGTCGCGTACCTCGTGTCGCAGCCGATGCTCCTCGGCTTCATGCCCGCGGCGGCGATCCTCATCATCGCCTCGCAGCTGCCGAAAGCCCTCGGTGCGTCTCCGCCCGAGGAGGGGATCCTCGCGGGGGCCGCCTGGGCGCTCGAGCATCCGGGATCGTGGGAGACGACGTCGGTCGTCCTGAGCGTCGTCGTCGTCGCCCTCGTCCTCGGGGGCAGGCTCGTGCACCGCCTCTTCCCGTCGGTCCTCCTCGCCGTCGTCATCGGCATCGCCTACAGCCAGGCGGCCGAATACGCCGGACCGACCGTCGGCTCGGTGCCTCAGGGCCTTCCCCCGTTCTCCGTCGACATGCCCTGGCGAGAGCTGCCCTCGCTCCTCGTCGCCGGGATCGTGATCGCGTTCGTCGGCTTCGTCGAGCCCTCCTCGATCGCCCGGACCTACGCCGCGCAGGACCGGTCGTCCTGGAACCCGAACCGGGAGTTCGTCAGCCAGGGAGCGGCGAACGTCGCCGCGGCCGTGTCGGGGGGCTTCCCGGTCGGAGGGTCCTTCTCGCGAAGCGCCGTGAACCGCTCGGCCGGCGCTCGCACGCGCACGAGCGGCGCCGTCACGGGAGTCGCGGTGCTGGCGTTCCTGCCGTTCGCGTCGGCGCTCTCGTCGCTCCCCCTCGCGGTGCTCAGCGCGATCGTGATCGGGGCAGTCGTCCCGCTCGTCAGACCCCTCCCCATGCTGCGCCTCGCGAGGCTCTCGAGGCCACAGTTCCTCGTCGCCGGTGCAACCTTCGCGCTCACGCTCCTGCTCGCCCCACGCGTGGATCGGGCAGTCCTGATCGGCGTCGGGCTGGCCGTCGCCGTCCACCTCTGGCGCGAGCTCTCCCTCGAGGTGCAGAGCTGGACCGACCGGGATGCGCTCCATCTCCGCCCGAGCGGCGTCCTCTGGTTCGGCACCACCCCGCGCCTCGAGGACGTTCTCCTCGCGCTCGTCGCGGAGCACCGCGAGGCGAAGCGCCTGGTCGTCCACCTCGACCGGCTCGGACGCATCGACATGACCGGAGCCCTGGCGTTCCGCGCGCTCCTACAGGAAGGGCGCAGGGCGGGCCTGGCGGTGGAGATCGTCGACGTACGCCCCCGCTGGAAGGGTCTCGTCGAGAACGTCATCGCCAAAGAGGGCGACCCGCTGGGCTCCCCGTCCAGGGGCGGATAGCGGCCGGCAGAGACGTCCGATCGATCCGAACGCGGCGCCTGCGCCGACCCACTCGGCTCACCGGAGCCCAACCGGCGTACGCCGGGCTCGGCAGGTCTCCGGTGGCATCTCTCCCGAGACCGAGGAGCGCCGCTCCCCGCGCTACCGCGAGCCCGGCCGGCAGAAGCGGTTGCGCGGCGTCCGACCGTCCCAGCGGAAGCCGACCGCCGAGACGCGCTTGATCGTCGTCGTGAAGCAGCCGCCGTGGCGCGTCTGCACGCGGTAGGCCGTCCCGCCGGCGGCGCCGGTGGTCTTGCGCGCCGCGAAGAGCGGACGGCTCGCGCGACGGACGACGACGGCGACTGAGGCACGGGACACCGGCCTGCCCGACTCGTCGGCGACGAGCACGCGGACGAACACGGCCTTCTTCTTCCCCCTGTACCGGATCGATCGGATCCGGAGCTCGGCGGGAACGACCTCGAGGCCTGCAGTGGCCGACACCGTGCCGGTCGGCGTGGCGACGGACGCCACGATCGTGCCGCTCCCCGGGGTGCGGCCGGCGCTGAAGGTCGTCTCTCTTCCCGCCTTCGGGGCGAACGTGCCGAGCGTCGGCGGATCGAGCGACCACGTCGCGGATACCGGGACCGTGTTCCCGAACGAGTCGGTGCCGACAGCGGTGAAGCTCTGCGACGTGCGAACCGGCACCGACGCCGAGACGGGCGTGACGGCGAGCGAGACGACGGCCCCCGACCCGACGGTCACGGTCAGCGAGCCCGCCGTCGCCCCGACCCCGATCGCGGTCAGGACGTGGCTGCCCGCCTGCGTGTCCTGGTAGTAGAACCCCTCGCTCGTACCCGTGGCCGGTGCGATCGTGAGCGGGAGCGTGCTCGACCACGGGCCAGCCGGGCTCGTCGCGAACGCCCCCGAGGCCGAGCTCGAGCCGAGGGTCAGCACGAGGGGGGTGGCCGTGGTCACGGCGCGTCCCGAGCGCGTGACGAGCTTGAGGCTCATCGGGGCCGACGGCGTCCCGGCCGGGACCGTCTGCGCCGAGGCCGCGAAGGCGAGGGCGGGCAGCGCCCAGCTCCTGAACACCCGCCAGGACTCTGCCAGCTTGGCGTCGTCGAGGTCGCCGACGCACCAGAGGTTCTGGCCCGGGGGCCCGCAGGCGCCACCCCCCGGCTCGGCCGTGTCGACCGTCCCGTCGGAGTCGTGGATCGCGGCGGCGAGCCGCCGGACGACGAAGTCGGTCTGCGCCGTGAACTCGGCAGCCGGCATGCCCGTCGTGTTCCTCGGGGCCCATGCGAAGCCCCAGTGATCCCGGAGCTGCCCCCTCGTCGCGCTGAAGTACCGGAGCGCGTTGACCTGGGCGGACACGTACGCGGCCATCTGCTCGGCGGGCACCATCGTCCAGCCGTACCCCGACGGGCGCTCCCAGGCAGCGTTGGCGAGCGGGCTGAAGGCGTCCTGCAGGTACGAGCGCGCCGTCTCGATCGTCGTCGGGCCTGCCCCGGCGAGCACGGCCCCGTGCTGGAGGTAGTCGTTCAGGTAGTCGCGTCGATTCGACGCCGGCACGCCCGGCACGGCGTAGCTGCGGACGTCGCCGTACACCTCCTGCGCCCAGTCGCTGACGTAGGTGGCCATGTCCGCCCAGAACTCGGCGTCGACGAACCAGTTCTGGAGGTTCGACTGGTACACGGAGACATCCGAGGTCCGCTGGCCGACGCCGATGATCAGGGCCGCGCCCCGCGTGGGTCGTGTGCCGTCACCCTCGTAGAGGCCGCGAAGGAACTCTCGGATGTTCGCGCGCACGGCCGTGCCCTTTCGAACCCCGGAGTTGACCTCGTTCAACGCCCACGTGTCACCCGAGTCGACGTCGTAGCCGGCGTCGGCCATGCGCGCTCGCGCGGTCGTCCCGGCCACGTACCAGCTCGACCCGGTGCTCCGCACCCACCTGTTCCAGGTCGCGAAGTGGATCTCGGCCATCGCGTGGAAGTTCGGGCCGAGTGCGCGGATGCGCCATGCCTGGTTGGGGCGAAGCCTCGTCCTGTCTCCGACGATCGATGGCACCGAGATGTAGTACTCGGCGCAGGGAGACGCGTTCTCGGCCAGGTTCGTCGCAAGGCGGAGCCAGTCCGTCGCGGCGTAGAAGACCGCGCGCAGGGGCCGGCAGTCCGCCGTGGCCCGGGCCTTGCGCGGGCTCCTCTCGACGAGCTTGCTCCACAGCTCCGCCGTCCCGCTCGGGTCGAGCGACGGGACCACGGATCCGGTCGCGCCGGAGACGCGGGCAGGCTCGCGCACGCCGGCGCTTCCGGCACCTGCAGCGCCCGCGGCGACGGCGACGGCGAGGGCGAGGGCGAGCACGAGGCCGCGCATGGGCACCTGACGGTACCGACAGCTTGTGAAGGCGCCGTTAGTGCAACCGGCTCAGAGCGGCTCGGTCCAGACGACGGCGCGGCCGTCGAGCACCGTCGTGCCCCGCTGGTCGAGGACGGTCGTGCGAAGAGTCGTGACGGGCTTGTCCTCGCGCGCCTCGAGCACCTCGACCTGTGCCGTGAGCTCGTCGCCCGGCCGAACGGGCGCGAGGAAGCGCCAGCTCACCTCGAGAAAGACGCTTCCGGGGCCAGGGAGATCCTCCGCCACGAGCGCGTTCAGGAGCCCCGACGTGATGCCTCCCTGGACGATGACGCCACCGAAGCGCGTCTCGGCGGCCGCAGCCTCGTCGTAGTGCAGCGGGTTCCGGTCGCCCGTGATCTCGGTGAAGAGCTCGATGTCCCGGGCCGAGACGACACGCGTCCGGCGTGCGATATCGCCCACACGCGGCGTCACACGGTCTCCGGGCACCGCGGCAGCGTACGGGAACCCTCGCGTGCGGGCGCCCCCACTTGCGCCGGGTCGGTCGAGGACATAACGTCGCGCCGTGGCTCGCGACGTCATCTGCATCTCCCGTGCTCGCGGGGCCCGCGGCGACGAGGTCGGAGCGCGCGTGGCGGAACGTCTCGGATTCCGGTACGTGGACGAGGAGATCGTCGCTCAGGCCGCGGCGAAGGGCGGGATCTCGCCGGCGGACGTGGCGGACGAGGAGCGACGCAAGTCCGCGCTGAGCCGCCTCCTGCAGGAGATCGGCAGAAGCGTCGCCACCGACAGCTACGGCATCACCGGGATGGCGAGAGCCGAGAGCGCGACCTCGGAGGAGATCCGGGGTCTCATCCTGGCCGCGATCGAGGAGACGGCCGCCCACGGGAACGTCGTGATCGTCGCGCACGCGGCGTCGTTCGCCCTTCCCCGCACGTCGAACGCGCTCCGCGTGTTCGTCACGGCGTCGAGCGAGGATCGGACGCAGCACCTGTCCGACTCGCTGGGGCTCGACGCCGAGACGGCCCAGAAGGCGATCAAGGAGTCCGACTCCGCCCGGGCGGACTACCTGCGCCGCTTCTACTCGGTCGAGAGCGAGCAGCCGACTCACTACGACCTCGTCGTGAACACCGGCTCGCTGGGCGTCGAGCAGGCAGCCGAGCTCGTGGTCTTCGCCGCCGCCGAGACCCCGAGCGCCTAGAAGATCTCAGGGCACCACGGATGACGGCCGGCCGCGAACATCGCGTCCGCCCGGACGGCGGCACCGCGCCGGAGCTCCTCGACCCGGCCTCCTCGGACGAGCTGGGAGAACGAGACGCCGCCGAGGTAGACGGACCCGAGCGCCGCGACGTCGCAGCGGATCTGCGGGGCAGCGCGCGTTCGCGTGGCTGCTCCGTCGGCGATGCGCCAGCGCCCCTCGTTCCAGGGGCAGAACGCGTCCTGGACCTCGAGCACGAGTGAGGAGTCCGTGGCGTACCGCCGCGCCGTGAGCGCCGCGCCGACATCCACGAGTCGCACCCAGAGCCCGTCGAGCACGCGGAAGCGCATGCGGCGGGGATGGGCGAGGAGCCAGAGGAGCGGGTGGTCGAGCGGCAGTCGCGCCGTGTACCGCGCCGACCAGTCGATGTCGAGGAGGAAGCGCCAGATCTGCGCCGTCGGGAGCCCGTCGAGCGCGACCGCCTCGACGATCTCGAGCTCGTTCTGCGCGATGCCCTCCTCCCACGCGGGCTTGTGCCGGTAGACCGCGTATCCGACCGGACGCCGCTGATCCTCGAGGAGCACGAAGCGCTTCGGGCCCCCGTGCCCGCCGACGAGCCGCTCGGC
>JBFFGH010000086.1:0-9744 GCA_041557575.1 Gaiellaceae bacterium
ATCGACGCCGGGCGCATAGAGCTGCCAGAACGCGTAGTAGAGGGCCGCCCGCACGGGGCCGAGGTGCGCCCGCCGTGCGAGCGGCAGCCTCCCGGCTGCGAGCGCGCGCTCGTACGGCGCGAGCGCGAAGTGGTTGAGGAAGAACTCCTCGCCGGTGAAGGTCGCGGCTCCGGCGCCGCATCCGAGATACCGCTCCCGGGCGATCGACGCGTAGAGGGGGGCGCCGACCCGATTGAAGGTCCACACCGACCGCCGTTCGTACCCGAGCCGATCGGCGAGCTCGCACGTGCGTCGGAGCAGCTCGTGCTCGGCCTCGGGCTGCTCCCTCGCGCTCCCGAACGGCGTGTAGCCGAAGTGCATGAGGGGATAGGTCGAGATCTGGTCGACGCCCGCCCTGCAGCACTCCTCGAAGTCGCCGAGGAAGACCGCCGGCTCGACGAACGCGACGTCGAAGATCAGGTCGGCGTTCACGCACGAGAACTCGCCGACCGTCGCGGCCAGGGCGCGGCGGTTGTCCTCAGCCGTGTTGAGCCGGCCGAGGTGGCGCAGCATCCTCGGGTCGAACGACTGGAGACCGAGGCTCACGTAGTCGAACCCGAGCTCGTGCAACCGCGAGACCGAGCCCGGGGTCACGTGGTTCGGCATGACCTCGATCGCCCGCTCCCGGGCGACATGCAGCTCCGTGACGAGAGAGCCCACCTCCTCGAGGCAGAGCGACGGCGTCCCGCCCCCGACGTAGAGCGACTCGAAGCGAAGCATCGCCGCTCCGTAGAGGTCGAGCTCCCGCTCGAGGGCCGCGAAGAAGGGAGCGACGAGCCCGCCCCTCAGGAGCACCTTGTTGTACGGGCAGAACGGGCAGATCGACTGGCAGAACGGCACGTGCAGGTACAGGCCGAAGGGGCCGGTGAACGACGCGACCAGCGCAGCAGGCGAAGGCGCCGACTCGGCTGCTCGACGATGGCGCAGGCGAGTTTCCATGGCGGCCTCCTACCTTCCTTATCGCAGCTTCTCTCGCCCGTCGCATCCGGGGTTTCCCCAGCTCCAGGTGCTCGCGGGAGGAGGCTCGGCGCCACTCGGTAGATGCCGGCAGCGCAAGTCCGCGGGCACCCCGATGCCCCTCGAGCCCGCCTGGCGAAAGCTTGGGAGCGAAGACCAAGGAGGTGCGAGGAATGAGCACCACGAGCCCGGCGAGCGGTGAGAGGGCTCCCACGGTGGCAGACGAGGGGCGGACCGGGGAGCCGGCGCGCGAGGCGGCGATCGCCAGCCTGAAGCGCAAGCGCAAGTTCGCCGAGGACCTCTTCGCCTACGTCGCCGTGAACGGCGTGCTGTGGCTGATCTGGCTGCTCACCGACCCGTCCCGGAACGGCGCCCTGCCGTGGCCGGCCTGGGTGTCGATCATCTGGGGCTTCCTGCTCGCGATCGACGCCTGGAGGGCGTACGGGAGCGGGCCCGTCGGCCGTGACCGACCGATCACCGAGGACGAGATCGACCGCGAGCTGAAGCGGGTGGGCGGCAGCTAGGAGCTGTCGGCCCTAGTGGAGGACCTCGCGCTCCTTCTGGTGCGCGAGGATCTTCCGCTTCACCCGCTGGAGCGCGTTGTCGATCGTCTTCGTGTCGCAGCCGAGCTCGACCGCCATGTCCTCGTAGGAGTTGCCCTCGAGGTACAGCCGGAGAGCGTCCGCCTCGAGCGACGAGAGGCCCGTGCCGAGCGTGAAGACGAGGCTCTGGAGCTCCTCGGTCGAGATGACGCAGACGGAGGGGTCGTGCACGCTGGGGCCGGGCAGCGCATCGCCGAGCGTGCAGTCGCCCTCGGACTCCTGGCCTGCGGGCGTGTGGCTGAACGACACGTACGTGTTCAGGGGGGCGTGCTTGAAGCGGGTGGCCGTCTTGATCGCCGTGATGATCTGCCGCGTGACGCACAGCTCGGCGAAGCTGCGGAAGGACGTCTCCTTGTCGGGGCGGAAGTCGCGAACCGCCTTGTAGAGGCCGATCATGCCCTCCTGGATCAAGTCGTCGCTGTCGCCGCCTGCGAGGAAGTACGAGCTCGCCTTCAGCCGCACGAACCCCGTGTACCTGCGGATGAGGCCGTCGAGCGCCTCGCTCGAGCCGTTGCGCGCCTTCATCACGAGCTGCAGGTCTTCAAGCTCTCGTTGAACTTTCTGGGCTGACTTCGGTGCTGCAGCGGTGCGAACGGCCATTGCCGATCCCCCTGTAGATGGCTAGGACGAGGGGCTTGACATCGTCCGCTCGGATCGTCCTCGCGGACAAGTCTCACCTTGAGGTTGAGGGAGAACCTAGCACTATCGCGCGAGCGTTACAAGGGTCTTGCGAAAGATCCAGAATGATAGGAACATATGTTCGCCCGGCCCGGGACCGGACGCGACGCGGTCTCAGCCGCCGCGCCGCAGGCGCTCGAGCTTCTCGCGTGTCTCGGGATCGAGGTTGTCCCCGAGTCGGCCCCCCGCCCCACGCTGCTCGGTCTCCGTGTGCTCCGCGGGCCGGAGCTCGGCGAGGAAGAGCCTCGAGCTGAGCTTCCGGACCTCCTGGCCCGACGTCCGCACGACGGCCGCGTCGGAGGAGACCACGCACACGAGCTCCAACGTGCGGTTCTCGGCGGCGAGACGCTCGAGGACGTCGTCCGCGTGGGCCGCGAAGCGCACCGAGAGAGAGCCGATCCGCCGCTCCTCGCCCGCGCCGTCGAACACGAGCACGCCCTTCACACCCCGGCTCGCGACGAAGCTCGCCAGCGTGTCCACGAGCTCGTTGCGGTCGGAGAAGTGCCCCGCGTGGAGCAGGTTGTAGCCGTCGAAGAGATAGAGGGTCGGTTCGGCCATGCCTCTCAACCGGCCATTGTGCAGGCAGGCCGTCTCAGCCCGCGCGTTGCCGGCGGGCCTCGTAGAGCAGGAGCGCGGCGGCGACCGAGACGTTGAGGGAGGAGACCTTCCCCGCGAGCGGGATCGCGATCGTGCCGTCGCACGTCCGGCGCACGAGCGGGCGCACGCCCTTCCCCTCGGCGCCCAGCACGAGCGCCACGCCGCCGGCGAGGTCGGCCTCCCAGAGCCCGATCGTCCCCTCCGAGTCGGCTGCGTAGGCCCACAGGTCCGGCCCCTTGATGTCGCCGAGGAAGCGGGCCAGGTTCGGCACGACCGCCACGGGGAGATGCTCGACGGCGCCCGCCGAGGCCCGGCACACGGCCGGTGTCACGCGTGCGGAGCCGTGTGCGGGCACGATCACGCCGGTCGCGCCGGCGCCCTCGGCACTCCTGATCACCGCGCCGAGGTTGTGCGGGTCGGTGACCTGGTCGAGGCACACGAGGAGCGGGCGCTCGGTCGCGGCGAGCTCGTACGCGTCCGCGTACCGAAACGGCTCGCACCAGGCGACGACGCCCTGGTGATCCCGCGTCCCGGCGGCCTCCGAGAGCACGCGCTCGGGCTTCACCTGGGGCCGGGGGCCGGCATCGAGCCAGGGGATCTGCGCGGCCGCACGCTCGCTGACCCAGACCTCGAGCACGTCCCTGGGCCCGCGGTAGAGCTCCCGGGCGGCGTTGCGCCCGTAGACGAGATCGCGTGTCACCGCCGGGGCACGAGGCGGTAGCCCTCGGGCACGTCTCGTGCCTCCCAGCCGGCCGCCTCGATCTCGTCGCGCAGCCGGTCGGCCTCCGCGAAGTCTCGAGCCGCACGCGCCGCCTGGCGCCTCTCGGCCAGCTCGACGACCTCCGGAGGCGCCTCCTCCTGCTCGGACAGCGACTCGAGGCCGAAGAGCGCGAGCGCGCGTCCCAGGAGGTCGTGGTCGTGCCACTCGTGCATCACGGCGAGCGCGGCAGGCGTGGAGAAGTCGTCGTCGAGCGCCCGGGCGAAGCGGTCCCACGCGCCGTCGTGAGCGGGCACGTGCGGGTTCCGGAAGACCTCGCGAAAGCCCTCGGCCCTCGCCGTGGCCGCCTCCATCACCGTGTCGGAGAAGTCGATCGGCCCGTGCCAGTGCCCGCCGAGGAAGAACAGGAGCGTCGCCTCTCTCCCCCACGTGTCGAGGACGTTCCGCAGCGACACGTCGTTCCCGACCGACTTGTGCATCTCCGTCCCGCCGAGCTCGAGCATCCCGTTGTGCATCCAGACCTTCGCGAAGGGCCTCCCGACCGCCTGCGACTGCGCGATCTCGTTCTCGTGGTGCGGGAAGACGAGGTCGAGGCCGCCGCCGTGGATCCAGAACTCCCGCCCGAGCGTCATCTCCGCCATCGCCGAGCACTCGATGTGCCAGCCCGGCCGCCCCGCTCCCCACGGCGACTCCCACGACGTGTCCTCGCCCGGCTTCGTCGCCTTCCAGAGGGCGAAGTCGCGCGGGTCCTCCTTCCGCGGGTTCGGCTCCTGCTCCTCGACCTGGTCGGGCCGCTGCCCCGAGAGGCGCCCGTAGTCGGAGAAGCGAGCGACGCGGAAGTAGACGTCGCCGTCGACGGCGTACGCGTGCCCCGAGTCGACGAGCTCCGCGATGAGGGCGACGATCTCCTGGATCGACCGGGTCGCGAGTGGCATCTCGTCCGGCATGCCGATCCCGAGGTCGCCCGTGTCCTGGAGGTACCACTCGGTCGCGCGAGCGGCGAGCTCGGCGCTCGCGCCCGGCGCCGCGTCGTAGATCTTGTCGTTCACGTCGGTGATGTTGTGGACGAACGTCACGGCGTACCCCCGCTCGCGCAGCCAGTTCCGCAGCCACGAGAAGACGACGAACGGGCGCGCGTTCCCGATGTGCGCGCGCTGGTACACCGTCGGGCCGCAGACGTACATCCCGATCTCGGACGGCGGCTCGGGGAGCTCGACGAGCGAGCCCGTCAGCGTGTCGTGAACGCGCATCGGGCCGATCGTAGTCAGGAGACGGCCGCGCGGGCCAAGGCCTCGTCGCGCGAGAGCGCGACGAGCAGCGCCCAGAGCTCCGCGCCGCGCGCGGAGCCGGTGAGCGCGAGGCGCAGCGCCTTCAGGTCTCCCCCCACCGCCTTGAGCTCCCGGACGATCGCCCGCGCCTCGTCGGCCGAGAGCCGCTCGGGAGCGAGCGAGCGCAGCTCCACGAAGCGGTCGAGCGTCGGACGGGCCCCGGGATCCGGCTCGCCGTGCGCCGGGTCGAGGATCTGGCGCGCGTAGTCACGTGCCTCGACGAGCGTGCGTGCCCCGCGAAGCGCGGGGACGAGCTCGGCCGGCGCGTCGGCCGCCTCCGCGAGCTCCTCGTCGGACATGGCCGCGATAGCGTCGATCGCGAGCCGCCGGAGCCGCGCGAGGTCGAGTTGGACGTCGTGCTCCGGAAGATCGAGCTCGTCGAGGTAGGCCCTCACCGCCGCTGCCGGAAAGCCCTCGTCGCGCAGCTCGCCGATCGAGGAGTGGCCGTGCCGCTTCGAGAGCTTCTTCCCGTCCGGGCCGAGCACGAGCCCGTGGTGGATCACCTCCGGGAGCTCCCCGCCGAGCGCCCTCGCGATCCGCCGGTGCAGCTCGAGGTTGGGCCGGTGATCCGACCCGCGGACGATGTGCGTGATCCCGAGGTCGAGGTCGTCCGCGACCGAGGCGAGCTGGTACGTCGCCGTGCCGTCGGGACGGAGCAGCGTCGTGCCCTCGCGCGCCAGGCGAACGGCACCCTCCGCGTCGCGCTCGGCCGCACCCGACGCCAGCGCGCGATCGGCCGCGTCCGCGTACAGGGAGCCCCGCTCGCTCTGTCGGACCGGCCCTTCGTCCCAGGCGACCCCGAGCCAGTCGAGGTCGGCGAGGATGGCCTCCACCCCGCCCTCGACGACCCGTGCTGGGTCCGTGTCGTCGATGCGGAGGACGAGGACGCCGCCCCGCGCATCCGCGAACCGCCTGTTGGCGACCGCGGTCAGCGCGTTGCCGAGGTGGAGGGAGCCCGTCGGGCTCGGCGCGAAGCGGAGGCGCACCACGGGCTCGATCCTAGGCGTCGATCGGGACGTGGCCCGGCTGCGCGGCGACCCGCCCGAGCCAGGCACGGATCGCGGGATACCCACCGAGGTCGAAGTCGCCCTCGTGCGCGACGTGCGTGTACGCGTAGAGCGAGATGTCCGCGATCGAGAAGCGGGCGCCGACGAGGAACTCGCGCCCGCCGAGGTGGCGCTCCATCGCGTCGAGCGCCGCGTAGCCGCCCTGGATGCGCTCCGGGAGGCGATCCGCGTACCGCTCCGGGTCGCCGGAGTAGGAGA
Organism: Gaiellaceae bacterium; assembly: GCA_041557575.1. Lineage (GTDB taxonomy): Bacteria > Actinomycetota > Thermoleophilia > Gaiellales > Gaiellaceae > GMQP-bins7. The sequence goes on from JBFFGH010000086.1 coordinate 6,185, forward strand.
GCCAGAAGCGGGCGACCGCGATACATGGCTCGTGGCTGTACTGCTCGAAGAACTGCCACTGGAGCACCTGCGCGCGCTCGTACCCGTCCTCCGGGGCGTACTCGGTGCCGTCCGCGAAGTACCAGAGAATCGCGTTCGACTCCGCGAGCGGACGGCCGTCGTCGAGCACGAGCGTCGGTACCCGGAGCCCGGGGTTGAGGGCCCCGAGGAGCTCCTCGCGGTTCGAGCGGTCGACCACGGACACGTCCACGGTCTCGTACTCGATCCCGAGGTGCGCGAAGAGGAGCCGCACCTTGTAGCAGTTGCCCGAGACCGCCGAGTTGTAGAGGAGCACGGCGCCTAGCCTAGAGACCGGCCCCTACTTCACGGGCTCGATCCTGCCGCTGACGGTGAGTGTGCGTGCAAGGCGCATCGGGGGATCCCCGTAGCACCGCGTACGATCGCCGTCGTGGAAGCCCGGCTCCTCGCGTGGTACGCGGAGAACGCCCGCGATCTCCCGTGGCGGAGAACACACGACCCGTACGCGATCCTCGTCAGCGAGGTCATGCTCCAGCAGACGCAGGTCGAGCGCGTCGTCCCGCGCTACCTCGCCTGGCTCGAGCGCTGGCCGACCGCGGCATCGCTCGCAGACGCATCGGGAGCCGACGTCATCCGCGAGTGGCAGGGGCTCGGCTACAACCGGCGCGCTCTCAACCTCCACCGCGCGGCACGGCACATCGCGGAGCACGGCTGGCCCGAGGAGCTCACGGACCTCCCCGGCGTGGGGCCGTACACCGCGACCGCCGTCCGCTGCTTCGCGCACGGCGAGGACGTCCTCCCCGTGGACGTGAACGTCGAGCGCGTCCGGCGTCGCACGGGCCACGAGTTCTCCTCGGCGGCCGCGCAGGCGCTCATGGATCTCGGGGCGACGGTCTGCCTGGCGCGCATCCCCCGCTGCGACGCCTGTCCGCTCTCCGCCGAGTGCCCCTCGAGAGGCATCCGCGAGGAGCCCGCACGCAAGCAGGGCCCGTTCGAGGGCTCCTTCCGCCAGCGCCGCGCCCGGACGCTGCGGGACGTCGCAGGAGCGGCCCGGGCCCTCGACGACCTCGACCACGAAGCCGTCCACTCGCTCGAGCGCGACGGCCTCGTGGTCGTGACGGACGGGCTCGTCAGCCTGCCGGCGTGAGCGCGCGCGGGCGGCGCTTCACCGCCAGGAGCTTCTCGATGTCCTCGACGTCCCGCTCGGACTCGACGCCGACGAACAGCCAGCGCCCGTCTCGAAGCTGCCGTGCCTCGTCGAAGACTCGACGAACGTGATCGCCGAGCGCCAGCTCTCGAGCGGCCTCCGTCTCCTTCTCGCCCAGCACGACGAGCGCCGTGAAGCGTCCTTCGTCCGGTGTCAGCGCGACGAGGGTCTTGCCGCCCTTGCGGTACTTCACGTCCCAGCCGTAGTTGCGGCTCGCCGGCACGTACGTCGGCTCGATCGCGTAGGCCTCGTCGAGATGGGCCGTCAGGCGCGCCCAGAGCGAAGCCTTCGAGCCGAGCGCGTCGACGATCTCGTCCTCGGTCGGCTGGTGCTCCGGGTCCATGAACGCGGTAGGAGCCATGACTCACCTCCCGGTGGAAGCCTCGCGTGCCCGGCGCCGGCCGGCATCAGCGGATTCACGGAGGCGAGAGGCGGTGGCTCACGGCGTCGCGAGCAGCGCGACCGCGTGCGCGGCGAGGCCCTCCTGGCGACCCGTGAAGCCCATGTGGTCGGTCGTGGTCGCGCGAACGGAGATGAGCCCGACGTCGACCCCGAGAGCGCCCGCGAGGCGCTCGCACATCTCGTCTCGGACGGGGCCGATCCGCGGCTCCTCGCCCACGAGGACGCAGTCCGCGTTCACGAGCTCCCAGCCCGCCTCTCGCACCTCCCGGTACGCCTCCCAGAGCAGGTCGAGCGAGGACGCACCGCGGTATTGCTCGTCGCCCGACGGGAAGAGCGTGCCGATGTCCCCGAGGTTCGCGGCGCCGAGGAGCGCGTCGATGAGGGCGTGAGAGATCACGTCACCGTCCGAGTGCCCCGCGAGCCCGCGCGGGTAGTCGATCGAGACGCCTCCGAGCACGAGCTGCACGCCCTCCTCGAAGGCGTGCGCGTCGTACCCGATGCCGACCCGAACACGGCTCACCGGAACGAGGCTAGCGCGTCCGGCGGCGCGAGATCCGCCCTCGCCGCCGATCGCCGCTCAGAGCCAGGACTCGACGAGCGCGAGGTCGGCCGGCGTGGTCACCTTGAGCAGGCGTTCGTCACCGGGCACGACGGCGACACGGCCCCCGGAGCGCTCGACGAGCGACGCGCAGTCCGTCGCGTCGGCGAGCTCCCCCGAGTAGGCACGCCGAAGCGAGCCCGCGAGGAAGGCCTGGGGCGTCTGAGCGCCGACGAGCGAGGAGCGCTCGAGGGTCTCCACGACGACGCGCCCGTCCACCCGCTTGACCGTATCGGGAACGGGAAGCGCGGGAACCGCCCCGTCGAAGCCCTCGGCGAGCGGGGCGAGGACACGCTCGACGACGGCGTCGTCGACGAGAGGGCGCGCGGCGTCGTGCACGAGGACGACCGCCGCGTCGTCGGGCACCTCCGCGAGCGCTGCACGCACGGATTCCGCTCGCGTCGCTCCTCCGGGGACGCACGCGACGACCTTCGACGCCGCGAGCTCCTCCGCGAGCAGGATGACCGGCTCTTCCCAGCCGGCCGGCGCGGCGATCACGATCGAGTCGATCCAGGGGCAGCCTTCGAGGCGATCGATGCTCTCGGCGAGCAGCGGCCGACCGCCGAGGGTCGCGAACGCCTTCGGTCGGTCGATGCCGAGCCGCTCGCCGGCGCCGGCGGCGACGATGAGCGCCCAGGTCGCCCCGGCCTCGCCGGAGCCACCCGAGTCGCTACGCACGCGCCGGTGCGGCCTTGGCCTTCGCCTTCGCCCGGGGCTTCGCGGGCTTCTCTTGACCTGCCTTGGACAGCACGTCCTCGAGCCAGGCCGCAGCCTCGTCCTCGCTCATGTCCTTCGCGTACATGAGCTCGGAGGCGAGGATCTTCTTCGCCTTCACGAACATCTGCTTCTCGCCCGTGGAGAGGCCCTTCTCGTTGTTCCGCACCGCGAGGTTCCGTACAACCTCGGCGAGCTCGAAGATGTTCCCGGTCTTCATCTTGTCGCGGTTGTGCTTGAAGCGGCGGTTCCAGTTCTTCGGCATCTCGGTCGAGCCGCCGGACAGCGTCTTCACCACCATCTGCACCGTCCGCTGGTCGATCACCGTGCGCAGGCCGACACGCTCGGCGTTGTCGCACGGCACGTTCACGGTCATGTCGTTGTGGAGGATCTGGATCGTCAGGTACTCCCTCGTCTCCCCCAGAACCTCGCGCTTCTCGCGCTTCACGACCGTCCCAGCGCCGTGATGTGGATAGACGACCTTGTCGCCGATGTCGAACAAGACAGCCTCCCCGAAGTCGGAATCCGTCGCCAAAAAAAAGCCGCCGGCAGCGTCTTCCGGTGCCGGCGTCCTCACTCATTGTAGCGGGTTTCTCACAGGTCCTTAACGGAACATGAACC
>JBFFGH010000087.1:0-9731 GCA_041557575.1 Gaiellaceae bacterium
CCCCGACCGTGGCCGTAACACCGCTCCTCGAGTGCCGTGGGATCTTCAAGTCCTTCGGGTCGGTGCAGGCCCTGACCGACGTCGATTTCGAGGTGCAGGCCGGCGAGGTGATGGCGCTCGTCGGCGACAACGGGGCCGGCAAGACGACGCTGATCAAGTGCATCGCCGGGATCCACGGCATGGATCACGGAGAGGTCTTCTTCGACGGACGGCGCGTCTCGATCCACGGCCCGAAAGACGCCGGGCAGCTGGGGATCGAGGTCGTCTACCAGGATCTCGCGCTGTGCGACAACCTCGACGTCGTCCAGAACATGTACCTCGGCCGCGAGGCGAACCGGTTCTCGATCCTCCAGGAGCCGCCGATGGAGGCGAAGACGCGCGAGACGCTCGCGGGGCTGCGGGTGACGACCATCAAGTCGATCCGGCAGGCTGTCGCGACGCTCTCGGGAGGGCAGCGCCAGTCGGTCGCGGTCGCGCGGGCGGTGATGTGGAACTCGAGGCTCGTGATCCTCGACGAGCCAACCGCTGCGCTCGGTGTTGCACAGACCGAGCAGGTGCTGGCCCTCGTCAGGCGCCTTGCCGAACAGGGCCTCGGGGTCGTCATCATCTCGCACAACCTGCACGACGTCTTCGAGACGGCGACGAGGATCACGGTGCTACGCCTCGGCGCCAACGTCGGCGTCTATGAGCGCGCGGCGTGCACGCAGCAGGAGATCGTGCACGCGATCACCGCCGGGACGCCGACGAAGGTTTCGGGCATCCCGACCACCCACGGAGTGCACGCGTGAGCGCGGAAGCCGCGGCGTCGGAGCTCGAAGCCTTCGAGCCCGAGTCGCTCCGGCAGCGGCTCAAGGACAACTTCCGGTCCGGGAACCTCGGCAGCTGGCCGGTCATCGCCGCGCTGTGGATCATCGTCGCCGTCTTCTGGCAGACGGCGCCGAACTTTGCGACGCCCGCGAACTTCACGAACCTGATCACGCAGATGGCGGGCACGTGCCTGCTCGCCTATGGCGTCGTCTTCGTCCTCCTGATCGGCGAGATCGACCTCTCGGTCGCCTTCGTCAGCGGCATCGCGGGCGTGGTGGCCGCCCGGCTGCAGGATCCGACGGGCGCCGACCTCCCCTGGTACATCTGCATCGCCCTCGCACTCGCCGCGACGACGGCGATCGGCGCGTTCCAGGGCTCGATCGTCGCCCTGATCGGAGTCCCATCCTTCGTCGTCACGCTCGCAGGCTTCGAGATCTGGCAGGGCGTGATCCAGGAAGGGGTTCCGGGCGTGATCGTGATCCAGGACGAGATGATCAACAACTCGTCGAACTACTTCTTCGGGAACAGGGCCGGCTGGATCATGGCCGCGGTCATCAGCGTCTCCTACGTCGGCGGCATGGTCGTCGCAGCCATCTCGCAGCGTCGCCACGGCATCAAGTTGCAGTACCCCACCCTGTGGCTGCTCAGGCTCCTCGTCGTGCCGGTCATCTCGTTCGTCACGATCTACATCCTGAACAAGGATCGCGGCGTCCCGTTCGCGCTCTTGCTGGTCGTGGGCGCGCTCGTCGTCTGGACCTTCGTCGCGAAGAAGACGAAGTTCGGACGGCACGTGTACGCGGTCGGCGGGAACGCGGAGGCCGCGCGGCGTGCCGGCATCAACGTCTCTCGCATCCGGATCCTCGTCTTCATGATCTCGGGCTTCATGGCCGGCATGGGCGGCATCGTCCTCGCGGCGCGCCTGAACAGCGTCGATCTCAACGCGGGTGGCGGAACACTGCTCATCAACGCGATCGCGGCTGCCGTGATCGGCGGCACGAGCCTCTTCGGCGGTCGCGGCGAGGTTCGCAACGCGCTCATCGGCGCGACGATGATCTCGGTCGTCGAGAACGGGATGTTCATCCTCGGCTACTCGACCGGGAGGATCTTCATCGTGACCGGTCTCATCCTGCTCTTCGCCGTCACGTTCGACGCGGTCGTGCGGCGGCGCCAGATCCGGGCCGGCCGCTAGCCGGCGGCTACCTGGCGCTGCCGGCGAAGTACTTCGCGGCGAGCTTCCACGCGGCCTTGCCGACCTTCGAGCCGATCCTCCGGCCGACGAAGTCGTCCGCCGAGATGTGGATGCCTCCGTAGATGCGGGAGATGCCGGCCTGGTCGGAGGCGTCGTAGTAGGAGGCCCACCGAAGCGTCACGGGCTTGCTCGGGCCGTGCTCGAAGGTGAGATAGCCGGGTGAGAAGGTCGCACCGAGCTCGCCCCCCGGGAAGTACCTGCTGCCCGTGTACGCGGCGAGCACCTCCGCCGCGGCGCGGCTGAAGGCGCTGTGGCCGGAGACGAAGCCCGGGAACGCCGGGGTCACGAACGTCGCCTTCTGATACGGAACCCAGTGCGTCCCGGGGACCCAGCCGACCCCGCTCACCTGGTCGGGCCTCTCGGGATTGCCCCGCCACGTTCGGATCGCGATCTCGCCCACGCGGTCGGCAAGATCGGCATGCCGTTCGCCCGGAGCGCTCGACTCCTTCGTGACGAGCTCGATGAGGCCCGGGATCAAGGGCAAGCCGCTCGGTGAGTAGGAGGGGAGCGACGGGTCACTCGACTGCCCCTCGCCGGAGAGGTAGCGGATCATGGAGATGGGGCGGGCGGACTGGTACGCGCGCTTGACGCCCCACGCCGCGATTCCCGCGTCGTGCACGGCGCCGTTGAGCGCGAAGTAGAGCTTCACGTCCCAGCGCAGGCGATCGGCCGGCGTCGGGCCGATGCGCTCGGCCATGAGAGGTGAGTCGGACGCCGTGTTTGCGATCACGTTCCAGTGGCCGGGTGGAGTCTCGGAGTGGGGGCCGTCGGCCCAGAACTCGGCCAGGATCCGGGCGAAGTCGGCGCGCGAGGCGAGCTCCGGGGTGTACGGCTCGCCCGTCACCGGGTTGACGTCGTATCCGTGGCCGTCGTTCGCTCCGAGGGTGTTGTTGCCGATCGCTCCGGGACCGATGTCGACCATCACGCCGTCGGAGGGATCGAGCTCGCTGCTCACGCGGATGACCTCGATCGCCGCCTGCTTGAAGGCGGCGTCCTCGGGCGTCCCGGTCGGCGGCGGCCCGGGATCGACGGGGAGGCCCTTCTTCGACGAGGGCAGCGCGAACCCGCGAACCCAGCCCCACTGGGCACCGAGGAAGGTCTGCACCTTCCCCGGCACGGGGAGGCCGTTCTGCGCCACGGTCTGGTCGAGAGCGAGCGGCTGCCAGAACGTGGGGTCGTGCATCACCGTTCCGGGATCGGCGACGACGAGCGGCTCGTTGACCGGCGTGTACGACTCGTCGATGTAGTGACGACGCTCCATGGAGCCGTCTCGCCTTCCATGGCGGATGACCGCCGCGGCGATCCGGTTGCCGAGGGCTGCGGGCGAGCCTCCCTTGGTGCCCGTGAAGCGCGGGGCGTAGCAGAGCGAGCGCAGCGTGCCGGTCAGCTCGCCGAACGTCACGCGCATGTTCGCCCCGTAGGAGTAGCGCCAGACCAGGACCCGGTAGGCGGCGTAGCTCATCGCCTCCTCGCGCGCTGCCTCGACGTCGCGGGCCTTGCGCTTCTCGGTGACGAAGTAGCCGTCCGCCTTCGGGTCGTACGCCGCCCACGCGTCCCACATGGCCGCCGAGACGTCGAACAGGTTTCGGGCGTGCGTGCCGGGTGCGGGGATGTCGCGGCGGATCGCGTCGAGGATCATCTCGTCCCAGACGCGCGCGACGGACTGCCCGCGGAGGTCCTGCCGGACGCAGCCCTCGATGGCGCCGCGAAGGCGAGGGTGCCCCGCGCGGGTCGAGGGCGGGCGAACGGTGACCATCCGGTCTGCGCGGACGTTCTCGAGCCGCGTCTCGCGACCGTTCGGGAACCGGACGGTCAGCTCGGCCACGGTGGTCGCGTCCCCCAGGCCGAGGAGCACGCGCGGGTCCTCGGAGGATGCGTAGCTCGAGCCCGCCTGGACCTCACGCACGAGTCGGGTCCCATCGGGCAGGACGGCGGTGACCACCGCGCCGGGTGCGAACCTGGCGAGCCGAACGCCGAGCCAGTGGCCCTGCGCTCCCGTCGCTCGCAGCAGCTGCAGGCGGCCCCCGATCGTGTTGATGGCGATGTCGGCCTTGCCGTCGTTGTCGAAGTCCGCGACGGCGAGCCCGCGGCCGACGGTCTTCGGAAGCGTCTGCACTCCGACGAGCTCGCTCCCGTCGACGAACACCCCCGGGTCGCCCTGCGCCGCACGGTTCTCGAGCACCTGTATCGGCTGCGCGTCCTTCTTCAGGCTCGTCACGGGGATCTCGCCGTTCGCGAGGACGACGTCGAGGTCGCTGTCGAGGTCGAGGTCGACCCACGTCACGCCCCAGCCGGTGAAGTCGTGGCCGAACGCGGTCGCGAAGCCCTCGCGGACGTCGGCGAACGACGCTCCGGACGGCGTCGGGGCCAGCCCGGAGTAGACGGCGTGGCCCTGGCCCCGCGAGTTCGAGACGAAGAGGTCGGCCCGGCCGTCGCCGGAGAAGTCTCCGACTGCCACGCCCATTCCCGCGTTCGGATCTGCAACGCCTGCGCCCGCCGCGCGCTCTTCGAAGCGGAAGCCGAGCCCCGCGGGGTCCGTGCGCTTGCCCCCCGGCCACGCGATGTTCTGGTAGAGGCGGTTCGGGTCGCCGTCGTTGGCCACGTAGAGGTCGGGCCGCCCGTCGCCGTCGAAGTCGGAGAAGACCGCACCCAGGCTGTGGTCGAGGCGAGCCGCCTCGAGACCGGCGTCGACGCCGACCTCCCGGAATCTCGAGCGCCCGCTCTTGTCGCGCCCGACGTTCAGGTAGAGGAGGTCACGGACGCCCGCGAAGTTCGTCGGGAACCCGGCTGCGGAGCCGGGGACCGGGAAGTTCTGGTTCGTGTAGCCCGCGACGTACAGGTCCGGACGGCCGTCCCGGTTGACGTCGGCCACCGCCGCCCCTCCGTGCCAGCCGTACTTCCGGATCCCGGCGGCGCGCGCTCCCTCCGTGAAGGTCCCGTCCCCGTTGTTCCAGAGCAGCCGGTCGTAGCTCGAGGTCGTGACGAAGAGGTCCGTGTGGCCGTCGCCGTTCAAGTCCGCCGCCGTGCAGCCCTGGCCCTTGATCGCGAGGCTGGCGTTCGCCTTGCGGCCGACGTCGGTGAAGCGGCCTCGCTTGTTGCGGAAGAGGGTGCTTCGGGGGAGCCCGCCGGCCTTCTGCCAGCGGCTCGCGTCCGCATCCGAGTACGAGTTGACGACGAACAGGTCGACCCAGCCGTCGTTGTCGTAGTCGAGCCAGCAGAGCCCCCCGCCGGTCATCGCGGCGGCGTCCGGGGAGGCGCCGAAGCGGAACGCTCCCTGCCGGAAGTCGAGCCCGACGCGAGTCGCGACGTTCACCAGGCGGACGCCTGCCAGCGTCCGCGTCGGCTCCTGCGCCGGGCCTGCGGCCACCGCAGTTCCGGCGATCAGCGCCGCGACGGCTGCGGCCACGCCCACACCGACTCCCCGCGTCCTCACAGCCTGCGTAGTATCGCGAAGATGATTCGAAGGGCCGCGTCGTGAGCGATGCCGGGCACTCGCGCCATGCGCCGGAGTCGATCGGGATCGGGATGCTCGGCTACGCGTTCATGGGCAAGGCGCACTCGAATGCGTTCCGGAAGATCGCGTACATGACGTGGCCGCCGCCGCTCGCGCCACGGCTCGTCGCGATCGCGGGACGCGACGAGGAGGCCGTCTCGGAGGCGGCGGCGAGGTACGGCTACGAGCGCGCCACGACCGACTGGCGGGATCTCGTCTCGGATCCCGAGATCGGGCTCTTCGACAACGGCGGCCCGAACCACCTGCACGCGGAGCCGACGATCGCCGCCGCGGAAGCCGGCAAGCACGTCGTCTGCGAGAAGCCGCTCGGGCGCTCGGCCGACGAGAGCTTCGAGATCTGGCGGCGCGTCGAGGCGACCGGCGTGAAGCACATGTGCGCCTTCAACTACCGCTTCGTCCCGGCCGTCAGGCTCGCGCGGGAGATGCTCGAGGCAGGCGAGCTCGGCGAGATCCGTCACTTCCGCGTCCGCTACCTCCAGGACTGGGGCGACGACCCCTCGCTCGACACGTGGCGGTTCCATCCGGACGAGGCGGGGTCGGGAGCGCTCGGAGACCTCGGCACGCACGCGATCGACCTGGCGCACTTCCTCGTCGGCGACATCGCACGCGTGTCCGGGCTCGTCCGCACGTTCCTCCCGGGACGGCAGGTCGACGACGCGATCGAGGCGGCCGTGGAGTTCGAGTCCGGCACGGTCGGGACGCTGGAGGCGACGCGCCTCGCGCTCGGCCGCCGGAACGCGCTCCAGTGGGAGATCAACGGGCAGAAGGCGTCGCTCGCGTTCGACATGGAGCGGATGAACGAGCTCCAGGTCTTCCGTGCCGACGGCGACCGCGCGCGCGGCTTCAAGACCGTCCTCGTCTCCGAGGCCGACCACCCGTTCTGGCAGCACTGGTGGCCCCCGGGGCACATCATCGGGTGGGGCGACACGTTCGTGCACGAGCTGCACCACTTCCTGGCCGCCGTCGCGGGGACGGGGGACGTCGCTCCCTACGGGGCGACCTTCGAGGACGGCTACCGGGCCGACGAGGTCGGGCAGGCGATCCTCCGCTCCTCGGAGACCGGCTCCAGGGAGTCGATCCGGTACCGCACGCTGCCGTCCGGCGGCGGTCGCTGAGGAGGCGCCCTTGCTCACGCAGCACGAGATCTCGAGCGCCCAGGACCGCGCCGCCGAGGTGCTCGCCGGCGCCGGCATCGTGCTCACGCAGGAGGAGCGCGCGGCGATCGAGGTTGCCGACTTCGGCCTCTCGCAGCTCGAGGAGATCGGGCTCGAGGTCGTCGTCTACGTCAACACGGATCGCGTCTGCGCGAAGGAGCTCGTGATGTTCCCGCGGCAGACCTGCCCCGAGCACCGCCACCCCCCGCACGGGGGCTCGCCGGGCAAGGAGGAGACGTTCCGCTGCCGCCAGGGGGTCGTCTACCTCTACGTCGAGGGGGAGCCGACCCCGGGCCCGGCCTGCACCGCGCCCGGCGACGACCCGAGCGTCTTCACCGTCTGGCACGAGGTCGTCCTGCGACCGGGCGACCAGTACACGCTCGCTCCCGACACGCTCCACTGGTTCCAGGCGGGAGACGAGGGCGCGATCGTCTCGGAGTTCTCCACCCGGAGCACGGACGAGCTCGACGTCTTCACCGACCCGCGGATCGGCAGGGCGACCGTCGTCCGCGACGAGTGAGCCGGTGAGCGCGCCGGTCCTGAGCGTCGGCATCCTCGTTGCCGACATCTTCGTCCCGCCCATCGCCAGGCTCCCCGAGGCGGGAGAGCTCGTCTCCACGGAGGACTTCCTCGTGCAGCCCGGCGGCTGCGCGGCGAACACGGCGATCGTGCTCGGGCGGCTCGGCGTGCCGGCAACGGTCGTCGGGAGGGTCGGGGACGACCTCTTCGGCGAGATGGTGGAGCGCTACCTCGGCGACCGCGGCATCGACACGTCGGGAGTGCTGCGCACGCCGGGCGAGGGAACCTCGAAGACGGTCGCTCTCTCGGTCGTGGGCGACGACCGGCGCTTCTTCCACACCTTCGGCGCGAACGGCTCGCTGACGGCCGAGGACATCCCTCGGGACGCGCTCGCGGAGGCCGAGGTCGTCTACGTCGGCGGATACCTCGTCCTTCCGGCGCTCCGGCAGGGCGAGCTCGCCGAGTCGTTCCGGCATGCGCGCGAGCACGGCACGAAGATCGTGCTGGACGTCGTCGTCCCCACGGATCACGAGGACCTCTCGCTCGACGACGTCCGGGAGCTGCTCCCGCTCGCCGACTTCTTCCTCCCGAACGAGGACGAGGCCCGCTCGCTCACCGGGGCGACCGACCCGCGCGAGCAGGCGGAGCGCATCGTCGACGCGGGCGCGAGGACGGTCGTCGTCAAGCGCGGGGCGAGCGGAGCCTTCGTGCGAAGCGGCGACGACGTGCTCGAGGTCCCGGCTCCGCCCATCGAGGCGATCGAGCCGTCCGGTGCGGGCGACGCGTTCGCCGCCGGCCTGGTCGTCGGGCTCCTGGAGGGCTGGACGCTCGAGCGCTGCGTGCGCTACGCCAGCGTGCTCGGAGCGTCGGCCTGCACCGCGCTCGGCTGCTACGCGGGCACGTTCACGCGCCCGGAGGCGGATGCCTTCGTCGCCGCCAACCCCGACTGGGCGGCCGACGCAGGCCCGGTGTGAGCGAGTGGCGCTCGTCCCGATGCAGACGCTGCTCGCCGATGCCCGTGCCGGCGGCTATGCCGTCGGCTACTTCGAGGCGTGGGATCCCTACTCGCTCGAGGCCGTCGTGGAGGCCGCCGAGGCGGAGCGGGCACCGGTCGTGCTCGGGTTCGGCTGCCTGCTCGTCGACCAGGGCTGGCTCGACGGCGGTGGGATCGAGGTGCTCGGCGGCATCGGGCAGGAGGTCGCCGAGCGCGCAGGAGTGCCGACGTGCCTCCTGCTCAACGAGGCGCACACCTACGAGCAGGCCGTGCGAGGCATGGATGCCGGGTTCGGCGCGGTGATGCTCCACACGAACGGCTCGCTCGGCTCGATCGGAGAGGTGGCCTCCCTCGTTGCCGCGGCGCACGCTCGGGGGGTCGCCGTCGAGGGCGAGCTCGGAGCGCTCCCGGAGGCGAGGGGCACCGAGATCGACCGGGACGGCGCCTCGCTCACCGATCCCGACGAGGCGCGCTCCTTCGTCGAGGAGACCGGGGTCGACTGCCTCGCGGTCTCGTTCGGGAACGTCCACCTCCTCGAGGGGCGAACCGCGGAGATCGACCTCGACCGGCTCCAGGAGATCCACCGGAGGGTCGACGTGCCCCTGGTCGTCCACGGAGGGACGGGCTTCCCGCCGGGCTCGGTCGAAGGCGCCATCGCGCGGGGAGTTGCGAAGTTCAACGTCGGCACCGTTCTCAAGCAGGCCTTCTTCGACGGGGTCGCGGACGCGCTGTCGGGCGCCCGGGCCGGCCTCGGGCCGCACGACCTCGTCGGCTCGCACCGGTCGACCGACGTCCTCGAGGCCGGAAAGGCGAAGATGGTTCCCGTCGTGCGAGACCTCATCCGCCTCTACGGGAGCGCCGGCCGTGCCGCCTGAGCCCTCCGCGAGCCTCGAGCTGTACCGGAGGATGCTGCTCATCCGGCGCTTCGAGGAGCGCGTCTACTACCTCTTCCTCGAGGGCGAGATCCCGGGCACGCTCCACCAGTACCAGGGCCAGGAGGCCGTCGCGGTCGGGGTCTGCGACGTTCTCGGGACCGACGACTGGATCACCTCGACCCACCGTCCGCACGGACACGCGCTCGCGAAAGGGGTCACGCCGCGCTCCGCCATGGCCGAGCTCTACGGGAAGGAGACCGGCTGTTGTCGAGGGCGTGGGGGCTCGATGCACCTCGGCGACCCGGACGTCGGCATGCTCCCCGCGATCGCCATCGTCGGCGGCGGGAACACGGTCGTCACCGGCCTCGGGCTCGCGTTCAAGCTGCGCCGCACCGACCAGGTCGCGGTCTGCTTCTTCGGTGACGGCGCGGCGAACGAGGGGGCGTTCCACGAGGGCCTGAACTTCGCCGCCGTCCAGGGGCTGCCCGTCGTGTTCGTGTGCGAGAACAACGGCTACGGGGCCTCGACGCCCTGGGAGCGCGTCTCGCTCGTCTCGTCCGTCGCCGCCCGCGCCGTTGCCTACGGCGTCCCGGGGAAGGTCGTCGACGGGATGGACGTC
>JBFFGH010000088.1:0-9492 GCA_041557575.1 Gaiellaceae bacterium
CCTCGTGCCGCCATGCGACCCGCGACGGCATGGGCGCAGAGGTACGCGCCGAGGACGTTCACCTCGAACACGCGCCACCACTCCTCGGGGGCCTCCTCGAGAAAGGGCTTCCCGCTGCCCGAGACTCCCGCGTTCGCGACGAGGAGATCGATCGGGCCGAGCTCGCGCTCGACCTGCTCGACCCACGCCTCGACGTCCTCGCGTCGCGAGACGTCGCCGACGAGCGCGAGCCCTCCTATCTCCTCGGCGACGCCCGAGACCTGATCGGCGGTACGGGCGGTGACGGCGACGCGCATCCCCGCGGCGGCGAGCTCGCGTGCGATGCCAGCCCCGATGCCGCGGCCGCCACCCGTGACGAGCGCGACTCCGCCGAGCTCGTCAGACGGCACGGGGGATCTCCTCCAGGGCCTCCGGGTTCTCGAGCGTCGAGAGATCTCCCGGATCCCGTCCGAGGGCTCGAGCCCGCACCGCGCGCCGGACGACCTTCGCGCTCCGTGTCTTCGGCAGTGCCGAGACGAAGATCACGCGGTCGGGGGCGAACGCCTTGCCGAGCTCATCCGCAACGGCCTCCCTCACCTCGTCGGGGGTCGTCTGCGCCCCCGGTGCGAGGACGCAGTACAGCCACGCGACCTCGCCCTTGACCTCGTGCGGGATCCCGATGGCGGCGGCCTCCACGACGGAGGTGTGCCCGACTGCAGCCGACTCGAGCTCCGCGGGCCCGATCCGCTTGCCGGCGATGTTGAGCGTGTCGTCGGAGCGCCCGTGCAGGAACCAGTAGCCGTCCTCGTCGATCGACGCCCAGTCGCCGTGCGTCCAGACTCCGGGAAATCGCTGCCAGTACGTCTCGAGGTAGCGCTCGGCGTCCCCCCAGATCCCACGGGTCATTCCCGGCCACGGTCGCTTGCACACCAGCTCTCCGACCTCGCCCCGCACCGGACGGCCCTCGTCGTCGAAGACGTCCAGATCGATCCCGAGCGCAGGGAAGCCGAGCGAGACGGGCTTGGTCGGGCGGAGCATGGTCACCGAGAGGAAGCATGCGCCCACCTCGGTGCCGCCCGAGATGTTCACGATCGGGATGCGGCCCTTGCCGCAGACGTGCTCGTCGAGCCAGTCGTAGGGGCCGCGGTTCCACGGCTCGCCGGTGGTCACGACCTCGCGGAGCGACGAGAGGTCGGCGTCGGGCTCACCGTGCGGGATCAGCGCCCGCACGAGCGTCGGCGACACGCCGAGCATCGTGACGCGCTCGCGCTCGACGGCCGCCCACACGCGATCGCTCGGGAAGTCGGGCGCGCCTTCCATGAACACCACCGTCGAGCCGCACGCCATGGCTCCGACGACGGTCCACGGGCCCATGATCCAGCCCATGTCGGTCGCGAAGAGGACGCGGTCGTCGTCGCCGAGGTTCGCCTGGTAGGCGGTCTCGCGGGCGATCGAGACGAGGAAGCCGCCCTGCACGTGGAGCGCTCCCTTCGGCTTCCCGGTCGTTCCCGACGTGTACGCGATGAGGTACGGCGCCTCGCTCTCGACGGAGTGCGGCTCGAGCTCGCCGGGCCGATCCGCGACGACGTCCTCCCACCACACGTCCCGCCCTCGGGTCATCGGGCAGTCGTTCCCGGCGCGACGCCAGACGACGACCGTCTCCACGCTCGGCGCCTCGTGCAGCGCCTCGTCGAGCACGGCCTTCATCGGGACGAGCTTCCCCCTGCGGTACGAGCCATCCGCCGTGAGCACGAGCTTGGCTCCGGCGTCCGCGAGCCGGGACGACACGGCCGGCCCCGCGAAGCCCGAGAAGATCGGCACCTGCACGGCGCCGATGTGCGCGCACGCATGCGACGCGACCGCCGCCTCGGGCGCCATCGGCAGGAAGGTGCCGACCGAGTCTCCCTCCTGCACGCCGAAGGCCCGGAGCGCCTCCGCGAGGCGGCGAACCTCGTGCGAGAGCTCGGCCCACGTGAGCGAGCGCCGCTCGCCCACCTCGGGCATCCATACCGCGCCTTCGCGATCCGGCGTCTCGCGCGCCCAGCGATGGACGCAGGCCTCGGCGATGTTCAGCCGGGCGCCGAGGAACCACGTCGTCCACTCGATCCCCTGCGACTCGTCCAGGACCGCTTCCCAGTCCCGTTCGAGGGGAATGCCGAGGTCGGCGACGACCGCGCGCCAGAACCGGTCGGGCTCCTCGATCGACACGCGATGGAGCTCGTCGAAGTCGCTGCAGCCCAGGCTGCGCGCGAGTCGGAAGACGTTGGTCGCGGCCTGCTGCTCGCCGCTCGGGACCCACGTCAGGCCGGCTCGGGCAGGGGGGTTAGTGTCTGCTAACTTAGCGGCCACTCACGACCTGGAAGGACGCTCCATGAGAAGTCGGATCTTCGCAGACGAGAACCGCAAGTGGCTCACGCTCGCCGCGGTCTCGGTCGGCCTGTTCATGATCATGCTCGACAACACGGTCGTGAACGTCGCCCTGCCGTCCATCGAGCGCGACCTCGATGCGGGCCTCTCGGAGCTGCAGTGGATCGTGACCGGCTATGCGCTCACGTTCGCAGCGCTCCTGCTCGTCGGCGGGAAGGTCGCGGACGCGTACGGGCGGAGGCTGGTCTTCGTGATCGGGATCGCCGTCTTCACGCTCGCGTCGCTCCTCTGCGGGCTGTCCTGGTCGAGCGAGATGTTGATCGGCGCCCGCGTGCTGCAGGGAGCGGGAGCTGCGCTGATGAACCCGGCGACTCTCTCGCTCATCGCCGCGGCCTTCCCGCCCCGTGAGCGCGGCACCGCGATCGGGATCTGGGCAGGCGTGTCGGCTCTCGCGCTCGCGATCGGCCCACTCGTCGGCGGTCTGATCACGCAGCATCTCAACTGGAACTGGATCTTCTTCGTCAACGTCCCGTTCGGCCTCGCCGGGATCGCAGTGAGCTTCGTCCTCATCCGGGAGTCGCGCGACGAGACCCACGAGAGGCTCGACCTGCCGGGGCTCGTGACGTCCGGGCTCGGCCTCTTCGCCCTGACGTACGCGCTCATCGAGGCGAACACGTACGGCTGGACCTCGCCGCGCATCGTCGGCTCGTTCGCCTTCGCAGCGATCGCCCTCGCCGCCTTCGTCGTGCTCGAGCGCCACCAGCGGGCTCCGATGCTGCAGCTCGAGCTCTTCCGGAACAGGACCTACGCGGGAGCGAATCTCGCGATGCTGCTCGTCTCCCTCTCGATGTTCGGGGTCTTCTTCTTCGTGTCGCTCTTCATGCAGAACGTCCTCGGGTACTCGGCAGTCCAGGCGGGCGCCGCCTTCCTTCCCATGACGATCCTGATCATCCTCGTCGCCCCGATCGCGGGGAGGACCGCAGACCGCGTCGGCTCGAGGGGGCTGATGACGGTCGGGATGACGCTCATCGCGATCCAGCTCGTGCTCTTCTCCCGGCTCTCCATCGACGCGTCGTACTGGCACCTCCTGCCGTCGCTCGTCATCGGCGGGCTCGGGATGGCCCTGACCATGACACCGAGCACCGCGGCCGCGACCCGGGCCGTTCCCGTCGACAAGGCCGGAGTGGGAGCTGCGGTCCTGAACAGCGCGCGGCAGGTCGGCGGCACGATGGGGATCGCGGTCATGGGAGCCATCGTCGCGTCGCAGATGGGCGCCACGTACGACCCGAAGTCCTTCACCGCCGGCTTCGAACGTGCCCTGCTCGTCGCCGCGGGGATCGCAGCCGTCGGAGCGATCGTCGCGTTCACGCTCGTCCGCGGGAACGAGGTAGCGGACGGCGCGGACCACGTCGCACCGGAGCCGGCTGCGTGAGCCCCGGCGCGACGACGAGGCTGTCGGCTGCGGAGCGTCGACGCGCGCTCGTCGACGCAGCGCTTCAGGTGTTCTCGGAGGGCAGCTATGCCGGTGCGACGACCTCCGGCATCGCTCGCGCTGCGGGCGTGTCCGAGCCGATCCTCTACCGGCACTTCGACTCGAAGCGGGATCTCTACTTCGCTTGCCTCGACGAGGCGTGGGAGCAGGTTCGCGGGCAGATCGAGTCCCGGATGTCGGAGCTCGGGCCCGAGGAGGGCATGCTGTCGATCGCGCCGACGGCGCTCCGCAAGACGAACTTCCTGCTGCCGAGCCTCTGGATGCAGGCGATCACCGAGGCGGGAGAGGACGAGGAGATACGCCGGCACGTGCGCGAGCACATGCGCGAGGTTCACGGCTTCCTCGTGGGCCTGGTGACGCGGATGCAGGAGGCGGGCGCGATCCATCGGGAGCGGGATGCGGACGTTGAGGCGTGGATCTTCGTCGCGGCGATCATGCTCGTCTCCATCGCCGATCGCCTGGGCGGGGTGCTCTCCGCCGAGGACTTCGCGGCGATCCTGGCGCAGCGGCACCGCTGGCTCGCCGGCGCGGACTGACCCGCGGGCTTCGGGGCGCGTCGACCACGCACGGGCCCGGACGCGAAAACGCCCCCGGCTGCGGCTCCGGGGGCGTTTCCCGTTCGAGGCGACCCCTTCCCGGGTCGGCGAGCCGGAGACTCGTGGCTCTGCGGCCCAGCCACGCTCTTCCTGCGCCCGCCGGCTGTCCCCGGCGGTGGTGCCACGCATCCGATCTGGCGTCCGATCGGTGCGGTGTGGGCCTGACTATAGGAGTCAGGTCCAGAAAAGTCAAGTAGCTAGGTCAAGTGATTTCGAGTATTGTCAGTTGACTCACGGAAGCTCCCGTCACATCCCCCTCCGGGGGGAGCCGACCGGCATCTCCCGTGAGTTCACTGGGAGATGGGAATGACCGAGCAGCCCACGACGTCCACGATCGCAGCCACCCGAGGCGCGGCACCCAGCGCGGCTCGCCTCGGTGAGCGGCTCCGCGCGCTGCGCGTGGCAGCCGGGATGACGCAGAGCGATCTCGCGGCCGGCCGCTTCTCGAAGGAGTACATCAGCCAGATCGAGCGCGGGAAGACGCGACCGACCGAGACGACGCTCGCGCTCCTCGCCGGGCAGCTCGGCGTCGACCCGGCCTTCCTCGCCACCGGGGTCTCCTCCGAGGAGCGCACGAAGGTGGAGGCGCTGCTCGTCCAGGCCGAGGCGCTCGCAGAGGATCATCGCGACGAGGAGGCGGTCGCCGCCTTTCGAGACGCGCAGACAGCCGTCGAGGGGACGCTCGTCCCGACGCTCGAGTTCCGGGCTCTCGTCGGTGAGGCCTGGTCGCTCCAGCAGGTTGGCGAGGTGCGCGCTGCGACCGGGCTCATGCAGCGGGCGCGCGAGCTCTCGGAGCGCCCCGAATTCTCAGACGTCGAGCGCGCGGACGTCGTGTTCCGGCTCGGGGTGTGCCGGTACAAGCTCTCGAGCGTCGGCACCGCGATCGCGCTCTTCGACGAGGCGCTCGCTCTCGCCGAGGGGTCGGGGATGCCGTGCGACCTGCTGCGGGCCGAGATCCTCGGTTGGCGCTCCCGCTGCCACAGGCGGAACAGGGATTACGTCGCGGCGCGAGAGGACGTCGAGCGTGCGCTGGAGCTCGCTCAGGATCTCGGCGATCGACGAGCGATCGCCAACACGTACTTCCAGGCGATGCTCGTCGCTCAGCGCGAGGGTCACTGGGTGCTGTCCCGGACGTACGGACAGCGTGCGAAGGAGCTGTACCAGGAGCTGAACGACGAGAGGAACGTCGGGCGGCTCCTTCTCAACCTCGGTGGGCTCACGCTTCTCCTCGGCGACGAGGAGCGCGCCACCGAGCACCTCAAGGCGTCCTTCTCGAGGGCGCTCGATACCGATTCACCCGCCGACGCCGCACAGGCGCTCGGCGGTCTGGCCACGGTGCACCTGCGCCGTGGGGAGTACGACCAGGCAGACGAGCTCGCGCGCAAGGCGCTCGATCTCCTGCAGGGTCGGGAGGACTTTCTCCACGAGATCTGCCCGTCGCAGCTCGTACTGGGACGAGCGCTGATGGAGCGCGGGCATCTCGACGAGGCGGAAGAGTGCTTCCGGGCGGCCGACGCAGCTGCAGAGCAGATGGCGTCGGTCAGTCACCGGACGGAGGCGTGGGTCGCACTGGGAGACCTGGCGACGCGGCGTGGGGACGACCGCGGAGCCGCGCATCTGTACCGGAGAGCCGCTGAGGCGCTCCAGGAAATCCGCTTCTGAGAGAGGAGGTCGTCGTGAAGCCGAGGCTCGTGATCTTCCTGGCCAACCTGGCGTTGGTCGCTGCCTGGCTGGGGTCGGTGCGTCCTGACTCCTGGTCGGACGGCCACCTGATGTAGCTCCGAAGTTCGTCGCTACACTCGGACGCCCATGCGTCCTGCTGCGGCGCTGGCCGTCATGTCGTGCTTGCTCCTCGCCGGGTGTGGCGGCGGAGACCAGACGACGACGGCCGGTGCCCCCGGCGCCGGTGAGACGCTCGAGGAGCTCTGGCTGGCGCCTGGCGACGATGTCGCCGTCGTCTCGGGGACGCAGAACCACGAGCCCGGAGAGGTTCGCGTCTCGTTTCTCGTCGTCGACGCCGAGGGTCGGCTCGTCACGACTCCCGCTGCGAAGGTCTGGGTCGCGAAGGGGCTCGACGCCGAGCCGTTCCTCGAGACCACCGCGAAGCTCGAGCGCATCGGCGTTCCGGGCGGCGACGAGGCCAATGCGAGCCACATCTACGTGGCTCGGTTCCGTCTGCCCGAGGCGGGGAAGTACTGGATGCTCGCGGAGCCCGAGAACACTGCGAGAAAGGTGCAAGCCCTCGGGAACGTCATCGTGCAGCAGGAGGATCCTGAGCCGGACGTCGGTGATCCCGCTCCGCGCTCGATGACCCCGACCATCCGTTCCGTCAACGGGGACTTCTCGAAGCTGACGACGCGGACGCCGCCCGACGAGACGCTGCTCGAGTACTCGGTGGCCGAGTCGCTCGACGCGAAGGTGCCGTTCGTGGTCACGTTCGCGACGCCGAAGTTCTGTGCGAGTCGCACCTGCGGCCCGGCGGTGGACGTCGTCGAGGAGGTCGCGCGCCGGCTCCAGGGAAGCGATGTCCGGTTCATCCACGTCGAGGTCTACGAGGACAACGATCCGGCGAAGGGCTTCAACCGCTGGCTCGAGGAGTGGAAGCTCGACACCGAGCCCTGGACGTTCCTGGTGAACGGCGACGGGCGCATCGTCGACCGTTTCGAAGGCGTCGTGTCGGTGAGGGAGCTCGAGGATGCCGTCCGCCGAGAGCTCGCCTCCGGCTGACCGCCGCTCGGGGCATTGGTAGGCTCGCTCTCGAGGAGCGATGAGTAGCTCGTTCGCCAACGTGCTGGTCACGACCGAGTGGCTCGCGGATCATCTCGACGACTCCGCCGTCGTCGTCGCGGAGGTCGACGAGGATCCCGACCTCTACGAGGACGGTCACATCCCCGGAGCGGTCAAGCTCCACTGGAGGGATGACCTCCAGCATTCGCTCGTGCGGAACGTGGTGACGAAGCAGCAGTTCGAGACGCTCATGGGCGAGCGGGGGATCTCGAACGACACGACCGTCGTCCTCTACGGCGACAAGAACAACTGGTTCGCGGCCTACGCGTACTGGTACCTCAAGGTCTACGGTCATGGCGACGTCCGGCTCCTCGACGGCGGCCGCCAGAAGTGGATCGACGAGGGCCGCGACATGGTCCTCACGATGCCGAGCCCCATGTCCGCGCAGTACGCCGCGTCCGACCTGGACGAGTCCATCCGCGTTCGCCGGGACGACGTTCTCGCCGGCCTCGGTGATCCGGCGATCGCGCTCGTCGACGTCAGGAGCCCGCAGGAGTTCGCCGGCGAGCTGATCGCTCCGCCGGGGTACGAGCAGGAAGGCGCTTCGAGACCCGGGCACATTCCGGGGGCGCAGTCGATCCCCTGGACGACAGCCGTTCGGGACGACGGCACGTTCAAGGACGCCGATGAGCTCCGGGCGATCTACGAGGCGAAGGGGATCACCGCAGACAAGGAGATCCGTGCCTACTGCCGGATCGGCGAGCGCTCGGCGCACACGTGGTTCGTGCTGCGGGAGCTCCTCGGCTACGAGCGTGTCAGGAACTACGACGGCTCGTGGATGGAGTGGGGCAATCTCGTCGACGTGCCCATAGAGCGGTAGCGCGGCTCGGCTGCCCGGCTCGGGCCCTTCAGACCTCGTCGCTCATGCGCTCGACGACGATGTTCGGCACGCGTGCATTCGGGCTCAGACGGAGGACGGCGCGCACGAGCTCGGCGATGTCACCGGGCTGGATCTGCTCCTCCTCGGAGAGGCCCGTCCACTCCGTCATCCTCGTCGCGACGAACGCGGGTGAGATCGCGGTTGCGCGAACCCCGTGCTCGGCTTCCTCGCGGTTGAGGGAGTTCGTGAAGGCGATGAGGGCGGCCTTCGTCGCGCCGTAGACCGCCAGGCCCGGGGTGGGGATCGTCCCGGCGATCGACGCCAGCGTGATGATGTGCCCGCGGGATGCGCGGAGCAGTGGCAGCGATTCGCGAGTCACGATCATCGTGGCGCGGAGGTTGACGTCGAGCTGGAGCCCGATGCGCTTCGTGTCGAGCTTCGCGAAGGCTCCCCCGATGCCGAGCCCCGCGGAGTTGACGAGCACGCTCATCTCTCCGTAGCGCTCCGCATGAGCGGAGACCGCGCGCACGCACTCGTCCGGGTCGCCGAGGTTCGCCGCGACGGCGAAGGCGCCGACCTCGGCTGCCGCCTCGGCGAGTGGCTCCGGCCGGCGCGCGACGAGAGTGAGCTCGTACCCGTCCTCCCGGAGCATCCGGGCGAGGGCGAGACCGATTCCCACGGAGCCTCCCGTCACGAGAGCCGACTTCACGGCGTCGAGTATGTCACCGGGAAGGATCAGCGGCCGCCGAGGGGGCGGCGGCCGCTGTCGTCAGGGGGAGAGGAGAAGGGGACGGATCTCTCCGCCGGTGATGTTCGCGCTCCTCGCGCGTTCTCCTTCCGCCTAGAGTTGAGACATGGAGAGCGTCCCGCTGACATCGCTCGCCCGTGCCGGAGGGTGTGCGGCCAAGTACGCGGCGGCGCGGCTCGAGACCCTCCTCGGCGGGATCGTCCCCACCGACGACGACGATCTTCTCGTCGGGCTCGATCCGGCCGACGACGCGGCGGTCTACCGCCTCGACGACGAGCGCGCGATCGTGTTCACGGTCGACTTCTTCCCGCCGCTCGTCGACGACCCGCGCTCCTTCGGCGCGATTGCGGCGACGAACGCGCTCAACGACGTCTTCGCCATGGGCGGGGCTCCGCTGCTCGCGCTCTCCGTCGCGGCGTTCCCGGAGGAGCTGCCGACGGACGTGCTCGGGGAGGTGCTCGCCGGCGCCGGGGAGCGCGTGAGGGCCGCGGGAGCGATCCTCGCCGGCGGTCACACGATTCGCGACGTGGAGCCGAAGTACGGGCTCGCCGTCGTCGGGACGGTGCATCCGGACGCCCTGTGGCCGAAAGCGGGTGCCAGGGCAGGTGACGCCCTGTTCCTGACGAAGCCGCTCGGCACGGGGCTCGTGCTGCAAGGAGTGCGGGACGGTCGGGCGCCCGAGGGCGCTCTCGAGGCTGCCGTC
>JBFFGH010000089.1:0-9425 GCA_041557575.1 Gaiellaceae bacterium
CTTCCGCCTGCTCGACGTCTATGGGGCTTCCGTCGCCAGCTGAGGCTCCCGCCGTCGGGGCGATGACCCCGTTGCTCCATCGTGTCCTCTCGCGCACGCGGGAGACGACGGACACGTGGACGCTCGAGCTCGAGCCGCTCGACGAGGCCGTTCGGCCGCGTGCCGGCCAGTTCGACATGCTCTACGCCTTCGGAGTCGGGGAGGCTCCGATCTCGACGAGCGGGGAGCACCTCGGCGACGGGCCCCTCACCCACACGGTGCGCGAGGTCGGCGCCGTCACCGGCGCCCTCTGCCGGCTCGAGCCCGGTGATCCCGTCGGTGTCCGGGGGCCGTTCGGAAACGGGTGGCCTCTGGCCGAGGCGGCAGGGGGCGATCTCGTCGTCGTTGCGGGCGGCATCGGGCTCGCACCGCTCCGGCCGGCCATCCGGCACGCCCTCGCGCAGCGCGGCGACTACGGGCGGGTCTCGGTGCTCCTCGGGACGCGAACCCCCGGCGAGCTCCTGTTCGTGCACGAGGTCGAGGAGTGGCGCTCGCGGTTCGACGTCGAGGTGGACGTCACCGTGGATGCGGCGGCGCAGGGGTGGCACGGCCGCGTCGGGCTCGTCACGACGCTCATCCCGGGCGCCGTCTTCGATCCGGCGGAGGCCACCGCCCTCGTCTGCGGCCCGGAGGTGATGATGGTGTTCGTGGTGCGCGCGCTCGTCGACCGAGGCGTGCCGGCCGAGCGGATCTGGGTCTCGCTGGAGCGCAACATGCGTTGCGGCGTGGGCCACTGCGGCCACTGCCAGCTCGGCCCGGCGCTGATCTGCCGCGACGGCCCCGTCTTCCGGGCCGACGTGATGTCGAGGCTGCTGGAGGTGCGCGAGCTGTGAGCGCCGTCGCGACCAGGCCGAAGCTCGCCGTCTGGAAGTTCGCCTCCTGCGACGGGTGCCAGCTCTCGCTCCTCGACTGCGAGGACGAGCTCCTCGCGATCGCCGAGGGCGTCGAGATCGCGTACTTCCCGGAGGCGACGAGCGCCGTGGTCGAGGGGCCCTACGACGTCTCGCTCGTCGAGGGCTCCGTCACGACAGCGCACGACGTCGAGCGCATCCGGGAGATCAGGGAGCAGACGAGGCTCCTCGTCACGATCGGGGCCTGCGCGACGTCCGGCGGGATCCAGGCGCTCCGCAACTTCGCGGACGTGCGGGAATGGATCCCGCTCGTCTACGCGTCGCCGGACTTCATCTCGACGCTCGAGGCGTCGAGCCCGATCTCCGACCACGTCACCGTCGATCTCGAGCTCCGGGGCTGCCCGATCTCGAAGGAGCAGCTCCTCGAGGCCCTGTCCGCGATCCTCGCCGGCCGGAAGCCCCGTCTTCCCACCACGAGCGTCTGCACGGAGTGCAAGGCGCGGGGGACGCCGTGCGTGATGGTCGCGTTCGGCACTCCCTGCCTCGGGCCGGTCACCCAGGCGGGCTGCGGCGCGATCTGCCCCGCGTACGCCCGCGGCTGCTACGGCTGCTTCGGCCCGATGGAGTCGCCGAACATGGCGGCGCTCGCGCGTCGGTGGCAGGAGCTCGGGGTCGACGACGACGGCATCGCCAGGGCCCTGCGGACGTTCAACGCGAACGCACCGGCCTTCCGGGAGGCGAGCACGGCGCATGAGTGAGACGAGGGAGATCCGCACGGACTACCTCGCGCGCGTCGAGGGCGAGGGCGCGATGCTCGTCCGCATCCGCGGCGGCGCCCTCGAGGAGGTTCAGTTCAAGATCTTCGAGCCGCCCCGGTTCTTCGAGGCGCTCCTCCGCGGCAGGCAGTTCATGGAGGCCCCCGACATCACCGCGCGCATCTGCGGGATCTGTCCCGTCGCATACATCACGAGCGCGTGCAACGCGATGGAGGCGCTCTGCGGGGTCGAGCTGCCGGAGGAGATCCGGAACCTGCGGCGCCTCGTCTACTGCGGCGAGTGGGTGGAGAGCCACGTCCTGCACACGGCGATGCTGCATGCGCCCGACTTCCTCGGCTACGCCGGCGCCGTCGAGATGGCACGCGACCATCGCGACCTCGTCGAGACGGCGCTCCGCCTGAAGAAGGCGGGCAACGCGTTGATGCGCGTCGTCGGAGGCCGCGAGGTGCATCCCGTCAACCTGCGCGCGGGCGGCTTCTACAAGGCGCCTTCGAGGGGCGAGGTGCGCGCGCTCGTGCCAGAGCTCGAGTGGGCGCGGGAGGCGTCCGTCGCGTTCGCGCGCTTCGTGGCCGGCTTCGACTTCCCGGACTTCGAGCAGGACTACTGCTTCGTCTCCATGCGCCACCCCGGCGAGTACCCGATCGATCGCGGCCGCCTCGTGTCGTCGACGGGTCTCGACATCGACGTCTCCGAGTACGAGGGCCACTTCACGGAGACGCACGTCGAGCGCTCGAACGCCCTCCACTCGGAGCTCGCGGGTGTCGGCAGCTACCTGGTGGGGCCGCTCGCCCGCTACGCCCTGAACAGCCGGGAGCTCACGCCGCTGGCCCGCGAGGTCGCCGCAGAGGCCGGCCTGGGCGACGTGTGCCGCAACCCCTTCAGGTCGATCGTCGTCCGCGCCGTCGAGACGGTGTACGCGCTCGACGAGGCGCTGCGCCTGATCGACGCCTACGAGCCGTTCGACCCTCCGGGCCTCGACCTCGTGCCGCGAGCGGGCAGCGGGCACGGGTGCTCGGAGGCGCCGCGCGGGATCTGCTGGCACCGCTACGACGTCGACGCCGACGGCGTCATCGTGGACGCGAAGATCGTGCCCCCGACCGCCCAGAACCAGAGGACGATCGAGGAGGACCTCGTCGGGGTCGTCGGTGCCGCGCTCGATCTTCCCGACGACGAGCTCGCGCACCGCTGCGAGCAGACGATCCGGAACTACGATCCGTGCATCTCCTGCGCGACGCACTTCCTGCGACTCGAGGTGGAACGGCTCTGACCTCTGCGGCCGTCTGCCTCGGCAGCCCCTATCGGGGAGACGACGCAGTCGGCCCGCGCGTCGCCGAGCGCTTGCGCGAGCGAGGGGCGGCAGTCCTCGACTGCGGCGACGAGCCGACGCGTCTCCTCGACGAGTGGGCGGGGCTCGAGGCGCTGGTGGTCGTCGACGCCGTCGTCACGGGTTCGGCACCGGGCACGGTTCACCGCGTGGATGTCGGGGACGGCTCGCTGCCCCGCGACCTGGGCCTGGCCTCGACGCACGCCGTGGGCGTCGCCGACGCTCTGGAGCTCGGCCGTGCCGTCGGGCGAGCGCCGCACCGGGTCGTCCTCGTCGGCGTCGAGGGTGTCACGTTCGGGATGGGCGAGGAGATGTCTCCTGCCGTGGCGTCGGCCCTGGACGAGACGGTCTCGACGGTTCTGGCCGAGCTCGGGGTGGAGGAGTCGTGCACGAGCGCGCGCTGATGGACGACGTCGTCGGAAAGGTGCTCGCCGTCGCCGAGGCGGAGCGGGCGACGCGCGTCGTCGGCATCCGCGTGCGCCTCGGTGCGCTCTCCCACTTCACGCCGGAGCACTTCGCCGAGCACTGGGCGGACGCGTGCAAGGGCACGGTCGCCGAGGGTGCGGAGGTCGAGGCGACGGTCGACTCGGACGTGACCGGCGACGCTGCCCAGGGCGTCGTTCTCGAGTCCATCGAGGTTGCCTGACCGTGCGGGTCGTCATCGTCGGAGGGGGGATCCTGGGCCTCGCAGCCGGTCGCCTCCTCGCACTCGAGCGACCGGACGTCGAGGTCGTCCTCCTCGAGAAGGAGCCCTTGCTCGCACAGCACCAGACCGGCAGGAACAGCGGCGTGGTGCATGCCGGCCTCTACTACGAGCCGGGCTCGCTGAAGGCGCGGCTCTGCCGACGCGGCGGAGAGCTGTTGCGCGCGTTCTGCCTCGAGCACGAGCTGCCCTTCGACGAGTGCGGCAAGGTCCTCGTCGCGACGCAGGAGGGCGAGCTGCCGCGGCTCGAGCGCATCCTCGAGCGCGCCCGCGCAAACGGCGTCGCGGAGACGCGGCTGGTCGACGCCACGGAGCTTCGAGCGCTGGAGCCGCACACGGTCGGGATCGCGGCGCTGCACTCGCCGACCACTGCGATCGTCGACTACACCGCGGTGTGCGGGGCACTCGCGGGTGAGATGCGCACGCGCGGGGCGGTGATCCGCACCGGCACCCCGGTGCGGCGCGTTCGCGCCGAGGGAGGCGAGCCGTGCGTCGAGCTCGCGGACGGGTCGGAGGAGCACGCCGACCGCGTCCTCGTGTGCGCCGGGCTCCACGCCGACCGGCTCGCGCGTGCCTCGGGCGAGCCCGCCGAGCCTCGCATCGTGCCGTTCCGTGGCGAGTACTGGCGGCTGCGCCCCGAGCGCAGCCACCTCGTGCGCGGGCTCGTCTACCCGGTTCCCGACCCCTCGCTCCCGTTTCTCGGCGTGCACCTCACGCGCGCGGTCGACGGCTCGGTGCTCGTCGGGCCGAACGCCGTGCTCGCGTACGCCCGCGAGGGGTACCGCCGCAGAGACGTGAACCTCGTAGATCTGCGGGACACGGTGACCTGGCCGGGCATGTGGCGCGTCGCCCGGAAGCACTGGGCCTCGGGAGCGCACGAGGTGGCCCGCTCGCTGAGCAAGCGCGCGTTCGTGCGGGAGGCGCGCCGCTACGTCCCGGAGCTGCGTGCTGAGGACGTCGTCGCGGCGCCGGCGGGAGTGCGCGCGCAGGCGGTGGATCGCGACGGCGCGCTCGTCGACGACTTCCGGCTCGACGTCAGCGGACGCACGGTGTGGGTGCGGAACGCTCCGTCTCCCGCGGCGACCTCCTCGCTCGCGATCGCCGAGGAGCTGCTCACGTATCTCGAGCTCTGACGCGGCGGCCCCCGGCCCTCGACGCCCGGACGCCTCCGCGGAGGTCGCAGGGTCACCCCACCGGTGCTGCGATGCCTCTCTCGCGGATTCCCTCTCCGAGCGCCGACCACGAGGCCTCGGTCATGCCGGTCTCGGCGAGGTAGACGGAGAAGCCTACCGTTCCGGCGGCATCGAGGAGGTCGACGTATCTCGAGACGTCGATCGTTCCGCGCTGCCCGTCGTAGACGCCGATCGTCGGGTGCACGTCCGCGGGGGCGAAGGCTCCCGCCGCCGCCGCTGCGCACGCCGCGGGCGCGACGTCCTCGCCGAAGTCGTTCACGTACGCCTGGGGAAGGAACGCGAACCCGGCGCTCCGCCATGCAGCCCAGTCGATGTCGTGGAGGGTCGGGCGGCAGTAGGACGAGAGGGCGACCGGAAGCGGTGCCGGCCGCAACCCGCGGAAGGCCTCGACGAAGCGGGCGGACCGTCCGGCACGCTCGCCGTCGGGCCCGGACGGGCCGCTGAACTCGTACTCGGCCTCGGCGTTCGCGATGTAGAAGTCCAGCCCGTAGCGGGCGAGGAGTCGATCGGCCAGCTCCGCCTCCTGGCGCGGATCCGTGCGGAGGACTCCCCAGCCACCCACCGGCAGCCCGCTTGCGGCCCTGAACCGGTTTGCCCAGTCGTCCTCGACGGGATCCTCGGCGAGCCCGTCGTGCACGCGCAGGGCGACCCATCCGAATCCGGCTGCGCGCAGGGCTCGACCGAGCGCGCTCGGATCGAGAGCGGTCTCGTGCCAGACGAAGGCTCCGGCATGCGACCAGTCGAGGGCGACGCTCGCCGGCGGGCTGGTCTCGGGTGGTGGGGTGGTCTCGGTCGCCGGCGGGCTCGGCGGAGCCGGCTCCTCGGTGGTCTCGGTGATCGCTGGCCCCGGCGACGGCGACGTCTCGGGCCCCCGCCCGGACACGTACACGGCGACGGCGACTCCGCCAACGAGCAGAAGCGCCGCGATGCCCGAGAGCCATGCCGTCCGGCGACGCATCGGCTCAGGCTAGCCACACGACCACGAGCCGCACCTCGTCACTCGCCGCCCCCGAGGAGCTCGTCCCGGTTGCTCGTATGCCTGCGTTGCCGTCGTGCCTGCGCTGTGGTTGGATGTCCGAACTGCGAGTTGGGGGAGGACGAGATGAGCGACGTTCATCGGACGCAGGGGATCTTGCGGCGCCTGCAGCTTCGCCTCTCACGGCGCTCGACTCGCCTGGCGCTCGCCGTAGCGCTCACCGTCACGGCCATGACGGCGCTCGGCCTCTCGCTCGCCTCGGCTCGCCCCGTCGCCGGGGATCCCGTCGCAGGGAAGAGCGTCTTCGCCTCCGCCGGCTGCGGCGGCTGCCACACGTTTGCGGCCGCCGGCTCGAGTGGCTCGGTCGGACCGAACCTCGACGTTCGCAAGCCCTCGTTCACACGGGTGGTCAGCATGGTCACGAACGGCTCAGGAGTAATGCCCTCCTTTCGAGGCCGGCTGACGTCGCAACAGATACAGGACGTTGCCGCGTTCGTGTCAGGAACGTCTGGCGGCGCCACGCCTCCGACTGCGACCGGAGCGGTCGCACGCGTGCGCGTCGTGCTCAGGGAGTGGAAGATCACCGCACGACCCACCTCCGTCCGTGCCGGTCGCGTGCGGTTCGTCGTTCGCAATGCCGGGAAGCTCCGCCACGTCGTGGCGGTGGCGAGATCGGTCGGTAGGCCGATCCGACAGCGGGCAGTCGCCCCGGGGGCGACCGTGAAGATGACAGTCGTTCTGAAGGCCGGCCGAGTGGTCATCTACGCCGCCGAGCCGGGGAAGGATGCGCGACGCCTCCGGCGGGTGATCACCGTACGCGCCGCGATGCAGGCGCCACCGAGCGAGCCGCTCGACGGCAAGGGGCTCTTCCAGTCCTTCTGCGGTGGGTGCCACACCCTTGCTGCCGCGGGGACGACGGGTCGAGTCGGCCCGGATCTCGACGACGAGGGCAAGGACTGCGACGAGGTGCTGGAGGCGATCGTCGAAGGCGAAGGCGACGGCCGGATGCCGTCGTTCGCCAAGACGCTGACGGCGGAACAGCGACTTCTGATCGCTCGCTTCGTGGCGACCGCGACGGGTCAGAAGGCGAACTGCCCCTGAGCTGACCGGGAGCTCGCGGCTCCGGGGTTGGGGGCGCGCTTCCCCCGGGTGTGCGGCCGCCTCCCTCGGCTCGCAGCAAGCCGCTGCGCCTCGGATGAGCCCGCCCTCGGCAGCTCCGGTTCTCAGCGTTCGCAGAAGAGGTAACGCGCGTCGCAGGTCTGCGGTGTTTCCCGATGGGCCGTGAAGGATTCGAACCTTCGACCTTGGGATTAAGAGTCCCCTGCTCTACCAGCTGAGCTAACGGCCCGCGAGGCGGAAGTCTAGCCCCGCTGCCGCTCCGCTCGGCGGGGTCTATGCGGCCGCGAGGCTCTTCGACGGCAGCGACTCGAGAATCTCGTCGGCGGGCTGAGGGCGTCCGTAGAGATAGCCCTGGGCGTGGTCGCACCCGATCGAGACGAGGGCGTTGTGGACGTCCTCGGACTCGACGCCCTCCGCGACGACCCGAAGGCCGAGGCTCTGCGCGAGCTTGATCGTCGCGAGCACGATCATGCGGTCCTGCCGCGAGATCGTCATGTCTGCGACGAAGCTCCGGTCGATCTTCAGCTCGGCGGCCGGGAGTCGCTTGAGGTAGGCGAGGGAGGAGTGGCCGGTGCCGAAGTCGTCGATCGAGATCCGGACCCCCGTCGCCGCGATGCGCTCGAGAGTCGCCTGCGCACGCTCGGGGTCGGCCATGACCACGCTCTCGGTGAGCTCGATGCAGAGACGGCTGGGATCGACCCGGTGCCGACGGAAGAGCGCCTCGAGGCGCCGCGCGAGCTTGATGTCCAGCAGGTCGATCGCGGTGAGGTTCACGGCGATGCTGCGGTCGCTGCCGTGGTCGCGAAGCGTCGCGAGCTGCTCCACTGCCTGCGCGAGGGCGACGCGGGAGATGTGGCGGATCACCCCGGTGCGCTCCGCTGCCGGGACGAAAGCGCCGGGAGGGAGAAGCCCGCGCGTCGGGTGCTGCCAGTGCGCGAGCGCCTCGTAGCCGATGACCTCGCCCGTCGAGAGGGACACTTTCGGCTGGTAGTGGAGCTGGATCTCTCCCGCCTTCGCGGCGTCCTTCAGGGCGGTCACGAGCGCGAGCTGCTCCGGGTCGTGGGGATCGACCGCGGGGCTGTACGAGAGCGTCGTGACCCTCCACTCCTTCGCCGTGTGCAGCGCGACCTCGGCGTGCTTGAGCAGGGCGTCGCCGGTGTCACCGTCGCCCGGGAAGTAGGCGATGCCGACGGTCGCGTCCACTCCGACCTGCACGTCTCCGACGGCCATCGGCGGCTCGACGATCTCACGGATGGCTTCCGCCAGGGCCTCGATGGCCTCCTTGTCGGCGCACTCGGTGGCCACCGCGAACTCGTCGCCGCCGATGCGGGCGACGATCCGCTCGGATCCGACGCCGTCTCGCAGGCGCGTGGCGGTCTCGGCGAGCAGGACGTCGCCGGCGTCGTGCCCCAGCGTCTCGTTGATGTCCCTGAAGCGGTCGAGGTCGACGACGAGCACGGCGAGGTGGCTGCCGTGCTCGCGGGCTCGGCTCACCGCAACCTCCAGCCGCTCGAACAGGTGGGCCCGGTTCGGGAGGTCGGTGAGGTCGTCGTGGTACGCCTGGTGGTGGATCCGCTGCATCTGGCCCTTGATCCTCCGCGTCACGCGCACGAGCAGCGGTACGAAGACGACGAGCAGGACGAGCAGGAGCCCTTCGAGGACGGCGCCGACGCGGAGCTGCGCCGAGCGCGCAGCGGCCTGGATGGGGCCGTAGGACTGGTCGATGAGAGCCGCGCCCGGCGCGTCACCTCGAGCAACCGGTGCGAAGGTCTCGAGCGTCTTCCCGCCTCCTGGGCGCTGACGCGCCTCGGCGACGCGGCTGACGATCGTGCCCGCCGAAGCCTCATCTGCGAGCGCTGCCGAGCTGGTCGTCCCGATCCGGCCGTGATCGGTCGAGTAGGTGACCCTCCCGTCCTCTCGCACGAGCGAGATGGCCGTGACGTCCTCGGACAGGACGTAGGCGGAGAAGACCCTGTCGAGCTCCTCCCGGCGCGCCCGCGAGACGGCCCGCTCGAAGTCCGCCGGCCCGACCTCCTGCTGGAGCAGAGCCGAGGCGACGAGGCCTGCGTGCCGCGTTGCCGCGCGCTCGGACTGCGTCAGCGCGAAGTAGTGGACGACGACGAGGATGACCGCCGACGTCAGCGCGAGAGACAGTGAGAGCACGACGGCGAATCGAAGAACGAGACGGGGTGGTCGCTCCGTCTCGAAGATCCTCCGCTCTGCCCGGCCCGCGCGGCGCGAGAGCAGCTTCACGGGTTCCCTCGACCGCTCGGTGGCTTGCCGGAGCCGTTCCCTGGCGGGGTCGCCGACGAGCCGCCGCCGTTCCCCCCCGAGCCGGGATCTGCCTTGGGAGGCGAGGGCGGGGTCGAAGAGCCGCCCGACCCGCCGGAGCCGCCCGAGCCACCTGATCCGCTTCCGGCCTTACCGGAACCGCCCGAGCCGCC
>JBFFGH010000090.1:0-9329 GCA_041557575.1 Gaiellaceae bacterium
GCCCGTGGAAGCCCCCTTCGAGTGCGACGACGCCGGCCTTGCCGGTGGCCTTGCGCGCGTGCTTGATCGCCGCCTCCACCGCCTCGGCGCCGGAGTTGCAGAAGAACGCGCGGGCGCCCCCGAAACGGGAGGACAGCATCGTCGCCAGGTTCTCCGCGGGCTCGGTCCGGTACAGGTTCGAGACGTGCCACAGGCGCTCGAGCTGCTCCTGCGCCGCCGCGAGCGGAGCTTCGTGGCAGTGGCCGAGCGAGACGACCGCGATCCCGCCTCCGAAGTCGAGGTACTCCCGGCCCTCCGCGTCCCACACTCGGGGCCCTTCTCCGCGAACGAGCGTGAGGTCTGTGCGCGCATAGGTCGGCAAGAGCCGCTCGAGGCCGGTCGCCACGGTCATGCGAGCACCTCGGTGAGGCCGATCTCCGCCTGCACGCCGAGTCGGGCGGCGCGGACTGCCGCGACCAGCTTCGGGACGATCCCTCCCTCGAACGCGCCGCTCGAGAGAAGCGCGCTGGCATGGTCCGCGTGCAGCACGTCAGCGACGACACCCTCGACATAGACACCGGGAACGTCCGAGACGAAGACGATCCGATCGGCCCCGAGCCCGACGGCGATCGCGCTCGCCGCCTCGTCCGCGTTGACGTTGAGGGGGCCGACGGCGATCGGGGTGACGACGGGGATTCGTCCTTCGGCGAGAGCCGCCGCGAGAGCCGGCGGGGCGCCCGGCACGGGATCGCCGACGAGGCCGAGCCCGGGCAGCGGCCTCGCCTCGAGCCCGATCTCGTCTCCGACGAGGTGGGTCGCCGCGCTCCCGAGGGTCGCGGCCACCTCGGCGCCGACCTCGACGAGCAGCGAGCGCACGACCTCGAGCGTCGGCCCGTCAGTGAACCGGCGTCCGTCGACGAAGGTCACGGGGCGACCGAGCCGTTCGAGCTCCGCGCTGATCTGCGGGCCGGCCCCGTGGACGACGACCACCTCGTCACCCGCCTCGTGCCTCTCGAGCGCGTACCCGGCCGAGGAGGCGGCGACGCGGCCTCCGAGCTTCACGACGACCCGGCTCACGTCGTGTACTCCGCGTTCAGGCGGACGTAGTCATACGTGAGGTCGGACGCGAGATAGGACGCGAGCCCACCGCCGAGACCGAGGTCGAGGTCGATCGCCACGGCGGCACCGCCGAGCTCCGGTGCGAGGCCCGTCGGCTCGCCGCGGACGAAGACGGGAGTGCCGTCGAACGAGACGGACAGGCGCTCGACGTCCACGTGGGCGAACCCGCCGTTCCAGGGCGCCGAGCCGGCTGCGGCGAGCACCCGGCCCCAGTTCGGGTCGTGCCCGAACGCCGCGGTCTTGACGAGCGGCGAGGTCGCGATGCGCCGGGCGACGGCCACCGCCTCACCGTCCGACGCTGCTCCCGAGACCCGGATCTCGAGGAGGACCGTCGCGCCCTCGCCGTCCTCGACGATCTCCCGGGCCAGTGCTGCGCAGACGTCTTCCAGAGCGCGTGCGAACTCCGCGTCTCTCGACGGGCTCCGCGCGACGCCGCTCGCGCCGTTGGCGAGGAGCACGACCGCGTCGTTCGTCGAGCACTCGCCGTCCACCGAGATGCGGTTGAAGCTCTCGTCGACCGCAGCACGCAGGTAGGAGCTCGCCTCGCCGGGCGCGAGCGGGTAGTCGGTCGTGACGACCGCGAGCATCGTCGCGAGCCGAGGGTGAATCATCCCGGCCCCCTTTGCCATCCCGCCGACGACGAACCCGGAGCCGGCCGAGACCGCCTCCTTCGGCCCCCGATCGGTCGTCAGGATCGCCGCGGCAGCGGCATCCGCGCCGTCGGCGGAGAGAGACACAGCGGCCTCCCGCACCCCGGAGAGGACGCGTTCCATCGGCAAGGGGACCCCGATGACGCCCGTCGAGAGCACGACGACCTCCTCGGCCCGGATCCCGAGGCCCGATGCGACCTCCTCCGCGGTGCGACGCGCGTCGGCGATCCCGGCCTCACCGGTGGCGGCGTTCGCGACACCGGCGTTGACGACGACGGCGCGTGGCTCGGCCGACTCGAGGTGGTGCTTCGAGACGACGACGGGAGCGGCCTGCACGCGGTTCGTCGTCCACACCGCCGCCCCGACGGAGCCCGTCGTCGAGTGGACGAGCGCGAGATCACGGCCCTTCCGACGGATACCGCACTCGACGCCCGCCGCCACGAACCCCTTCGCCGCGGTGACGGACATCAGACGAGCACCCCGGACAGCCGCAGCCCGGCCGTCTCGTCGAACCCGTAGAGGACGTTCACGTTCTGAACCGCCTGGCCGGCGGCTCCCTTGCCGAGATTGTCGAGCGCGCAGATCACGATCGAGTCTCCGGTGAGCCTGTCCTCGAAGACGCCGATCTCGGCGCCGTCGGTCTGCTGGACGCGCGCGAGCTCGGGAACGACCCCCTCCGGGAGCACCGAGACGACGTGGCTCGCGGCGTAGTGCTCCTCGAGCACCTCGCGGAGGTCCGCACCGAGCGAGCGCACGTAGCAGGTCGCGAGCAGGCCGCGGCGGACCGGGAGGAGATGGGGGACGAAGGTCACCGGGAACCCCAGCGCGGCCGCGATCTCGGGGGCATGCTGATGGTCGCCCACGCGGTACGGAGTGACGTTCTCGAGGACCGCCCCGGCATGCGAGGCCGCTTTCAGCGAGCGCCCCGCCCCCGTCATGCCCGACTTCGCGTCCACGACGACCCCCGACTGCTCGATCTCGCCCGCGATGGGTGCGAGCGCGAGCAGGACGGCCGTCGCGTAGCAGCCCGGATTCGCGATCAGCCGGCTCGTCGGGGCAGATACCTCCGGCAGGCCGTACGACCAGTCCTCGAGCCCGGACGGGAGCGGGTGCTCGAACCCGTACCAGGACGGGTACACGGAGCCGTCGGCGAACCGATGCGCGCCGGAGAGGTCGACGACCACGCCGCGGGTCGGGGGCGCGAGGGCCGCCGACTCCTCGGCGGAGAGGCACAGGAAGACGACGTCCGCACCACACGCCAGGGCGGCCTCGTTGGTGATGAACGTCGGGATGCGCCGCCAGCCGTTCCTCGCGAGCCGGGGATCGAGGGAGTCCGCAGAGCGGCCTGCGAGCGAGTCCGAGCCGAGCGCGTAGACCTCGAGGGCAGGGTGCGCCAGAACGCGGTCGAGCGTCTCCTGGCCCGCGTACCCCGATGCGCCTGCGATAGCCACCTTGATCATGAGCGTCGTATTATGCAGAAAGACCGCTTAGCATGCAGTAGCGCAGCTCGTCAGCCGAGGAAACCGCTGGTACAGTGCGGCCGCGTGGAGCGCGTCCTCGTCCTCAATGCGAGCTACGAGCCGCTGAACGTGTGCTCGCTGCGGCGAGCCCACGTTCTCGTGTGGAAGGGGAAGGCGGAGATCCTGGAGAGCCAGGCGCAGCCGCTGCGCTCCTCGACCACGGCGTTCGCCCGCCCCCACGTCATCAGGCTCGTCACGTACGTCCGCGTCCCTCGCGGCGTCACCCGGCGGATCTCGCGCCGCGTGCTCTTCGCGCGTGACGGCTGGCAGTGCGTCTACTGCGGGACCGAGGGGAGCAGGCTGACCCTCGACCACGTCGTCCCCCGCTCGAGAGGCGGTCGGTCGGTGTGGGAGAACGTCGTCACCTCGTGCGCTCCCTGCAACCACCGGAAGGGAGACCGCCTGCTCGAAGAGACGGGAATGACTCTGCGCACGCCGCCCCGGCCTCCCACCCCGGTCCTCTTCATCCGCCTCGCGACCGAGCACGTGCCCGACACCTGGCGCACGTACCTCCCTTCGCTCGAGCCGGCGGCCGCAGCCGCGGCGTAGCCCCGCCCGGGACGCCTCGCCCGGGGCTCAGCGGGACATGGCCCGGTCGACGGCCTCCTGCTCCTCGGGGGAGAGGGCGACCGACGAGCGGCCGCGATCCATGTCCTTGACGTAGATCCTTGCGTAGTCCCGCCCCTGGATCGCGGTCACGACCGTTCCCGACCGATTGGCGTCCAGGAGCGCGAAAGAAGCCGACTGCTGGCCTCCGGTGCCCTCGTAGGCGTCGTAGCGCACGACCGCGGTGTTCGAGATCGCGCTGTCGACGCGGCGATCGACTCGAGAGAGCCCCGAGGCGACCTCGTCGACCGCGCGATGGACGTCGTCGATCCGGCCCTGGAGCGAGACGACGAACTCGAGCAGGTCGCGCGCTCCTCCCTCCTGGACGATCGACTGCGCTCCCCGGATCCGCGCGAGACGGCGCCAGAGCACGAGCACGAGCAGCAGGGCGAGCACCGCGACGGCGGACGCCGCGATCGCGACGGCGAGCGACGTGGTCACTGGGACAGCGAGAAGATGACGGGGTACTCGGCCGTGTTGTTCGCCGTGTTCGTCTCGCCCGGAACCGGGTCGATGTCCACCTTGACGGACGTCTGCTCGCCGAAGGGGACGAGCGTTCCGACCTTGAAGGTCACGCTCTTCGTCTCCCCCGGATCGATGATCGGGATCACCTGGGTCTGGACGATCGACTTCGGATCCTTGGGGATGGTCAGGGTGACCTTGATCCGCACTTCCTGGCTCTCGCCCGTGTCCTCGACACCCACCTCGAAGGCGAGGTTGTCGACTGCCGCGATCGTCGTCTCGGTCGT
Source organism: Gaiellaceae bacterium (assembly GCA_041557575.1). Lineage (GTDB taxonomy): Bacteria > Actinomycetota > Thermoleophilia > Gaiellales > Gaiellaceae > GMQP-bins7. The sequence goes on from JBFFGH010000090.1 coordinate 4,624, forward strand.
GGTGGAGAGCAGCTGACCGCTCGGCAGCGCCTTGACGTATGCGATCCCGCTCCCGTGGAGCCCGGTCGGCGTCCCACCGGTCGACGCGCCCCGGATCCGCTGCCAGATCGCAGCGAGTGCCCCCGGGCTCGCGAAGTCGTCGACGGACACGAACTCGGACGACGGCACGTCGAGGCCCTCGACACCTTCGTCCGCGAGCACGACAGTCGCGGTCGCCTGGAAGGAGTCGGACCAGATCACGTCGCTGGCGAGCAGACGGTCGACCTGCGCGGCGAGCTGCTCGCCGGCAGCGGTGGCGTCCTTCGCGCCTGCGGTCTCCTGGAATGCGGTCTGCAGCCCACTCAGCCCGTTGACCCGGTACTGGAGCGCCAGGATCGCGCCCTCGTTGGCCGGCACCATCGGGCCCGGCGGCTTGAGGGCCTCGGCGAGACGCACCTGGTTCTCCGCGTTCTGGACGAATCCACCGAGCTTCGCGTCGAGATCCTCCTGGTTCAGCCCGGGAGTCGTCAGCAGCGTCCCCACCTGCTGGCCGAGCCGGGCCGAGCGGTTGCCGATCGTGCCGATGTCGGTCAGATAGGAGTCGTAGCGGTCGACCTTCCCCTGGGTCGAGCAGCCCTCGATCCAGACGAAGAGGAGGACGATGAGAAGGATCGCCAGGGCGACGAGCCCGACGAGTCGAAGAAGGGGCGTGGCGTTTCGAGGAGCGGTGAACCGTGGCCCGCGCGGGCCACGTCCACGAGGAGGAGGCTCTTCGAGGCCGTCGGGCTCCTCCCACGATGGCGCGTCTCTCTCGTCGAAGAAGTCGAAGTCGAGATTGTCGTCGTCGCGCGTGCTCATTCGCCGCCTGGGCACTCTAGACCACGGGTAGGAGCGCATCGCCCGTCCGGAGCCCCGTGCGAGGAGTTCCGGCGGTGACGGCTAAGAGAGTCGCTGCCCGTGTCCTCCGTCGCCGTCGTTCCCTCTCAGCAGCTCGTACTCGGTCGCTACCGCCCGGTTCGCCCCCTCGGCAGCGGCGGCTCGGGATCCGTGTGGCTGGCCGTCGACGAGCGGACCGGCCTCGACGTCGCCCTAAAGATCATCCCCCGCGAGGGGAAGGCTGCCGCCCGCGCGGAGCGCGAGGCACTCGCAGCGCGCCGTCTGCGGCACGAGCGCTGCGTGCGCGCCTACGACGTCGGGCACGACACGAGTCACGTGTACATCGCCTACGAGTACGTTCCCGGACGCACGCTTCGCGAGGCGATACGGGCCGGAGCCGTCGGCGCAGCGGACGCCGTCGAGGTCGCAGCCCAGGTTCTCGACGCTCTCGCGCACGCACATCGCGCCGGGATCGTCCACAGGGACGTCAAGCCGGCGAACGTCCTCGTCGAGGATCGCGAGGACCTCACCGTGCGCCTCCTCGACTTCGGCCTCGCGCAGTTCGACGGCGCGGACACGCTCACTGCCGTCGGCGACGTCCCGGGCACGCTCGCCTACATCTCGCCGGAGCGCCTCTCGGGCGAGGACGCGAGCCCGGCGAGCGACGTCTGGTCGGTCGGGGTGCTGCTCTGGGAGATGCTCGCCGACCGCCATCCCTTCTGGGGCATGCCGCTGCAGGAGGTCGCCAGAGCCATCCAGGCAGGGGCCCCGCCCATCGAGACCGAGCGCAGGGGGCTTCCCCGCAGGCTCAGCGCAGCGGTGAACGGCGCGCTGTCGCCCGCTCCCGAGGACCGGCCGCGGGCATCGGATCTCGCGGCGGCTCTGCGCAACTCGGTCCGGCCGAGATCGGCACAAGCCGAGCGGGCCGAGCGCACTGAGGAGCGGCGGGAGGCGGTTGCGCCGGCGCGGCTCCACGCCCGCCGAGTCGTCCCCGTCGCCCTCGCCGTCACCGGTGCCGCGCTCGGAGCGACGATCCTGCCGTTCTGGCCGCCCGGCCTCGTCGCGGCGATCGCGATCACCGCAGGGCTCGCGGCGTGGCTCGATCCGCGACTCGGCCTTGCGATCGCCCTCGGAGCCCCGGTCTTCTCGTTCGGGAACGTCGCCGAAGGCGCGGCGATCCTCTTCGGCGCCCTGGCGCTCGGATGGCTGATCCTCACGTGGCGCGACGCCCGCTGGGGGCTCCTCTTCCTGGCGGGGCCGCTCCTGGCCTCGGTCGGGCTGCTCGCGCTCGTCCCGCTCGCGATGCAGCCGGCGCGAGGCATCGTCAGACGCGCCGTGTACGGCGTCACGGCGGTGCTCGCCGCAGCGTTCGCGGTCGGCCTGGCGGGTGCGGAGCTGCCGATCGCCGGAGCGACGACGGGGTCGCTCGGCGTCAGCCCGATCGACTCGCCCCACGAGATCGCGCTCGCTCTGTGGGACGTCCTCGCACGGCATCCTGCTCTCCTCGTCGCCGCAGGCCTCGTCGGTGCGGCGTCGGCAGTCCTTCCGCTGGCGGCCCGCAGGTCTCCGTACGGGTTCGCGCTCGTCGGCTTCGCGATGCTCGCAGGCTCGATGATGGCCGGCGCGAGCATCCTGAGCAGCCTGAGCGTCGTGCTCGTCTGGGGCGTCGCGGCCGTGGTCATCGCGGTCCCTCGCGTCACGGCGGCCACGAGCCCGGCGGAGTAGCCGCCTCCGGCACGGCCGCGCACCGAGGCGACCACTACACTCGTCGCGGATCGACCCCACTCCAATGCCCGTCCTCCGCAGCATCGAGACCAAGATCGAGAGCCTGTTCGAGGGCGTCTTCGGGCGCGCCTTCCGCACGCACGTGCAACCGATCGAGCTTGCGCGGAAGCTCGTCAAGGAGATGGACGACCACCGGAGCGTCTCCGTCTCCCGGGTGTACGTCCCGAACGAGTACACGGTGTACCTCTCGCCGCCGGACCGGAAGCAGTTCGCAGGGTACGAGCAGTCGCTCACGAGCGAGTTGCAGGAGTACCTCGCCCAGCATGCGAGGCGGGAGCGGTACGCGCTCCTCACCCCTCCCAAGGTGTCGATCACGACGGACGACGACCTCGCGGTGGGCGAGTTCGGCATCGCGACACGCCTCGTCACGCCCGACCACGAGGCCGGCGTGCTCCCGCCTCCCGTCCCCGCGCCCGTCGAGCCGCCGGTCGAGCCGCCGGCCGAGACGATGGTGTACCGCACTCCGGTGGCGCCCGCACCCCCGAGCCAGGAGCCGGAGCCTCCGCGGGAGGTCTTCACTCTCGCCGTGGGTGGGAAGCCTCACGAGCTGACGAAACCTCGCGTGATCCTCGGTCGCTCCAAGGAGGCGGACATCCGCGTCCCCGACCAGAACGTGTCCCGACGGCACGCCGAGGTGAGGCTCGAGGACGACGGCTACTGGGTCGTCGACCTCGGCTCGATGAACGGCACGATCGTGAACGGAAAGCGCGTCGATCGCGCGCGGCTCGCCGACAAGGACCGCATCCTGCTGGGCGCGACGGAGATCGTGTTCGGCCGATCGCTCACCGGGTCGTGACCGTCGAAGCGCTCGCAACCGACGAGACGCTCCTGATCCTCAAGATCGCCTTCCTCGTCCTCCTGTACGGGTTCATCATCCTGATCGCCCGCAGCGCGACGAAGGATCTCGGCGGTGCTCCCCAGGAGAGCATCGTGCTCGGCGCCGCCGAGGCTGCACGTCTCCGCGCAGAGGCGGGCGTCCCGTCGGCGCGGCTGCTCGTCGTGGACAGCCCCGAGCTCCGTCAGGGGAGCACGATCGAGGTCACCGGGCCGACGGTCGTCGGGCGCGACGCCGGATGCGGCATCCGGCTGGAGCGCGACGAGTTCGCATCGGCCCGGCACGCGCGGATCGAGCCGCGTCCCGACGGCGTCCGGATCGAGGATCTCGGATCCACCAACGGGACGTTCGTGAACGACGCGAAGGTCACGGATCCCCGGCGCCTGAGCGCCGGCGACGTCGTCCGGATCGGAGCCACTGAGCTCCGGGTGCAGCCGTGAGGGTCGGGCGCGCGGCAGGGGTCACGGACACGGGCCGCAGACGGCTTCGCAACGAGGACGCCTTCGTCTGCGAGCCCCCGCTCTTCGCGGTCGCCGACGGGATGGGCGGAGCACGCGCAGGCGAGACGGCGGCACGGCTGACGGCGACCGTGCTCGAGGGATCGTCGACGGTGCCGACAGGCCAGGACGGCCTCGTCGAGCTCATCGTCGAGGCCAACCGCCTGATCTGGGAGCAGGCGCTCGCGGACCCGTCGAAGGCGGGGATGGGAACGACGGTCACAGCCGCGCTCGTCGATCCCGGCAACGGCACGCTCGCGATCGGCCACGTCGGCGACTCCCGTGCCTACCGCTGGCGAGCCGGATCGCTCGAGCAGCTGACCACCGATCACTCGCTCGTCGCCGAGCTCGTCTCGAGCGGCGTCCTCACGCCCGAGGAGGCCGAACGTCACCCGCAGCGATCCGCGATCACACGCGCGCTCGGGACGGAGCCGTCCGTCGAGGTCGAGGCGTTCACCGTCTCCGTCGAGCCCGGGGACGTGTTCCTCCTCTGCTCCGACGGCCTCTCGACCATGGTGAGCGACGACGCCGTCGCGGATGCGATCCGATCCTCGGACGGAGATCCCGCCGCGGCAGCGGAGGCTCTCGTCATCGCCGCGAACGCCCACGGGGGCGAGGACAACATCACGGTCGTCCTCTTCGAGCTCGAGGAGGGTGACGAGGCCCCCGTCGATCGCGCGGCTCCCACGACGCCGGCGGCGGAGCTCCAAGAGGAGCTCCCCGAGGAGGCGGCC
>JBFFGH010000091.1:0-9317 GCA_041557575.1 Gaiellaceae bacterium
ACCTGCACCGTCTCCCTGAGGTAGGCGAGCGTCCGCTCCTCGGGCAGGATCGCCCGCTCCCAGTCCCACTGGTCGACGTAGGCCGAGTGGTCGTGGTCGAGGAAGTAGTCCTTCCGCACCGCCCGCATGTCGGTGAGGATTCCCTCGCCGGGCTCCATGCCGAACTGCCCGAGCGCGAGCCTCTTCCACCTCGTCGCGGCCTGCACGACCTCGGCCTCGATCGGGTGGACGTCGTAGTCGTTCGAGATGTGGAACCGGATCGGCGTGCGCGAGCCCTCCCGGTCGAGGTAGTCGTTGACGCCGCTCGAGGACTCGACGACGAGCGGCACCTGCACGAGGGTCAGGTTGAGCCTCTCGCAGAGCCGGTCCTCGATCAGTCGCTTCGCGGCGTAGAGGGCCGTCATCGTCTCGCGCGGGCCGAGGAGCGGCACGTAGTCGTCGGGAAGCACCGACGCGACCTCCTCGTAGCTACCGATTCCGGGGCCGGCGAGATCCGCCTGCTTCTCGATCGTCGTGGACATTGCGTTCCTCCGTTTCTCAGCTCGCGGCGAGCACGGCCGGTCGATCCGCGTCTCGCGCGCTCGTCGTCGTGTCGACTCGGCCGTCGAGCATCCGCACGAGCCGGTCCGCGCGCGTCGCGACGGCCTGGTCGTGCGTGACGAGGACGAGCGTCGTCTCGCGCTCCTCTCGCAGGCGCTCGAGGAGGTCGAGCACGCTCTCTCCGGCCTCGGAGTCGAGGCTTCCGGTCGGCTCGTCGGCGAGCAGGATCTCCGGCTCGTTCGCGAGCGCGCGGGCTATCGCCACCCGCTGACGCTCCCCGCCGGACAGCTGCGCCGGCCGATTGCGCTCTCGGTCTCTCAACCCGACGAGCCCGAGCAGGTCGCTCGCGCGCTTCCGTCGCTCCGAGGCGCGTATGGCGAGCTCGAACATGGGGACCTGCACGTTCTCGATCGCGTTCAGCGTGGGGAGGAGGTTGTGGAGCTGGAAGACCATCCCCACGTGCAGCGCGCGGTAGTGGTCGAGGTTCCGCTCACGGATGAGGTCGTGGCCTGCCACGTGGATCTCCCCGCTGTCAGGGCGATCGAGGGCGGCGACGAGGTGGAGCAGCGTCGACTTGCCGCACCCCGACGGGCCGACGACGGCGACGAACTCCCCGGGCTCCACGTGGAGCGACATCCCGTTCAGCGCTCGGATGCGCCCGTCCTCGTAGGCCTTCACGACGTCGACGCAGTCGATCGAGGAGGGCTCACTCATGTCTCAGCGCCTCCATCGGAGAGAGCCTGACCGCGCGGTACGCCGGGTACAGGGCGCCGACCAGGCCCACGCCCGCGGCGATCAGCAGGGCTCGCGCGAAGACGTCGAGCGTGTAGCTGGGCTCGAGGAAGCTCCTGATCTCCTCGATGAGCAGGACGCCACGGGTGGCGAGGATGCCGAACGCCGCTCCGAAGACCGCCGCGACGAGGCAGAGGAAGAGCGCCTCCGTGAGGACGAGGCGCATGATCCGCGACCCCCGCCAGCCGACGGCCCGGAGGATCCCGAACTCACGCGTGCGCTCGAAGACCGCCATGATCATCGTGTTCATGACCGCGATCCCGCCGAGGCCGAGCGCGAGCACGGTCACCGCGAGGTTGAGCGCGTCCATCACCTGGATCCCCTGGTCGACCTTCCCGTACTCGTCGACGCTGGCCACTGTGGTCAGGTCGGGGAACCCGTCCTCGATCGACGTCGCAAGAGCCTGCGGGTCGGTTCCGCTCGCGGTGGTCACGAAGACCGCGGTGACGACGTCCGGCTTGCGCGCGAGCTCCTGCACCGTCTCGAGGGGCGCATAGGCTCCGGCGTCGAAAAAGACGTTCTCGCTGCGGTACACCCCGACGACGTTCAGCGGCCTGCCGTCGATGGTCACGGTGGAGCCCGGCGTCGCACCGGTGGACGCGGCGGCGCCGCTCCCGAGGATGACCTCGTCCGGCGCCCCCGCACGGAGCAGGCGCCCCGAGACGAGCTCCGGCGGGCCGAGCGCGAGCTGCCCCGGCCGGATGCCGAGCAGCGGGAAGTAGGCGTTCGACCCGTGCTGCGTGACGTGGATGAGGATGCCGGTCGCGCGCTCGACCCCCTCGAGCGACGCGACCCCGGCCCACTCCTCCTCGGAGACCGTCGAGAACGTGAGGTCGGCGGACCCGGCTCGCGCGACCATGAAGTCGGCGCCCCCCTCGCGGAGCATCGCGCCCGCAGTGCCCTTGAGGCCGCCCGTGATCGCGCCCAGCGCCACGACGATCGTGATGCCGACGCTGATGCCGATCACCGTCAACAGCGTTCGCATCCGCTGCCGGAAGAGATTCCGGAACACGAGTGACACGAAGGACATCGGTCCTCGACCCCCACTTTCGAGCATCGGCTCGGAGGCCGCATCGGGAACCCCGAGCATTCCGCCCGCGGGTTTTCCGCAGCCTGTGGATAACTGCGGTTTCCCTGGTAGGGTCCGACGCATGCGCGTGACGAAGGTGAACGCCCACCGCGTGTGCGCCGTGTGTGAGCGGTCGCTCCTGCAGGGAGAACATGCGCTTCGCTTCTCGCCCGACGGCATCGAGTTCGTGGACGTGTGCCCGCTCTGCCAGGACGTGGCGCTGGACTACGGCTGGGTGCGCGAGGGCGGGCCGATGTCACCGCCCCTCTCGGTGCGCGCGCGCCGGAAGCGCCCGCGCTGGGCCCAGCTCCTCGGCGTCGGGAACGGCGATGCCGCGCAGCCCGTCCTCACGGAGCCGGTGCTGCGGCGGCTCACGGACTCGGAGGCCGCTCTCGTCGAAGCCGCCGACCTCTTCAACGCGAGCCTCTTCCGCCGGACGATCGAGGGCGTCACACGCGCTCTCGGCACCCCTCTCGTCTCGATCATCCCGCTCTCCGGGGTGACGGGCGAGCTCGCGCTCACGTTCGCCTGGGAGATCACCTGGTACCAGTACCGGGTGCTGCCCGAGGCCGCCCAGCCCGTGCGCCTCGCCGACCGCGGCGCCGACATCGCCGAGATCGAGGCCGGCTTCACGCAATGGAACGCGACGCTGGACGAGAACGGCCGCGTCGTCCCGAACGCGGCTCGCTGATCGACGAGCCCGCTCGCGGGCAGGACGGCGCTGCGACCGCGGCTCCCGAGGCCGTGCCCCCGCGTGTCGCCCCGTCCGGCCGGCGCATGGCGTCGGCTGTGCTCGACGCCCTGCTGCTCGGCGTCGCGCTCGGCTTCATCTACGTGACCGAGCTCCTCTTCGCGTCGGAGAGCGAGCAGCAGGTCTTCGCGTGGGGATGGGTGGTCGTCTTCGCGCCGCTCTTCTTCGCGCTCTACCACGCGTACGGCACCGGTGCGACGCCCGGGCAGCTCGAGCTCAGGATCGGGCTCCGCGACGCGCGCACGGGGGAGCGCGCGGGGCTCGCCCGCACGATCTTCCGCGCCTACCTCGGCTTCGCCTTCCTCGGCGTCGCGTACTTCGGCTACCAGTACGTCGGCTTCGCCTTCCTCGTGCTCGCCCTGCCGGCCGCCGCGGACTTCGTCGCGCTGCTCCGCGGACGGTCGCTCAGAGACCGGATCACCGGGACGAGAGTCGTCGTGATCGAGCTCGAGGGAAGGGCCCCCGAGCTCGCAGGCGCCACGATCCCCGAGCTCGTACCGATCTTCGAGCCCGCTCCCGGGACGAGGCGGTACCTGCGCCGCGGGTGGCGGCTGCTCCGTGCGCGGCCTCGCCTCGTCGTCGGGACGGTGGCCGCGCTCGACGCCGTGCTCCTCGCCGTCGCGGCGATCCTCTCGTTCCTGATCGCCGCCGACTACTCCCTCGAGGGGGCGATCGCCTTCTTCGCGTTCTTCGCGATCGTCCTTCTTGCGGCCGGGATCTACTGGGCCTACGCGGCGCTCGTGGTCGGCGTCGAGGACCTCCGCGTGGGCGGGCCGGACGCGTCCGTCTGGGCGACGCTCGTCCGGGCGTCCCAGCGGGCCAACGCCCTCACGGCGGCGCTCCTCATCCTCATCCCGCTCCTCGTCCTCGGGTCCTACCTCTTCCTCCCGATGCTCCTCGTCGGCCGGATCGCGCTGATCGCGCCCGCGCTCGTCCTCGAGGACTCGCGCGTGCTCGGCGCCTTCCGCAGGAGCTGGCAGCTCACCGAGAAGAAGACGATGCGGCTGTTCGGCCTCTACCTGCTCAGCTCGGGGGTGCTGTGGGCGGTGGTCACGGCGGCCGTGATCCTCGTGTATGCCGGCGCGGCGATCCAGTCGACGGTGGGGCTCGTCGTCGGGACCGGGCTCGTAGCCTCTCTCTTCGTCGTCGCCCTCGCGTGGCTCGGTGCCGCGTGGGCGCTCGTGTACGAGGACGCGAGACGGCTCCACCCGCAGGAGGCCGACACCTGATGTTCCCGCTCACCGACGCCGTCAAGCCGAGCCGCTTCCCGCGGGTCACGACCCTGCTCGTCGCGGCGAACGTGGTGTTCTGGCTCCTGTACCAGCTGCCGACGGGGCTCGAGGAGTCCGTGAACGAGATCGGCTTTCGCGCGTGCTCGGTCGCCGGCGACTGCGAGGAGCCGACGCAGAGCTGGCTGCTCACGGCGACGGTCTCGATGTTCGCGCACGGCGGCTGGGCGCACCTCGTCGGGAACATGCTGTTCCTCGTCGCGTTCGGGATCCGCGTCGAGGACCGGCTCCGGCCTCTGCGCTACCTCGTCCTGTACCTCGTGTCCGGCTACGTGGCCACGGCGCTCCAGGGCGGGGTGGAGCTCGCGTTCATGACCGAGGAGGACACGAACATCCCGGGCATCGGGGCGAGCGGCGCGATCTCGGGCGTCCTCGGCGCGTACGTCGTCCTCTTCCCGTTCGGGCGGATCGTGAGCCTCCTCCTCCCGGTGTTCTTCCTCCGCATCCCGGCGCTCGGCATGCTGCCGGTCTGGTTCGCGCTCCAGGCTCTCGCGGGCACGTACGGGCTCCTCCACCCCGAGCAGGAGTTCGTGGGGATCGCGTTCTTCGCCCACATCGGCGGCTTCCTCGCGGGCGTGATCCTGGCGACGCTGATGGCGCCCGAGAGCTGGCCGCGCATGCTCCCTCGGGCACTGGCGAAGCGCGCGTCCGAGCCCGTCTAGACTCAGCCCCATGGCGACTACGAGCGTACGAACACACCAGAACTACATCGGCGGCGAGTGGGTGGACGCCGCCTCGGGTGACACCTTCGAGTCGACGAGCCCCGCCGACGGCGAGCTCATCGGCGTCTTCCCCCGGTCGGGCCCCGACGACGTCGACCGCGCGGTCGCGGTCGCGAAGGAGGCGTTCGCGGAGGGGAGGCGCGTCCCCGCGCCCAAGCGCGGCGAGATCCTCTTCCGCTTCGCCCAGCTCGTCACCGACCACAAGGCGGAGCTCACCGACCTCATGACGCACGAGATGGGGAAGGTGAAGGCCGAGGCCGGCGGCGACGTCCAGGAAGCGATCGACATGAGCTTCTACATGGGGGGCGAGGGCAGGCGCCTCTTCGGCCAGACCGTGCCGTCGGAGATGAGGAACAAGTTCCAGATGTCCGTCCGCATGCCCATCGGGGTCATCGGCGTCATCACCCCGTGGAACTTCCCGATCGCGATTCCCTCCTGGAAGATCGCTCCGGCGCTCGTGGCCGGGAACACCGTCGTCTTCAAGCCGGCGAGCGACACGCCCGCCCTGGGACAGCGCTTCGTCGAGCTGCTCGACGAGGCCGGCGTCCCGAAGGGCGTCGTGAACATCGTCCACGGGGGCGGGGGAGCGGTCGGCGACCGCCTCGTCCGGCACCCGGACGTTCCCGTCATCTCCCTCACCGGCTCGCGCGAGACCGGGGTCAAGGTGCTCGAGGCAGGAGCCGAGCGGCTCAAGCACGTCCACCTCGAGCTCGGCGGGAAGAACGCGATCATCGTGATGGACGACGCGGATCTCGACCTCGCGCTCGACGGCATCGTCTGGTCGGCGTTCGGAACCTCGGGACAGCGGTGCACGGCGACGAGCCGCGTCATCGTCCACGAGAGCGTCTACGACGAGCTCACGAAGCGGCTCGTCGAGCGGGCGGAGGCGCTTCGCCTCGGCCCCGGCTGGGAGGACGACTCCGATGTCGGCCCGGTGATCAACGCCGCCGCGCTCGAGAAGATCCACTCGTACACGCAGATCGGCTCCGACGACGGCGCGACGCTGCTCACGGGCGGCGAGATCGCGAGCGAGGGCGACCTCGGGAAGGGCTTCTACTACCGCCCGACGATCTTCGGCGACGTGGAGCCGGACATGCGCATCGCGCAGGAGGAGATCTTCGGGCCGACGCTCTCGCTGATCCGCTTCGGCGACGAGGCGGACGCGATCCGGATCTCGAACGGGATCCGGTACGGCCTCTCGTCCTCGATCTTCACGCGGGACGTCAATCGCGCGTTCCGCGCGATGCGCGACCTCGAGGCCGGCATCACGTACATCAACGCCGGCACGATCGGAGCCGAGGTGCACCTCCCGTTCGGCGGCACGAAGGAGACCGGGAACGGCCACCGCGAGGCCGGGCAGGCCGCGCTCGACGTGTTCACGGAGTGGAAGTCGGTCTACGTCGACTACTCCGGGACGCTCCAGCGCGCCCAGATCGACAACCAGTGAGCCGGCACGTCAAGCTCGTCTGGTTCGTGCCGCGCGAGGCACTCGCCGCCACGCGAGACGCGGTGTTCGCGGCGGGCGCGGGACGGATCGGCGACTACGAGCGCTGCTCGTGGTACGCGGCCGGTACCGGCACGTTCCTCGGCGGCGAGACCACCGACCCGTCCGTCGGCCAGAAGGGCAGGGAGGAGCGGGTCGCGGAGCTCCGGGTCGAGACGGTCGTCCCGGCTGCGCTCGTCACAGAGGTCGTCGCCGCACTGCGCGCGGCGCATCCGTACGAGGAGCCGGCCTACGACGTCTACCCGCTGCTCGACGCGTGAACGCGAAGCTCTACACGGACGGCGGGTCCCGCGGGAACCCGGGCCCGGCCGCCTACGCCTTCGTCCTCGAGGCCGAGGACGGCACGGTGCTCGATGCCCGCGGCGAGGCGATCGGCGTCGCGACGAACAACGTCGCCGAGTACTCGGCGCTCGTGGCAGGCCTTCGGCGCGCGGTGGAGGTCGGCGTGCGGGAGCTCGAGGTGGTCTCGGACTCCGAGCTCCTCGTGAAGCAGATGCGCGGGGAGTACAAGGTGAAGAACCGCGCGCTGCAGCAGCTCTTCCTCGAGGCTTCGCGGCTCGCGCGCGAGATCCACGAGGTCACGTACACGGCCGTTCGCCGCGAGCACAACGAGCTCGCGGACAGCCTCGTGAACGAGGCGCTCGACCGTACGGCGACCTGATCCGGCGCCTCGCCCGGGGGCGTGCGCCTAGCGGCGAGTGGCGATCGCGACGATGTAGTGGCGGTTCTGCCTGATCCGGTCTCCGTCGCGGGACTCCTCGAGCAGGTCCACCATCGCCCGGTCGAGCTCGGCGCGTCGGTCCTCGTCGAGCGCCGACCAGATCGTGAAGGTCGGGCCGTAGTGGTCGCGGAAGAACGTCCACATCTCGCTCGCGTCGTCGCCCTCGTACAGGGAGTTGCCCTCGTGGAAGCGGACGTCGAACCACTCGCCGAGCATCTCCTCGACGTAGGCCTCGTCGCCCCACTGGAACGGTGAGCCCGCTCCCTCGGGGAGCGGCGGCGCGAAGGGCGCCATCACACGGAAGAGGTCTCCGACGCCGCTCGCGCTGCGCCACGCCGTGATGCCGAGGCGACCGCCGGGGCGGCACACGCGCGCGAGCTCCGAGGCGACCCGTGCGTGGTCGGGGGCGAAGATGACTCCGACCGACGACGAGACCGCGTCGAACGACGCGTCGTCGTAGGGGAGGTTCTCGCAGTCGGCGACCTCGAGGCGCAGGTCGAGGCCCTCGCTCGCGGCGAGCGCCCGAGCCGTCTCGACGAGCGCGGGAGCGAGATCCGAGGCGGTCACGTCGGCGCCCGCACGGGCGGCCCGGAAGGCGATCTCGCCCGTGCCGCACGCGATGTCGGCCCAGCGCTCGCCCGCAGTCGGCGCGAGGCGCACGACGAGGTCGTCGTGCATGTCGTGGATCGTCCCCGCGACCTTCTCGAACGGCGCTGCCCCCCAGATCTGTGCCTGCCGCTCCTTCAGTGCCTCGAACGCCATGTGCTCCCTCCTCACAGTCGACCGGTGGCTTCGTGGAGCCGTGACCCTAGCGGAGACTCCCCGCTGTCACGGGCGCCGCTCGACGAGACGGGCGCACGTGACCGGCGGTGCCGCATCCGCCCAGGCGAGCCTCAGTTCCTGAGGACGATCCAGACGTTGAGCGTGGTCGCGAAGACGATCCACGCCAGGTAGGGCACGAGCAGCCAGCCGGCGGTGGCGTCGATGCGCCAGAACGCGATCGTTGTCGCCGCGACGAGAGCGACGAGCGCGACGATGTCCGCGAGCGCCCAGCCGGGCGCCCGCGCGCCGAAGAAGAGGAGCGACCACGCGAGGTTGAGCGCGAGCTGCGCCCCGTAGAGGGCGAGCGCGACCTGCACCGTGCGCTGGTCGAGCCCCGTTCGCGCGACGAGCCAGGCCGCCACGGCCATCAGGGCGTAGAGGACCGTCCACGCCGGCCCGAACACCCAGCCCGGCGGGTTCCAGGGCGCCCTGTCGAGCCCGTCGTACCAGTCGCGCAGCCCGCTCGTCGAGGCCGCGCCGCCGAGCGCCGCCACCGCGAAGACGAGCGCGAGGGACAGGACGAGAAGCGCCGCGGATCCGGCTCGGCTCATCGCGATCTCCTGAGAAGGCGCCACCGTCGGAGAGTCTCGCGGAACGGGGTCGAGGGAGGGCGAGGTGACCGCGGCTATAATCCGCCGCGCCCGCGGATGTAGCTCAGTTGGCTAGAGCGTCTGCTTGCCATGCAGAAGGTCGAGGGTTCGAGTCCCTTCATCCGCTTACAGAAAAGCCCCGGACGGTCAGCCCGAGCGCCGCGATGGCGACAGCGGGGACGAGGAGCAGCGACCTCATCAGGGTCATGGTCGCCCGGCCCGCGAGCGCGGTCAAATGGAGCAGACCCGACTCCCCCCTCGAGGGACGAGAGGCGAAACGAGACGCGACAATGGGGTCGTGAGCCTTGTCTTGCTAGGCGTGGTCATCGTCGCTGTGCTCCTGGTCGTGCTTTTCGTCCTGATCTCGCAGAAGTAACCACGGCCTCGACGAGCAGGCGGTCGAGCTGTGCAAGGCGGGGTGGCGCTGGAGCGGTTCGAACACGAGGTTGCCCGCCGGCGGGCGAACGGAGGGCCGAGCGGGACCTCGAACTCCCTCGGGATCTCTCCTGAACCACCC
>JBFFGH010000092.1:0-9190 GCA_041557575.1 Gaiellaceae bacterium
AGGAGGCACGCGACGTCGCAGAGGCTCTCGGCTGGTACCTCGACCCCTCCCTGGTGGCGTTGCTGCCGAGCCGCGGGGTCGGCCTCGACTCCGGGCTCGAGCCTCCCGCGCACCTCGTCGGGGAGCGCTCGCGAGCGCTCGACGTGCTCGCCGGTGGCGGGCTCGTCTGCGTGTCGGCCCGAGCGCTCGTCGAGGGCATGCCCCCCGACGACTCACGGCCGGGCGTCGTGCGCGTCGCGCCGGGATCGGAGGTGGGCCTCGACCGCCTCGTCGAGGAGCTGACCACGGCCGGCTACGAGCGAGTGGAGCGGGTCGAGGAGAGGGGGCACGTCGCAGTCCGAGGCGGGCTCGTGGACGTCTTCCCGAGCACCGGCCGCGAGCCGCTTCGGATCGAGCTGTTCGGCGACGAGGTGGAGGAGATCAGGGCGTTCTCGCCGTTCACGCAGCGCGCGCTCCACGTCGTCGACGAGGCCGTCGTCTATCCCGCGAGAGAGCGGTGCGCGACGCTCTCGAACGTCGAGCTCGAAGGCGCAGCGGGCCTCGAGGAAGATCGCGTCCCTCTCGTCGAGCGCGCCCCGGACCTCGTCTGGCAGCTCGACGACGTCATGCGGGTCTGGGAGGAGGACGGGCACGGCCCTCCGCCGCTCGAGGGCGCTGCCCGGCTCGACTCCCTCCCGCGCTCGCAGCCCCACGTCTTCGAGGCGCAGCGTCCCGCAATCGCCGCACGGGGGCTGGCCGAGGCCGAGGGAGAGCTCGCCGCGATGGTGAGGCAGGGGAGGCGCGTGGTCGTCGCCTTTCCGCATGCGGGAGAAGCCCTCCGCACGCAGCGCATGCTCCGGAAGGTCGAGGCTGCGTTCGACGAGGACGCGTTGCACCTCGCGGCGGATCCGGGGGTTCGGTTCGTCGTCAGCCCCGCGCGGCGCGGCTTCGTCTGGCGCGACCTCGGCCTCGCCCTCCTCCCCGACACGCAGGTGTTCCGGAAGCGTCCACCTCGGGCGGACGCACGACTCGGCCGGGCGCTCCAGTCGTTCGCAGATCTCCGCGTCGGCGACTACGTCGTTCACGAGGATCACGGCGTCGGCCGGCTGCTCGGCTTCGAGACGAAGGAGGTGGCCGGCGTCACCCGCGACTACCTCTACCTCGCGTTCCGGGGAGATGACCGCCTCTACGTCCCGCACGAGCAGCTCGCGAAGGTCTCGCGGTACATCGGCGCCGACGCGAAGGCGCCGTCGCTCTCGAAGCTCGGCGGGAAGGCGTGGCACAACCTGAAGAGCCGCGCGCGCGAGTCGGTTCGCGAGCTCGCCGGCGAGCTCATCGCCCTCTACGCGAGCCGCCAGCAGGCGCCCGGTCACGCATACGACCTCTCGGACGACCTCCTCGAGCGCCTCGAGACCTCGTTCCCCTACCGGGAGACCGACGACCAGATGCAGGCGATCGAGTCCGTGAAGGAGGACCTCGAGGCGCCGCGCCCGATGGACCGTCTCGTCTGTGGAGACGTGGGCTTCGGCAAGACCGAGGTGGCCGTGCGCGCGGCGTTCGCGGCCGCCCTCAACTCCCGCCAGACGCTCGTCCTCTGCCCGACGACGATCCTCGCCGAGCAGCACTGGAACACGTTCCGCGAGCGCTACCGCGACCTACCGATCCAGGTCGAGATGGTCTCCCGCTTTCGCTCCCGCGCCGATCAGAAGCGGATCCTCGAGGCCTTCAAGGACGGACGGGTCGACGTGCTGGTCGGCACGCACCGGGTTCTCTCGAGGGACGTCGTCCCGAAGAGCCTCGGGCTCGTCGTGCTCGACGAGGAGCAGCGATTCGGCGTCGCGCAGAAGGAGCTCCTGCGCTCTCTCCGGCTCGAGGTCGACGTCCTGGCGCTGTCTGCCACGCCGATCCCACGGACGCTGCACATGTCGCTGTCCGGCCTCCGCGACATCTCCATCATCGAGACCCCGCCACTCGGGCGTCGCCCTGTTCGGACGACGGTCGGCGAGTACGACGAGGAGCTCGTCAAGGCGGCTCTCGAGCGCGAGCACGGCCGAGGCGGCCAGTCCTTCTACCTCCACAACCGGGTCGAGTCGATCGAGGAAGCGGCGGCGAAGCTCGAGCAGCTCTGCCCTGGTCTTCGGTTCCTCGTCGCGCACGGCCAGATGTCCGAGAGGGAGCTCGAGGAGCGCATGCACGCGTTTCTCGCGGGAGATGCGGACGTCCTCGTCTCGACGACGATCATCGAGTCGGGCCTCGACATTCCCCAGGCGAACACGCTCATCGTGGAGCGCGCCGACGCGCTCGGGCTCGCCCAGCTCTACCAGATCCGCGGCCGTGTGGGCCGCTCGGACGTCCTCGCCTACGCATACCTGTTCTACCCGGAGGCCTCCGAGCTGACGCCGGAGGCGCGGGCCCGGCTCTCGACGCTCGCGGATCACACGGAGCTCGGCTCGGGGTTCCAGATCGCGATGCGCGACCTCGAGATCCGCGGCGCCGGCGACCTCCTCGGGCCGGAGCAGTCCGGTCACGTCGCGGCGCTCGGATTCGAGCTCTACGTCGAGATGCTCGAGGAGGCGGTCGCGGAGCTCACCGGCACGACCCGGGCGGTCACGCGGCCGATCCGCATCGACGCTCGCGTGGATGCGTACGTTCCCGCCGCGTACATCGCGGCCGAGGCTCTGAAGATCGACCTCCACCGCCGGATCGCACTCGTCGAGACGGAGGACGAGCTCCGGGAGCTCCTCGCCGCGACCGAGGATCGGTACGGGCCCATGCCGGAGCCCGTCGAGAACCTCTTCGCGATCCAGGAGGCGCGGCTCAAGCTCGCACGCCTCGGCGCGGACTACCTCGTGTTCCGAGGTGGGCGGGTCGCGGTGGGGCCGCTCGCTCTCGGCTCGGTGGATGTCCGTGCGCTCGTGGAAGCCCTGCCGACGGTCATCTACTCGACGCAGAAGCGAGAGGTCACCCTTCGGGTCGAGTCGCTGCAGGAGGCGCTGGGGTTGCCCGATGCCGTCGTCGAGGTGCTTCGAGCCCGGCAGTCCGCGTCGTCGTAGTCGCGGCTCGCTCACCTGGGGGTGGTGTCCGCCCCCGAAACGGCGCCGCGCGACGATGTGCCTGTCGCTGCCGGGTCGCCCGGCGCGGGGAGGAGCTACTCCTCGTTCGCGGCTCGGCGCGCGAGCTCACCGAGGCCGAGCTCCGGGCTCCCTCCTCGAGCAAGGCCGACGAGGTAGCACGCGAGCGGTGCGTTCGTCCGGTCACCGCTCGAGTGCGCTGCAACCCGAGCGAGGTCCAGCAAGGCGTCGATGTCCGAGTCGCTCAGGTCGAGAGCGGCGGAGTCCGTCCCGCTCGCCGCGGCAATCCGGTCGCGCGCCTGCTCGAGCCACTCGTGTACGAGCGGATCCTATTCGTTCGAGCAGGGAGCAGATCAGTACTTTTCCCTAACTCCGCGTGTTGCGAACACGGATGCCGGGTCTCCCCTGCGCGGTGCAGCGTACCGCCAACTCGCAAAGGGAGGCCACATGGCGCGGATCCTGTCCGTCTACGGTGCGACGAGCGCGCGTGCGCGCTGGCCGCAGGCCCTCGCGGGGCGCCCGGCGCCACATGTGCTCGTCGGCGAGACCGACGACCTCGATGAGGCTCTGGGCCGGCTCGCGGAGCTCGACCCGGACGTCGTCCTCCTCGAGCTCGCGCAACCTCGCGAGGAGTCCGTCGCCGCCTGCGAGAGACTCGCGGCGACCGGAATCCCCGTCGTGGCGCTCGCACCTCACCTCGATGACGAAGAGCGGGCCGACCTCCTCACCGCCGGGGCCACCGGCTACGTCCTCACGACGATCGAGGACGACGCCTTCGCGATAGCGATCCAGGCAGTGGCAGAGGTCGCAGGACCGGAGCGCGACTACGACGAGACCGCCGGCGAATCGAACGGCGGCGGGACGTCGCGTGTGGACTTCCTCAGGATGACGGGCGCGGCTGCCGCAGTCGCGTACGTCGCCCCGAAGGCAGCCCATGCGCAGCAGGCGCCGCTCTCGGCCAACCCCTCGCCCTCCTCCGCAACGGCACTCCCGACGCTGCCCGCCCGGCGCGACGGCGAGAGCGACATGCTGCGCATGCAGCGGGAGCTCGTCGCCGCGATGCGCAGGCCCGTGGCGGATCGCCGCTGGGTGATGGTCATCGACCTCCGCAAGTGCTCGGGCTGCGACGCCTGCACCATCGCGTGCAAGGCAGAGAACCAGCTTCCACCGGGCGTCGTCTACCGGCCGGTCGTCGAGGAGGAGATCGGGACGTACCCGAACGTCAGCCGGCGGTTCCTGCCCCGGCCGTGCATGCAGTGCGAGAAGCCTCCGTGCACGCCGGTGTGCCCCGTCGGCGCGACCTGGCGCCGCGAGGACGGCGTGACCGCAATCGACTACCAGAAGTGCATCGGGTGCCGGTACTGCCTGACCGCGTGCCCGTACTCCGCGCGCACGACCGACAAGGGCGAGTACTACACCAAGGGAACGCCCGCGATGCAGCCGTACGAGGAGCAGGTGTCGCCCGAGTACAACGCGGGCCTTCGCCGCTCCGACGGAGGCTCTCCGATCGGGAACGCGCGGAAGTGCCACTTCTGCCTGCATCGCCTCGAAGCCGGTCAGCTTCCGGCGTGCGTCACGAGCTGCATCGGTCACGCGACCTACTTCGGTGACGCGAACGATCCGGCAAGCCTCGTCGCCGGGCTCGTCGGTCGGCCCGAAGCCCGTCGCCTGAAGGAAGAGCTCGGAACCCAGCCCCGCGTCTACTACCTCACGTAAGGAGGACGGTTGATGTCCCGTACGACACTGAAGCGCGTCCTGGTCGGCATCTGGGCGGTCGCATTCGTGCTGGGCGCGATCGGCGTGGTCTGGCGCCTTTTCTCGAAGCAGGCTGACTTCGGCAGCTACATCCCGTGGGGTCTGTGGGTCGCTCTCTACGCGTGGCTCGTCGGCATCACCGCGGGCGCATACATGCTCTTCGCGGTCGGCGAGGTCTTCCGGATCGAGCGCCTGCGGCGCATCGGCCGGCCGTCTCTCGTCATCGCGTTCGCCGCGCTCATCTCCGGCCTCGTGATCGTCGGGCTGGATCTCGGACGCTTCGAGCGCTTCTGGAAGGTCTACTTCTACGGGAACCCCTCGTCGCTCATGGCGTGGGAGATCTCGTTCTACACGGCGTTCGGCGTGCTGCTCCTGGTGACGCTCGTGCTCGCGTTCCGGAACGAGCTCGCCCGGTTCGGGCCGCTCTCCCGTCTCAGGGGAGTGAGCGGCATCGACTCGGAGTGGATCCGGCCGCTGGCGCTCGTCGGCGGGCTGCTCGCGCTCGCCGTCGCCGGCGCGACGGGTGCCCTGTTCGGCATCGTCGGGTCTCGCCCGTACTGGCACACGGGCCTCCTGCCGCTGCTCTTCATCGCCGCCGCGCTGCTGTCCGCCGCAGCGGTTTTCGCGGTCTTCGCCGCGCTGACGTCGGAAGGCAGCGAGGACGACCGTGACGAGGTCACCTTCCTCGGGCGGCTCACGCTCGCTCTGCTCGGAGTGACCGTGCTGATCGAGTGGGCGGACGTCAGCATCGCGTGGACGCAGCACTCGCAGTCCGCCCCGGGCTGGGCGGCCTGGGATCTGGCGCTGACCGGTCCACGCTGGTGGGTCTTCTGGCTCGTGCACATCGCCGCCGGCGTTCTCCTTCCCGCGCTGCTCCTGCTTCTCAAGCCCAGAAGCGTCCTCGCGGTGGGCGGGGCGGCGGCACTCGTGGCCGTCACGCTCATGTCCGTCCGGCTCAACGTCGTGATCCCGGGCCTCGCCGTTCCGCAGATCGAAGGGCTCGACGAGGCGTACACGGGTCCGGGGCTCACCTTCTCCTACTCGCCGACCCTCCAGGAGTGGCTCGTCTCGATCTTCGCAGGCGCGCTCTTCGTCGGTCTCATCGGAGCCTGGTACCGGCTCGTGCCGGTCGCGACCCGATCCGGCGCGCAGCCCGATGCGCTTCCGGCCGAGACCCCGGGCGCCGAGTCGCGCGGAGCGTTCCTCGGCAAGGTCGGGGTCGCCGGGGGCGCGCTTCTCGCATCGCAGCTTCCCCTGGCGCTCCACTGGCTGGACGAGCCGGGCGGGGACGAGAACAGCCCGCTGGGCTCCACTCCGTACGCGTTCGCCAACCCGGAGAGCATCCTCTTCTCCGTCTGCCAGCAGTGCAACACGCAGTGCGGCATCAAGGCCAAGCTGATCGACGGCGTCGTCGTGAAGATCGACGGCAACCCGTACTCGCCGTGGACGATGAAGCCGCCGCTCCCGTACGACACGCCGCTGGCGCAGGCCGCTGCGATCGACGGCTGGATCTGCCCGAAGGGTCAGGCGGGGCTCCAGTCCGCGTACGACCCGTACCGCATCCGCAAGGTCCTGAAGCGCGAAGGCCCGCGCGGCGGCGGCAAGTGGACGTCGATCGACTTCGACCAGGCCGTGACCGAGATCGTCAAGGGCGGGGACCTCTTCGGCGAGGGGAACGTCCCCGGGCTCGAAGAGCTGTGGGCGCTCCGCGACCCCGACCTCGCCAAGGAGATGGGCGACGACGTCAAGGCGATCTGGGCCGGCGACCTCACGGTCGACGACTTCAAGAAGAAGCACCAGAAGCACCTCGACGTCCTCATCGACCCGGACCATCCCGACCTCGGCCCGAAGAACAACCAGGTCGTCTTCTCCTGGGGTCGCCTGAAGGCCGGTCGTGGCGAGCTGCTGCGCCGGTTCCTCCAGGAGAGCTTCGGCTCGACGAACGCCCACGGGCACACGACCGTCTGCCAGGGCTCTCTCTACTTCGCCGGCAAGGCGATGAGCGAGCAGTGGATCGACGGGAAGTGGCAGAAGGGAGCCAAGGCGTACTGGCAGGCGGACCTCGGCGGCGCCGAGTTCGTGATCTTCGTCGGCGCGTCGCCCTTCGAGGCCAACTACGGGCCGCCCAACCGGACGAGCCAGATCACCGACGGTCTCGTCGACGGGCGGCTGAAGTTCGCGGTCGTCGACCCGCGGCTCTCGAAGACCGCCGCCAAGGCGTGGAAGTGGCTGCCTGCGCGGCCGGGCTCCGAGGGAGCGCTCGCTCTCGCGATGATCAGCTGGATCATCGCCCAGAAGCGCTACGACGACGCGTTCCTCCGCAATGCGAACACCGCCGCAGCCGAGGCCAACGGCGAGACGACGTGGACGAACTCGTCGTGGCTCGTCTGGGCCAGTGGCGACCACGAGGGCAAGCTCGTGCGGGCATCCGAGGTGGGCCTCGGTGAGGTCGAGGAGCGGCTCGACGCGAAGGGCAAGCCCTTCGAGTACGACCGCTTCGTCGTCCTCGTCAACGGGAAGCCCGTGGCCTTCGATCCGGAGGACGAGGAGAACCCCGTCGTCGGTGACCTGGTCGTCGATTCGAAGCTCGAAGGCGAGAAGGTCAAGAGCGCCTTCGTCCTGCTCAAGGAGTCGGCGGCGTCGAAGACCCTGAAGGAGTGGTCGGAGATCACCGACGTCCGCGTGGCCGACATCGTCGCGCTCGCGACCGAGTTCACGAGCCACGGCAAGAAGGCGGCTGCTGACGTCCACCGCGGTGTCTCGCAGCACACCAACGGCTACTCGAACGTCGTCGCCTGGAACACGCTGAACGCCCTGATCGGGAACTACGACTGGAAGGGCGGGCTGGCGAAGGCGACCACCTACAGCATCACCGCGGACAAGGACGGGGAGCCGATCGACGGCATGCCCTTCTTCATCTCGGGCATGCACCCGTCGAAGATGAGCCCGTTCGGCATCTCGAGCATTCGCCACGACGCCGCCTACGAGAAGACGACGATCTTCGACGACTTCCCCGCGAAGCGGCCCTGGTACCCGATCTCGAGCGACGTGTACCAGGAGGTCATCCCGTCGATCGGCGACGCCTACCCGTACCCGGTGAAGGCCCTCTTCATGTACATGGGATCGCCGGTGTACGCGCTTCCGGCAGGGCACACCAACATCGAGATCCTCTCCGACCCGAAGAAGCTCCCGCTCTTCGTGACGAGCGACATCGTCGTCGGCGAGACGTCGATGTACGCGGACTACGTCTTCCCGGACCTCACGTACCTCGAGCGATGGGAGTTCGCGGGATCGCATCCGAACATCGTCGAGAAGGTGCAGCCGATCCGGCAGCCGGTCATCGCGCCGCTCACGGAGAACGTGACGGTCTTCGGCGAGGAGCAGCCGCTCTCGTTCGAGGCGATGCTCTTCGGCCTCGCGGAGAAGCTCGAGCTGCCCGGCTTCGGCCCCGACGGGCTCGAGGACGGCCGCCCGCTGGCACGGCCCGAGGACCTCTACCTCCTCATGGCCGCGAACGTGGCGGCCGGGGACAAGGAGAACCCGGTCGCGGCGGCACCGGAGGAGGAGATCGCTCTCTTCACGGGGTCCCGCCGGCACCTCCCGAAGACGGTCTTCGATCCCGATCGCTACAGGAAGATCGTGGGCGACGACTGGTGGGCGCGCACGATCACGGTGCTCGCACGGGGCGGCCGCTTCGACGAGGAGGGCTACGACGGTGACGCGCTCGCGAACCCGTACGCCAAGCAGCTCAACGTCTTCCAGGAGAAGACGGCCAAGTACGTCAATGCGATGACGGGCGAGCACTACCCGGGAGTCGCCGTGTACATCCCGGCTCCACGCTCGTCGACCGGCGAGGACATCGTGGACGCCGACTTCCCGCTCCGCCTCGTGACCTTCCGCGAGATCATGCACACGAAGTCGCGAACGGGCGGGAACTACTGGCTGCAAGACCTGCTCCCCGAGAACCACCTGCTGATCAACTCCGTCGACGCACGAGAGCAGGGCCTCGGCGACGGCGACTGGGTTCGGCTCGTCTCGGAGACCAACCCCGACGGCGAGTGGCCGATCGGAGCGGACAAGACGTGGCCGATGGTCGGCAAGATCAAGGTCGTCGAGGGGATGAGGCCCGGTGTCGTGGGCTTCTCGCTCGGGCACGGCCACTGGGCGTACGGAGCGTCGGACATCGTCATCGACGGCGACACAGTGAAGGCCGACAAGCGCAGGGCGACCGGCTTCCACGGCAACGCCGCGATGCGGGTCGACCCGTACCTCAAGAACACCTGCCTCGCAGACCTCACCGGTGGCAGCGCCGTGTTCTACGACACATCCGTCCGGCTCGAGAGGGCATCCGAGGACGAAGCGGCGGCGCTCGTCGCCGTGTGACA
>JBFFGH010000093.1:0-9069 GCA_041557575.1 Gaiellaceae bacterium
CGGCCCGGACGAAGTCTCGGTCGAGGCAGGCGAGGCCGAGCTCCTTCCAGGGCCACAGCGGCCCGGCTTCGACAGCCGGTCTCACCTGCGCCTCGAACTCGGCCGAGACGCGCGAGAAGAGGAAGTCGTGCGCCAGTGCCCACGTTGCATCGTCCGGGTGTATGCCCGCGAGCTCCACGGCCTCGCGGGCGAGCGCGCGCGCCTCGCCGAGGGGCCCGTGCGACTCGAGCACCAGGACAGCGTTCCCGAGCTGCGGCAGGAGCTCCTGGGGGTCGCCCGCGTCGCGTGCGCGGGCCACCGCCAGACGGGCGTCCTCGAGCGCTCCCTCGATGTCGCCTCGTGCCTCTCGTAGGTGGGAGCGATGAGCGCGCACGCCGCCCTCGAGGTAGTGCGGAGATCCGGACTCGCACTCTGCGACGAACGCGTCGAGCGCGGTGCTCGCATCGTCCCAGCGGCCGCACACGTGGTGGAAGGCTGCGCACTGGGCGCGAAGCCAGCGGGCTCCCGAAGCGTCGCCGAAGCGCTCGGCGATCCGGAGGCCCTCGGAGAAGAGCTCGTCCGCCCGACCCATGTCGAGCTGCGCGAAGGCGTGCACAGCGACGTTGTTGGCGATCGCACCGGCCAGCGGCGAGTTCGCGGCGATCGCGATGTCAAGTGCCTGCTCCGCGTAGTGGACACTCTCCGGCTCGCCGCGGTACATCTTCGCCATGCCGATGGTCGTGAGCGCATGGGCGCGGAGCTCGTCGAGTCCGAGCTCTTCGGCCATCGCCAGCGCCTCCTGCGCCAGGCGAAGCCCCTCCTCCCGTTCGCCCGCGATCGAGCGCGACCGGGCGACGTAGGCGAGCACGCGCGCGGTAGCGGGAGAGCGTCCGTTGCCGACGAGCTCCTGGGCGCGCGCGTCGTGCGAGATCGACTCGTCCCGCATGCCGCGATGCCACCAGATCCGCGAGAGCGAAAGCTCGGCCTCGGCGGCGGCGTCGCGGTCGCCGGTCGCGAGGAGCGCATCTCGTGCCTGCTCCAGAGCAGCCAGCGCCCGCTCGTCATCTGCAATGTAGAGCGCGTCCGCGTAGCGGTAGAGGAGCAGTGGGCGCTCCTCGTCGTCCTCGGGCCAGAGGGCGAGGGCGTCGCCGAAGTAGCCGGCCGCGGCGGGGTAGGCGTTGACCGCGTGGGCCCGCTCGCCCGCTTCGCGGAAGGCCCTCCGTGCCGGATCGACGAGGGCCGAGGTCTCGTGACCCGCAGTCGATGCGAGCTCGAGCGCCGAGCGCCAGTGGTGGGCGAGGAGCTCGGCGTGGTCCTCGGGCCGGCCGAGCCCCTCGATCCACTCCGCAGTCTCGCGGTGCTTCTCGCCCCGCTCCGCTCTGGGGATCTGGGCGTAGGCGACGTCGCACAGGAGCATGTGCGCGAAGGACCACTCGCCCTCGCTCTCGACCGACGATCGGCGCTGGCGGACGAGGAACCCCTTGCGCTCGAGGGAGTGCAGGAGCGGCGGCGCCTCCCCCTCGTCCCTGCGCAGCGCTCCCGTCCAGAAGACCTTCCCCACGACGGACGCGTCCTGCAGGACGGCTTTCTCCTCTCCCGTGAGACCGTCGAGGCGGGCGGCGACGATGCCCTGCAGCGTCTCGGGCAGGGGGAGATCGTCCGCCGAGCCGCGCTCCAGGTAGAGCTGGGCGAACTGCTCGGCGTAGAGCGGGTTTCCCTCCGAGCGCTCGAGCAGCGCCTGCTGGATCTCGGCAGGGAGGAGGGAGCGCTCGAGGACGTGGGAGAGGAGGAGCGCCGTCTCCTCCGAGGAGAGAGGCGAGAGCCCGATCGTCGAGGCGTTGAGCTTGCCGCCTCCCCAGGCCGGCCTCCGCTCGAGCAGCTCGGGCCGGGCGCTGCAGACGACGAGGAGCGGGACGCCGCTCAGCCAGTCGACGAGCTCGTCCACGAAGTCGAGAAGGCCGTCGTCGGCCCAGTGCAGGTCCTCGAGCACGAGCACGAGGGGCCGCTGCTCGGCGAGCGCCTCGAGGAAGCGCCGCCAGGCGGCGAAGGCCTCTCCGCGACGGTCGCCCCCGAGCCCCGTCTCCGTCTCCAGCCCGACCAGCGGGCGGAGGTGCGACTCGACCCAGCGCGCCTCCTTCTCCTCCTCGAGCGCGTCCGCGACCGCGGAGCGGAGCTTCTCGGCGGCCTCCGCCTCGGTGTCGCGCTCGTGAATCCCCGCCTGGGCCTTCACCACCTCCGAGAGCGCCCAGTAGGCGACGCCGTCGCCGTACGCGAGGCAGCGGCCCTGGCGCCAGGTGACGAGCTCCTCGTCCTCGTCCACGATGCGGGAGAGCTCGTACACGAGCCGGCTCTTCCCCATGCCCGGCACGGCGACGAGCGTGACGAGCTGCGGCGCCCGCTCGTGACGGGCCCGCTCGAAGGCGTCTCGGACGACGGAGAGCTCGCGCTCGCGACCGACGAGCGCGGTGCGCGCGTAGTGCGTGACGTCGATGCCGAAGCGCGAGTGGGCGGCGACGGCCTCCCGGACGGCGATCGGCTCGGCCTTCCCCTTCGCCTCGACCGGCTCCGCGTCGGCGTAGTCGATCGCCCGCCGGGTCGCCCGGTAGGTCGTCTCGTCGACGAGGACGCCGTTGACCGGGGCCGCCGACTGGAGCCGCGCGGCGGTGTTCACCACGTCTCCCGAGGCCATGCCCTCGCCCTCGGTGAGGCTCGCGTCGAGCGCGACGAGCGCTTCGCCGGTCGTGACCCCGACCCTGAGCTCGAGCCCCTCATCGACGGCGAAGTCGCGGATGGCGAGCGCCGCGCGGACGGCGCGCTCGGGATCGTCCTCGTGTGCGGTCGGCGCGCCGAAGAGCGCCATCACGGCGTCCCCGATGAACTTCTCGACCGTGCCGCCGTGGCGCTCGAGCTCGGAGCGGACGTGCTCGTGGTACGGGCGGAGGACGGCGCGGACCTCCTCGGGGTCGAGCTGCTCCGCTCTCGCCGTGAACCCGACGAGGTCGCAGAACAGCACCGTGACGACCTTTCGCTCCTCCCGGGCCGCGGTCGGCTCCGGCGCGAGCGGCGTGCCGCACATCCCGCACAGGCGGAAGCCCTCGGGGTTCTCCTGGCCACAGCTCGGGCAGACCTGCATCCGCAGAGAGTACGACGTGAGCGACGGTTAGTCTCAGCCGGTGGCGAGGATCAGGGACTCATCGGTGCGCGACGTCGTCGCTGCCGCGGACATGGTCGAGGTCGTCTCCGGGCGGACGCAGCTGCGGCGGGCGTCCGGCTCGCGCCACATGGGCCGGTGCCCGTTCCACGAGGAGAAGACGCCCTCGTTCTCCGTCAACCCGGTGGACAAGCTCTACTACTGCTTCGGCTGCGGGAAGGGCGGCGACGTGATCTCGTTCGTCCGGGAGACCGAGAACCTCGACTTCGTCGGCGCGATCGAGTGGCTCGCGGAGCGGTTCCGCGTCCCGCTCGAGTACGAGGAGGTGTCCCCGAAGGTCGAGGCCGACCGCAAGCGGCGCGAGCGGCTCTACGCGCTCCTCGAGCAGACGACGACGTTCTTCGAGCGGCTGCTCTGGGAAGGCGACGGCGGAGCGCCCGTGCGCGAGTACCTGGCCGGGCGCAGGCTGGGAGAGGAGATCGCGCGCGAGTTCCGGCTCGGGCTCTCGCCGGGCCGGGGCCTCGCGGAGAAGGCGCGCGAGCGAGGCTTCACGCAGGACGAGCTGCGCGCCGCAGGCCTCGTGACCGTCCGCGGCGGCGACTACTTCCCCTGGCGCCTGATGTTCCCGCTCGCCGACGCGCGCGGCCGGGTCGTGGGCTTCCAGGCGCGCAAGCTGCGCGAGGACGACCCGCTCCGGGGCAAGTACGTGAACTCGCCGGAGGGCGACCTCTTCCACAAGGGCTCGATCCTGTACGGCCTGCACCTCGCGAAGACCGCCATCGGGAAGGCCGACCACGCCGCCGTCGTCGAGGGGAACACGGACGTCATCGCCCTCCGGCAGGCCGGGTTCGAGCCGGTCGTGGCCTCGATGGGCACCGCGCTGACCGACCGCCAGCTGCGCGAGCTCGGGCGGCTCACGAAGAAGCTCTTCCTCTGCTTCGACGCGGACGCGGCGGGGCAGGACGCGACGCTGCGCGGGATGGAGCTCGCCGTGGCGCAGGGATTCGACGTGCGGGTCGTCACGCTCCCGCCGGGCCAGGACCCGGCCGACTCGCCGGCGGGCTTCGCCGATCGCCTGGAGCGGGCCGAGAGCTACCTCGTGTACCGCGTGCGGCTCGAGATCGAGCGCGCCGCCGATCGCCAGGAGGGGTTCGTCCGCGCGCGCGAGGTGCTCGCGAAGGCGGAGGACTCGCCCGAGCGGCAGGAGGCCCTCAGGCTCCTGGCCGACCGCCTCGACCTCCCACGCGAGACCCTGGCGGGGCTCGCTCCGGCGCGCGGAGGGCGTACCCGTGGGGACGGCGAGGCGACCCGACTCCTCGACGCGGGCGAGCGGCTCGAGCGAGACGTGCTCGCGGCATGCGTCGCGCACTCGTCACTCGTTCGCGGGCTCGCCGAGCTCTCGCCCGACCACTTCGACTCCGACCCGAACCGCCGGTTCCGCGACGCGCTCGTCTCCGGGCGGGACGATCCGGAGCTGACCGCACTCCGGGCGGAGCTCGACGCGCGGGCCGCGCAGGAGGCGATCGACGAGCGAACGGGGACGGAGCTCCTCCTGCGGCTGCGCGAGCGGAAGCTGAAGCGCGACCTCTCCGGTGCCGACCTCGCCCGCACGACGGAGCTGCAGGCGCACCTCGCGAAGGTGCGTCAGGCGCTCGCCGAGCTGACGTAGCCGAGCTCGCGGAGGAGCTCTCCCGCCTCGTCCAGGACGTCCGCGAGCTGGGCCTCGTCCAGGTCGCGGCTCCAGCGCCCGACCGACTCCGCGTGCACCCGTGCGAACCCGGAGGCAAGGGGCGCCGCAGGTGCATCGAGGTAGGCCGCGAGCTGCTGCGCGACGTCGTCCGGGCTCTCGGCCATTCGCTCGTAGCGGATCTCGTGGACGGGGACTTCCGACGAGCGCACGGCGCCGACGTAGGCCCGCCACACCCAGGCAGCCCGTCGCGCATCGCTCCCGTGCTCGAACTCGTCGCGTCGCCCGGGCTCGACCCAGAAGCGGGCGTGGGCGCCGTAGGCGAGGCCTGCGTCGTCGGCCTCGGCCTGCGACGCGCGCAGCCAGCGCTTCTCGAGGAGCGAGCAGACGACGTCTCGACCGTCTCTCACCATGTGCACGATCCGCGCCTCCGGGAACGCGAGCGGCACCGCGGGGAGAAGATGCGCGACCTCGGGGGTCTGCTCGACTGCGCGCACCGATCCGACGAGACCGGCGCGTCGGGCCACTGCGAGCAGCTTCCGGAGACGCCGCGCGGCGTCCTCGGGAGCGAGTGGAGCGAGCCCGGGAACGGCGGCCTTGACGGGCGCGACCTCGCCGAGGTCGACGAATCCGGGCGCCGACCCGATGACGCCTGCGGCGAAGGTCGTGCCCGACCGAGGCGAGCCGACCACGAACACGAGCCGCTCGTCGAGCGGCCCGAAGCGCTCGCGGAAGGACGCTCCACGACGTGGCGCGAGGCGCTTGGTCACGCGGAGGTTGAGGGCGATCGAGGAGGCGAGGCCCGGCACGGGACCGGATTCTCGCAGTCTCCAGCAGGGCAGTCTCTCTTTGACAGGCGCGCGGGTCTCGGCCACAGTGGGGGCTCGTCTCCGGGAGGTGCTCGCCTGAGGATCGCGTCGTGAAGGTCGCAATCGTCGCCGCCGTCGCCGCGGTAATGCTCGTCTTCACGGGCGTCGCTGCGTCCGCGAGCTCGTACGCCGATGCGGAAGGCGACGCGAACACCCCGCCGGACATCGCGTCGGTGGGTGTGTCGGAGGAGGTGAGCGGAGTGGTCGCCGTCACCGTGAACGTCGCGAACTACAGAACGCTGCCTCGCAACAGCTCCTTCGGCGTCTGGTTCGACATCGACGCCGACCCCGGCACGGGAAACGCGGAGGGTCGGGAGGCGCGCGTCCTCTACGAGTCCACGGGTGACATCGGGCTGCAGCTGTGGAGCAGCACGAGGCTCATCGATCAGTCGCCGACGGGGATCACGGGGAGCTTCTCCGACGGCCGGCTCACCCTCTCGGTGCCGAGGTCGACGCTCGACATGCCCGGGGAGTTCGGCATGTACGTCGTGAGCGCGCGCGCGCAGCCTGCCGCGACGAGGGACTTCGTGGCGTCAGACGCCGCCCCCGACAGCGGGAACTTCGCGTTCCGGGGATCCGGGCGGGCACAGTTCTCCGACGGCACCGGTGACCACGAGTCAGCGCCGGACATCGCATCCGTTCGCGTCACCGACGCAGAGGACGGCTGGGTCAGCTTCGAGGTCTCCATGCCCAACTCGGTCATCCTCCCGCGGGCGCCGGTCGTGGGGCTCTCGATCGACGCGGACAACGACGCTGCCACGGGCGACTCCGGCGCCGACCTCAGCGTCACGTCGCTGGGGACGGACTTCGTCGTCGACAGGTGGAACGAGAGATCGCAGTCCTGGGTGCCGCACCTCGACGCACCCCGGGTTCGCGTCGATGTCGCGGGGCCCGTCGTGGTGGTCGGCGTCCACCGGACCGAGCTCGGAGTCGGCCCCCGCATCGGGTTCGCCGCAGTCGCCGTCGGGCTGGCCGCAGACGACTCCTTCACGGGGGTCGACGTGACCCCGGACGGCGCGCGCTTCTTCAGCTACCAGCTCGAGAACGCGACGCAGGTGAGGCTCGTGACCGGCAAGGTGCGGTCGGCGCCGGCGAAGCCGGCTCGCGGAGCGCGCTTGACCGTCACGACGAAGGTCACCCGGTCCGACACCGGGGCGGCGACGCGCACGGGGTCGGTGACGTGTGTCGTGAAGGTGAACGGGAAGCGGGTGGCCGCGACCGGCCGCTACGCATCGGGTCGAGCCTCGTGCACGTTCCGGGTTTCCAAGAAGGCGCGGCGCATCGTCGGCTCGATGAGGGTGCGAGCGGACGGGGTCTCGTCCAGGGTGCCGTTCTCGTACCGGCTCCGCTGAGCTCTCGCGGCGTCGGGCTACCCGACCGACTGCGCCACGCGAAGCCGTCGAGCGAGCTCCTTCAGGAGGCCCAGTGAGATCGCAGGGTCGCTCTTCAGCAGCTTGTGGAGCCGAGCTCTGGTGATGACGAGGCACATCGCGGATTCCTTCGCGACGACCGTCGCGCTCCGAGGGCTGTCGTCGAAGAGCGCCATCTCCCCGAAGAAGCTTCCGGCTCCGAGCGTGACCGGGGGCAGCCCCCGACGTTGAACCAGGGCCTCGCCGTCGACGACGACGTACAGCGCGTCACCGGGAGTTCCGGTGCGAATGATCGTCGAGCCTTCCTGGAAGCGCATCATCCGGCCCGCGCTGGCGACCTTCTTGAGGTGCCGATTGGGGAGATCGGAGAAGATCGGCACGTCTGCGAGCACGTTGGTCCACGTACTCGCGTCGCTCAGATCGTGCTTGCCGGCTGAGGGCGCGACGTACCTTCCACTCGGAAGTCGGGTCATGAGTGTCTCCTTGGCGGGGGTTCCGGCAACCATATCCCTGCGGCGCCGAGAGCACGAGAGGGGTCAGAGCGTCCGGCGGCAACCCCGAGCCGGCGGCTCGTCGCGATCAGGACTGCGAGGCGGGGGAGGCGGCGAGGAGCCTGTTCAGCACCTGCAGCACGGGGCCGATCTCGGAGTGCGCGAGGAGCGGGTGGGGGAAGCGCGCGTGCTCGAGCACCTTGTACTCGTTGCGCCGCCCGATGCGCCGCGCCTCGACCACCCCTGCCTGCTGGAGGTCGCGCAGGATCGCCTGGGTCGCTCGCTCGGTGATCCCGACCGCGACTGCGATGTCGCGGACGCGAATGTTCGGCTCTCTGGCGACGCAGAGCAGGACGTACATGTGGTTGGTGAGGAGTCGCCAGGAACGCATGGTCATGTCCGAGGGGTGTCGGTCAACCATACAGGGGGGGTATTGCGCTCGCCCGGCCCCCCGTGGGAGGCAGCGACCGAGCCGGTGGCGACGGGGCGGGTACGGGAAGGCGGGAGCTCCTCGAGTCCGGTGCGGACGCGGAGACGGGAGTGCGAAACCGTGCGATCATTCGTCTCAGGAGGTGAACGTCACCCCTTGCGGGGGGTAGGCCTCGAGCAGGACGGGGAGAATGGAGACGGTCGCCGAACGGATCGGCCGGTACACGATGACGACGCTCGACGGCCCGGCGGCCGCGGGCCTCTCGCCGGACGAGCTCCGCGCGGTACTCAACGTGCGCAAGCCGAAGAAGCAGGCGCGCCCGAGCGAGCCCCGGGCAGGAGACGAACGGGTAGCCAGAGACGAGGCGCTCGCCGGGTCGGACGGCGCCTAGCGCTCCGGCGAGAGTTCGAGCGAGTCGCTTCCCCGCTGACGACCGGCTCGATCGCGCGCCTCCCGGACGGATCAGTCCGCGACCGAGCCGGCCGTGCCCGTGCCTACTCGGCCGGCAGGACCCATTGGCGCGCGATCTTGCCGTTCGCGTTGAGCTTGTAGACGACCATGGAGCCGCCCGTCTCGCCCGCGAAGCGCTCGGCGCGCGCAACCGTGTCACCCAGCACGATGACCGGGCCTGCCGACTCGATGCGCATGCCGCCGGTGTTCACGAAGAACGCGATGCGCTCGCCGATCTGCTCGCTTCCCCTTGTCACTGTTGGGTAGATAGCAGGGTCGAGAAAGTGCTCTGCGAGCACTGCGTTCGGGCCGTAGAAGGACGAGAGCGCCACCGGGTCGCCGCTGTTGAAGGCCACGGTCAGGTCATCGAACATGGTCGCGACCTCGGACGACGCGACGCCCTCGGCCGTCGACGACCTCGTCTGGTCGACGATCACCCATGCCCCGAGGGCGACGAGCGCCGCAGCCAGCGCGATCACGGCAACCAGCCATGGATTGACGTGCAGCCGATGGATGTGAGTCGGAGGTGCGTGTGTAACCGACATCGGAGTCACCTCCCTTCCGCGTCAAGTGTCGCTCTAGGCCCGTCGGACGTGCGTCAGGGAATCCCCGTAGGCCGAGGGGTCGTCCGGCCGGACGACC
>JBFFGH010000094.1:0-8995 GCA_041557575.1 Gaiellaceae bacterium
CCCACGCCTCTCGGTTACTTGCCTCCCGGGGTCGGCTTCACGACCGCGGGCTTGTACTTCAGGCCACGGACGTCCACGCCCTGCTTCTTCAGCGAGGCGACCGCGCGCTTCGCGTACACCGCCGTGTACGCGCCCTTCGGCGCCTTCGTGATGACGCCGTACTTCTTCGAGATCGACGCCGTACGGGCGTAGTCCTTCTTGACCATGACGCCGACGCCGTTCTTCGGAGCCGGCCAGATGAGCTTGTTGACCTCGTTCATCTGCCATCGCTGGTGACCACGACCGAGCGTCGGCCCGTTCTTGAGGACGATGTTGACGCACGCCCTCCAGTTGTCGCGGCAGTAGATCCAGCCCCTGAACGTGGCCTCGAGGAACTTCACGGCCGTCGCCTGGTTGGCCTTGTCCTTGATCCAGTCGCCGTTGACGAAGAGACCGTCCTGGAGCATGCCGGTGCCCTGGCCCTGCATCGTGAAGACCCTCAGGTCCTTGAGCGTGTAGAGCTTGCCCGTCTTCGGGTTCTTCGTCTCGAGCACCTGCGCGAGCTCGTTGTAGGTCATCGCCGACGCGCCGTCGATC
Organism: Gaiellaceae bacterium; assembly: GCA_041557575.1. GTDB lineage: Bacteria > Actinomycetota > Thermoleophilia > Gaiellales > Gaiellaceae > GMQP-bins7. The sequence goes on from JBFFGH010000094.1 coordinate 577, forward strand.
TGTCGCGCGAGGAACTCGTCCATCGAGAACGACTGCGCGAAGATCGTGACGTCGCTCTTCTTCTTCGGGTTGATCCCGCACTTGCTGAGAGCGGAGTACTGCTCGAACTCGTTGCCGCCGAGCCACACGCCGAACTTCTTGCCCTTGAACTGGCAGAAGTTCTTGATCCCCGAGTCGCGCCAGGCGACCTCGGTCGTGCCGCTCCGGGCGTAGATCTGGGCGATGTTGACGATGTTCCCGCCCTTGTCACGAGTCGCGAGCAGGCTCGGCAGCCAGTCGACGCCGAACTCCGCCTGCTTCCCGAGGACGACCTGCTCGGGGATGATGTCCGGGCCGCCGGCCCTGATCGTGACGTCGAGCCCCGCCTTGTCGTAGTAGCCCTTTTCCTTCGCCGCGTAGTAGCCGGCGAACTGTGCCTGGGTCACCCACTTCATCTGGACGGTGACCTTCGTCTTGCTCTGGCTCGACCCCGCCGCTGCGAGACCGGTTGCCGTGAGGCCCGTGACCGCGGCCACCGCGACCGCGAGCACGACCCACCTGCGCTTGCTCACTCGACCCTCCTTCCGTTGCCACCTGCCGTTGACGACGTCACTCGACCCTCCTCGACGAGGGATGCCAGCGCAAGGCGAAATGCTCGACGAGAGAGATCGCTCCGTAGAAGAGAAGCCCGAGGATGCTGGCGACGAGGATCGCCGCCCACGCGTACTCGAACTGGGACAGGCCGACCGACGACCGGATCTGGATCCCGAGCGCCTCGATCGACCCGCCGAAATAGTCCCCCACGATGGCCCCGATCATTGCGAGTACGCTCGCCACCTTCAACCCCGAGAACACGAACGGCAGCGAGTTGGGGATGCGCACGCGCCTGAACGTCGAGGCCTCGCTGGCGGCATACGACCGCATGAGCTCGATGGACTCCGGCCGCACGGACGTCAGCCCGCGAAGCGCGTTCACGAGCACGGGGAAGAAGCAGAGCACCGCGGCGACGGCCATCTTCGATCGCGGCGAGAACGTCCCGAACCACGCATTCGTGATCGGGGCGAAGGCGATGATCGGGATCGCGTTCGCGGCGATCGCGTAGGGCATGAGGGCCCGTCCGAGCGGTCGCCAGCGGGCGAGGACGAGTGCGGTCACGAACGCGAGCGTGCAGCCGATCGCCCAGCCGCCGAGGGCCTCCTTGAAGGTGAACCACCCGGCGCTCCAGAGCGCGTCTCGCTCCGTCCAGAACGTCTCGGCGACGGAGGAGAAGCGCGGGAGCAGGAAGCGCTGGATGCCGAACACGTCCGGGAGGAGCCACTGCCACGTGGCGAGCCCGATCGCGAACACGACGAAGGCCGGCAGCCACTCGACGAACCAGCCGAGGAGGCGCCTCCAGGCCGGAGGCCGCGGCTGGGCGAGCGTGACGATGGTCATTCCGGCCCCTCCGCGGCGAGCTGATCCTCGACCTCGTCGGCGCCGGTCGCGTGCAGCGCCTCGCGCACGTCGGTCACGAGCTCGAAGAAGCGAGGCAGCTCCCGCGTCTCGGCGGTTCGGGGCTGGGGAAGGTCGATCTCGACCATCGCGGCGATGCGGCCGGGCCGCGGCGACATCACCGCGACGCGGGTGGAGAGGAATACGGCCTCGGAGATCGAGTGCGTGACGAAGATGATGGTCGAGCCGGTCTCGGACCAGATCCGGAGGAGCTCGAGGTTGAGGCGCTCCCGCGTCATCTCGTCGAGCGCGCCGAACGGCTCGTCCATGAGCAGGAGCGGCGGAGCGAAGGCGAGCGCGCGTGCGATCGAGACGCGCTGCTGCATGCCGCCGGAGAGCTGCCACGGGTAGTGCTTCTCGAAGCCGGTCAGCTCGACGAGCTCCAGCATCTCGGTGACGCGCGTGTTCCGCCGTGACCGGTTCCAGCCCTGCATCTCGAGCGGGAGGGCGATGTTCTTCGCCACGGTTCGCCAGTCGAAGAGGACGGGGGCCTGGAAGACGATCCCGTAGTCGCGATCCTCCCGCGCCTTTCGCGCGGGCTTCCCGTTCACGGCGACGTCGCCGCTCGTCGGCTCGGTGATGTCGCCGACGACGCGGAGGAGCGTCGACTTCCCGCAGCCGGAGGGCCCGATGAGCGAGACGAACTCGCCGCGTGAGATCTCGAGGTCGATGTCCCGGAGGGCGACGACGCCGCCCTTGCCGAACGCCTTCGAGACGCCGGTGAGGGAGACGACGGCCTCGCTCGCGCTCATACGAGGCGCTCCGGGGCACGGTGCACGACGAGCTTCTCGGCGAGCACGACGACGAGGAAGAAGGAGATGCCGAGCGCCGCGGCGACGAGGTTCGTCGCCCACAGGTTCTTCGGCTCGGCGGAGTAGTACTGGTTGAAGTTGAGGATGGCGCCGCCGAGACCCTTCTGGATCGAGGACGGGAGCTCCCCGACGATCGCGCCGACGACACTCGCCGTCGCGGCGATCCTGAACGCCGAGAACAGGTACGGGAGCGACGAGGGCAGCCGGAGCTTCCAGAGCACGGTCCAGCGCGTCGCCGCGTAGGAGTGCATGAGCTGCAGCGCCAGAGGGTCTGCGGACTGGAGCCCGCGCACGGTGTTGATCGTCACGGGGAAGAAGGTGAGGTAGGCGGCGATGATCGAGACCCGCAGCCAGTCGGCGGGAACCCAGGTGTGGCCGAGCACCGAGATCCCGCTTCCGAGCCCCACGACGACCATGGGCGCGACGGCGAGGATCGGGATCGTCTGCGATGCGACGACGTACGGCATGATGCCGCGCTGCAGGACCCTGAAGTGAGCGATGACCGCGCCGAGCGTGAAGCCGACGACGGCGCCGATCGCAAAGCCCACTGCGGCCTCCTTGGCGGTGAAGAGCGCCGCGTCGACGAGCGTGGAGCCGAGCACCGGGCCGCCTTCGGGCCACTCGCGGAAGAGCTGCCGAACGATCTCGTGCAGGTGGGGCATCGTACGGTCGGCCACGACGAACGGCACCGTCCAGCCCTCTCGCATCCACAGCCAGCGGTACCCCTCCCAGAGCGCGCCGAGCACGAGGAGTACGAGCGCGAGGACGACCACGCGGCCCGTCGCCATCACGAGCCACGACGACGCCCGGCGCGCACGCGTGGCTTGACCTCCCGGCTGCACGGGGAGTGCATACCACACTCGCGACGAGGAGTTAGAGTCCTCTGGTGGCGCTTGACCCGAAGCGGACCGTCGTCGAGCTGAAGGAGCTCCGCGAGCTCACCGGGAACGAGAACGGCGCCCAGCGGGTCGCCTGGACCGAGACGTGGGAGCGCGCGAGAGAGATGCTCCGCGGCCTCGTCGCCGTGACGGGCGCCGAGGAGACGATCGACGCGGCCGGGAACCAGTGGTTCACGCTGGAGGGCGACTCGCCGCGCGCCGTCCTCATCGGCGGCCACATGGACTCGGTCCCGAACGGCGGCTGGCTCGACGGCAGCCTCAACATGTTCGCCGGCGTCGAGGTGCTCCGCAGGATCGCGGCGAACGGGCAGCGGCCCGTCACGGTCAGGCTCGTCTCCTGGGCGGACGAGGAGGGCGCCCGGTTCGGGAGGAGCCTCTTCGGATCGAGCGCAGCGGCAGGGTCGATGGCCGACCAGGACGAGCTGCGGCAGCTCACGGATCGCGACGGCATCGCCCTCCCGGACGCCCTCGCACAGCACGGCGTCGACCTCGACCGAGCGCTCGATGCCCGCTCCGAGCTCGACTCCGCCGCCGCGTACCTCGAGCTCCACATCGAACAGGGCCCGGTGCTCGAGTCGATGGACCTGCCGCTCGGAGTCGTCCTCGGCACCTTCGGGGTCGAGCGGCACCGGATCACGTGGCGCGGGCAGGCGGCCCACGCCGGCTCGACGCCCATGGACCAGCGCCGTGACGCACTCGCCGGCGCGGCCAAGCTCGCCCTCGAGATTCGCGACATCGCCCGGCGCGTGGGCGACGGCGCCGTGTGCACATCCGGTGACGTCGTCTGCCGGCCCGGCATCGTCACCTCCGTGGTCGAGACAGCGGAGCAGCTCCTCGACCAGCGTCACCTCGACGCCTCCAAGCTCGCCGACATGCTCGCCCAGGCTCGGGGGGCGAGCGAGCGCTACGCGGCCGAGGAGTCGATCGACGTCGACTGGGAGCGGGTCTGGTCGATCGACCCGATCCTCTTCGACGAGACGCTGAAGGACTTCTGCGAGGAGTCGATCCTCGAGGTCGCCGGCGCCTGTCACCGCCTCCCGTCGGGCCCGCTGCACGACGCCGCCGAGGTCGCGAGAGCCGGGGTGCCGACGGTGATGATGTTCGTCCAGAGCCTCCGCGGCCTCTCCCACACCAAGCTCGAGGACACCCGCGAAGAGCATCTCGAGATGTCCGTCGCCGCGCTCGACCGGCTCGCGTCGAAGACGATCGACTGGGTCGCCGGGGGCGGCGGCCGTTGAGTGAGCCGGCGAGTCGCCGCGCAGACGAGATCCGAATCACGAGTGTCGTCGCCGGGCTCTCCGTCGGCGGCTGTCTGACCTGGAACGTCTCGAACGTCGGCGCCGTCGCCGACCCTCTCGCCTCGACGTACGGCGTCTCCCTCGCGGCAGTGGGGCTGCTCACGACGGCGCTCTTCGTGACTCACCTGCTCGCACAGCTGCCCGCCGGCCGGGCGGCTGATGCCTACGGCGCTCGGGTCGTGGCCCTGGCGGCCATCCTCGCGGCGCTCGCAGGAAACGGGCTGCTGCTCCTGGACGACAGCTACCCCCTCGCGATCCTCGGTCGCCTCGCCGTCGGGATCGGATCGGGTGCCGGCTTCGTCGCGGGGCTCGACCTCGTGCGCGCAGGCGGCGGGGGCGTCGGGCTCCAGGGGCTCTACGGCGGCGCGACGATGACGGGCGGGGGGCTCGCGCTGATGGTCGTCCCCTCGCTCACGGAGGCGACGAGCTGGCGCGCGGCCTACTGGAGCGCAGCTCTCCTCGCGCTCGCCTCGGCGCTGCCCACACTCCTGGCCAGGGGGCTCCCCAAGGTCGGGCACGCGGGGCAGTGGGTGCTCCGTGACCGACGGCTCCTCCCGATCGGCGTCCTCCAGGCTGCGACGTTCGGCCTCGCGGTGATCGCAGGGAACTGGGCGGTTCCGCTCCTCGAGCGCCGGGACGTCGGGGCCCTCGGCGCGGGCATCGCCGGCGGGCTCATCCTGTTCGCGGGAGTCCTCACGCGCCCGGCCGGCGGGCTCGTCGCCGCACGGGTGCCCCGCGGACGGCTCGTCGCGCTGTCTCTGGCCGGCGTGTCGGCGGGCGCCGCAGTCCTCGCGGTCGACGACTCGTACGCACTCGCCGTGGGCGGCGCCCTGCTGCTCGGGCTCGCAGCAGGGTTCCCGTTCGCCGTGCTCTTCGCCGCGGCACAGAGATTGCGACCCGATGCACCGGGGGCCGCGGTCGCCCTCGTCAACGCGTGCGCGGTGCTCACGATCCTCGTCGGCACGCCGCTCGCAGGCCTCGCGTTCGCGCTCCCGGGCGACGGGGCCTTCGCGTTCGCCGTGATCGCAGCGCTCGGGGCGCTCTCGCTCGTTGCCCTCCGACGCGCGCCGGTGTAGATAATCGTCCTGCGAGCGACGGAAGGGAGATCTCATGGCTCTGAGCTTCGGCGTCACCGTCCTGCCGGACCCCCCGCACGACCGCTTCGTCGAGTTGCTGCAGCTCGCGGAGTCGAACGGCTTCGAGTACGGCTGGACATACGACTCGCACGTCCTCTGGCAGGAGTCGTTCCCACTGCTCACGCTTGCCGCGCAAGCGACGACCACCATGAAGCTCGGCCACTGCGTCACGAACCCCGGAACGCGTGAGCCGACCGTCCTGGCGAGCGGCTACGCGACGCTGCACGACATCTCCGAAGGGCGCATGGTGATGGGGATCGGCCGCGGCGACTCCGCGCGCCGGTACATCGGGCAGCAGCCGGTCAAGGTCGCGGAGTTCGAGCGGCGCTGCCGGATGATCAGGGACTTCATGAACGGGCGCGAGGTCGACTGGAACGACAAGGAGCTCCAGCTCAAGTGGGTGCGGCCGGAGCTTCCGCAGATCCCGATGTACGTCGCCGGCTACGGCCCGAAGGCGCTCGCGGTCGCCGGTCGCGTGGGCGACGGCGTGATCATCCAGCTCGCCGATCCGGCCATCATCGGGTGGATCATGGACACGGCCCGAAAGGCGGCCGAGGAAGCCGGACGCGACCCCTCCGAGCTCAAGTGCATCGTCTCCGCACCGAGCCACGTCACGGACGACCTCGCCGACGCGCGCGAGCAGGTGCGCTGGTTCCCGGCAATGGTCTCGAACCACGTCATGGACCTCATCGAGCGCTACGGCACCGACGGCTCCGTCATCCCGCAGGCGCTCACCGACTACGTGCAGGCCCGGAAGTTCTACGACTACGACGAGCACTCGCGGGTCGGAGCCAAGCACGGCGCGTTCGTGACCGACGAGATCTGCGACCGGTTCTGCGTGCTCGGCAACGCCGAGCAGGCGACGGCGAAGCTCCGCGAGCTCGAGTCGATCGGCGTGGATCAGTTCAACATCTACCTCATGACCCACGGCCAGGAAGAGGATCTCGCCGCGTACGGCCGAGACATCATCCCCGGCTTCGCGGGATCGGGGTCGTAGCGGACGGCAGCTACCGGTCGAACAAGCTCGGCGCCGGCTCGAGCTCCATCGCACGGTCCTCCGACGTCGCGGCCCACACGGCGAACGCGGCTCCGGCGAGCGAGCCCACGAGGTCGAGGGCGAGATCGCCGATCGTGTCCTGGTACACGCCCGGATCGTCCTTGGCGTTGGCGACGAACACCATGTACTCGCCGATCTCCCACAGCACCTGGAGCGTCATGCCGATCCCGAGAGCCAGCAGGTAGCGAACCGTCGATCCGAGCGGGTACCGCGCCGCCCACAACCCGATCACGGCCGAGAAGATCATCGCGTTGACGAGATGGTTGGCGTCGTCCCAGCGGTCCACCCGGTCGTATGCGTCGAGCGTGTTCCAGATGACGTCCGAGATCGCCGGAAGGACGACGAGGCCGTCGGCCAGGTACGGGTACGGCGAACGGGAGCCCGTGAGCTTCCAGAGCAGGGGGATGATGACTCCGGCGAGGGGATAGACGAGCAGTCGCCAGCTCATCCCCTTCCCGTCGTACTGCTCGAGGTCGGGAAGGAAGAGCGGGAGCATGAGCAGGAGCACGAGCACTCCCTTGAGCCCGACGACGACCCGGAACGCCCGCGGCAGCCTCCCGTCAACCTCGAGTTCAGACCAGCGACCCATTCGAACAGTCTTTCACGGGGAGATCCAGGGCTGCGCTAGAGAATCCTCTTCCCGAGCGCACTTGCCACGAGCTCGACGGCGGTCTGAGCGGTCGTGTTCTCGCTGTCGAGAATGGGATTGACCTCGACGACCTCGAGCGACCCGACGAGGGCGGACTCCGCGACGAGCTCCATTGCGAGATGGGCCTCTCGATAGGTCAGGCCGCCTCGCACAGGCGTTCCGACACCGGGAGCGACGTCGGGATCGAGGACGTCCAGGTCGAGTGAGACGTGGACGAAGCTCGCACCTGCGATGCGGTCGAGTGACTCACGGACGGCCCGCTCCAGACCGATCCGGTCGATCTCGCTCATCGTGAAGACACGTACTCCGGCGTCGCGGAGGAGAGCACCCTCTCCGGGATCGAGCTCGCGGACGCCGACGAGCGCGACCTTCTTGGGATCCACCGCCGGCAGCGGCCACGCATCGCTCTCGAAGCCCGGGCCTGCAAGCCCGAGCGCCGCCGCGAGCGGCATCCCGTGGACGTTTCCGGTCGGGCTGGACTCCGGGGTGTTGACGTCGGCATGGGCGTCGATCCACAGAACGCCGCCTGCCCCGTGCACGGACGCCAGCCCGCCCAGCGTCCCGAGCGCGACGGAGTGGTCTCCGCCGAGAACGAGCGGAAGAGCTCCGCGCTTCGTCGCCGCTGCGACACGCGCGGCGATCCGCTCGCACGTGTCGCGGATCTCCGGGAGAAAGCGCACGTGCTCGTCTCGGAGCTCCGTCGCCTCGCGGACGGCCGTCTCCACGTTCCCCTCGTCGTGAACGCGGTAGCCCAGGCTCGCCAGCCTCTCCTCGAGGCCTGCGTACCGCAGGGCGGACGGGCCCATGTCCACACCGCGCCGACCCTGCCCGAGGTCGAGGGCGGCGCCGATGATCGAGATCTCGCGGGGCTTCTCCTCGCTCACGGTGCGGAACCTACCGGCAGACGCCGCGCGGCCGGCACTGCGGCTCGGGCGGCACTCTCACGGCGTTGCGAGCACCTGGGCTCCGGGGCGAGGGACGGATGCCTCCCCGGTACACTGAGGCGCCCTGGCGAGGTAGCTCAGCTGGTAGAGCACACGGCTGAAAACCGTGGTGTCGCCGGTTCAAGTCCGGCCCTCGCCATCTCTCCGGGGGGGC
>JBFFGH010000095.1:0-8967 GCA_041557575.1 Gaiellaceae bacterium
CGAATCGCGAGAGCGGCCCGAAGAGCTACGTCCTCGAGATGCTCCCGTACCCGTCCGGGACGCTCCACATGGGCCACATGCTCGTGTACACGATCGGCGATGTCGTCACGCGCTTCCGGTCGCGGAACGGCATCCACGTGCTCCACCCGCAGGGCTTCGACTCGTTCGGCCTCCCGGCCGAGAACGCGGCCATCAAGGAGGGCGTCCACCCGCGGATCTCCACGGCGCGGAACATCGCCTCGATCCGCGCGCAGATGGAGCGCATGGGCTGGGCGATCGACTGGAGCCGCGTGCTCGCGACGCACGAGCCCGCGTACTACCGCTGGACGCAGTGGCTCTTCCTCCGGTTCTTCGAGAAGGGCCTCGCCTACCGCCAGGAGGCGCACGTCAAGTGGTGCCCGAACGACCAGACCGTGCTCGCGAACGAGCAGGTGATCGACGGCCACTGCGAGCGCTGCGGCGCCGAGGTGGAGGCGCGGACCCTCGAGCAGTGGTTCTTCAGGATCACGGACTACGCGGACGCGCTCCTCGACGAGATGGCGCTGCTCGAGGAGTGGCCCGAGCGCGTCCTCACGATGCAGCGGAACTGGATCGGCCGCTCGGAAGGCGCCGACGTCCTCTTCCGCATCGACGACCTCGATGAGGAGGTCGAGGTCTTCACGACGCGCCCGGACACGCTCTACGGTGCGACGTTCTTCGTGCTCGCGCCCGAGCACCCGCTCATCGCGCGCCTCGTCGCCGGGACCGAGCACGAGGCCGAGGTGTCCGACTACGTCCGCCACGCGGCCGCCCGCTCGACCGTCGAGCGGGAGCAGAAGGAGAAGGACGGCGTCTTCACGGGCCGGTACGCGACCAACCCGGTGAACGGCGAGCGCATCCCGATCTGGGTCGCCGACTACGTCCTCATGGGCTACGGCACCGGCGCGATCATGGCCGTACCCGCGCACGACGAGCGCGACTACGCCTTCGCCGAGCGCTACGGGCTCGAGATCAGGCAGGTGGTCGCACCGGCTGACGGCTCGGCCGTCGAGGGCGCGTACGTCGCGCACTCCGAGAGCGAGGTGCTCGTCAACTCCGGCGACTTCACGGGCCTGCCGGCGCCGGAGGGGAAGGCCGCGATCGTCGAGCGGCTGGCGGGCGAAGGCCTCGCGCGCCCGGCGATCCGGTACCGGCTCCGCGACTGGCTGCTCTCGCGCCAGCGCTACTGGGGGTGCCCGATCCCGATCGTCCACTGCGATGTGTGCGGCGTCGTGCCGGTGCCCGACGACGAGCTCCCGGTGCTCCTGCCCGAGGTCGAGGAGTACCTCCCGAAGGGCCGCTCGCCGCTCGCGGCCGCGGAGGACTGGGTGCGGACGACCTGCCCGAGCTGCGGGCGGGACGCCCGGCGCGAGACGGACACGATGGACACCTTCGTCGACTCGTCCTGGTACTTCATCCGCTACGCGGACGCACAGAACGACAGCGAGCCCTTCTCGCGCGAGGTCGCCGACTACTGGCTCCCGGTCAACCAGTACATCGGCGGGATCGAGCACGCGATCTTGCACCTCATGTACGCGCGCTTCTTCGTCAAGGTGCTGAACGACCTCGGGCTCGTCGGGTTCCGGGAGCCCTTCGCGCGCCTCTTCACGCAGGGGATGCTCTACCGGGACGGGGCCAAGATGTCGAAGTCCAAGGGGAACACGATCTCCCCGGACGAGTACGTCGAGCGCCACGGCGCCGACGCCGCCCGCCTCTACCTGCTCTTCATCGGGCCCGTCGACCAGGACGCGGAGTGGCAGGACGCGGGCGTCGAGGGCATCGTGCGCTTCCTGCACCGGCTCTGGCGCATCGTCCTGGAGCAGGCCGAGAAGCCCGCCGGCGCGCCCGTTCCGGACACGCCCCTGGCCCGGGCGGCGCACCGCACGGTCGCGAAGGTGACCGACGACATCGGGCGCCGGTTCGCCCTCAACACACCGATCGCCGCGGTGATGGAGCTCGTCAACGAGATCCAGCGGTCACCGGACGATCCGGCGGCCCGGTTCGCGGCCGAGACCGCCGTGTCGCTGATCCAGCCCTACGGGTCGCACATCGCGGAAGAGCTGTGGGAGCGCCTCGGGCACTCGCGGCTCTGGGAGGAGCCCTGGCCGGTCGCCGACCCCGCGCTGCTCGAGGTGGAGACCGTCGAGGTCGTCGTGCAGGTGAACGGGAAGATCCGCGACCGGCTGCACGTATCGCCGGATCTCGGCGAGGACGAGCTCGTCGCGCTGGCGCGATCCTCGGAGCGCGTGCAGGCGTTCCTGGACGGCGGAGAGGCGCGGCGCACGATCGTCGTGCCGGGCAAGCTCGTCAACTTCGTCGTCTGACACCCGGCGCCACTCGCGGGCGTGCGGGCTCCCGCCGGCGAGGCCCCCCTCGGCCCGAGCGCGCGTCGCCCGCGGCGCGCCCTGCCTGCCCTGCACACCTCTTCCACGAAGGCGTGACCCACCCGTGATCCGATCGCGGCAACGCTGGGCCCGTGCCCTTCGACCTCTCCCGTTCGACCGCTCTCGTCGCGGGGAGCATCCTCCTCGTCGTGCTCGCGCTCGCGGGCCAGCGCCTCGCTCGCACCGGCACGGCGAGCGCGCCCGAGGTCGTCGCTCCGCTCGAGGCCGCTCCGCGGGCGAGGAAGCAGCCCCTCCTCGTCGTCCACGTCGTGGGCGCAGTTCGGCGCCCCGGCCTGTACCGCCTCCGGGACGGCGCCCGCGTCGCGGATGCGGTCGCACGCGCCGGCGGCGCGACGAGGAGGGCGCAGCTGGCGGCGCTCAACCTCGCCGCGCCGCTCGTGGACGGGGTGCAGGTGCTCGTCCCGGCGCGTGTGGCCGGAGGAGGAACGGGCCAGGGTGGGCTCGGCGGCACCGCCGGGGCGCCGGGGGGCGGGGGAGCCCTCGCGCCGAAGCCGAGCCTCTCGTCGGCGACGGCCGAGGAGCTCGAGGAGCTTCCCGGTGTCGGACCGGTCACCGCGCAGCGGATCGTCGACTTCCGGGCCGAGCACGGGCCGTTCCGCTCGGTCGACGACCTCGATGCCGTCCCCGGGATCGGGCCGACGCGGGTCGAGCAGCTGCGCGACCTCGTGACCCCGTGAGGACGTGACCCCGTGAGGAAGGCGCTCGAGCTCCACTGGCCGACCGCTCTCGCCGGCGCAGCCTGCTCCGGGCTCGCTCTCGCGAACGTCGTCTCGCTCGATCTCGTGTCGGGAGCGGCCCTCGCGGCCGCCGCTCTCGTCGCCGTTGGGCTCCTGCGTGGCGGGTGGAGGGTCGCGGCCCTCGGGCTGGCTCTCGCGCTCCTCGGGCTGACCTGGGGCTCACTGCGCGTCGACGCGCTGGGGGAGAGCCTGCTCGAGGCGCGCATCGGGGACGTCGGCTCGGTGGAGCTCGTCACGACACAGGCGGCGCGCACGTCCTCGTTTGCGACCAGGGTGGTGGCCGTCACCCGCACGTTCGACGGCCGTCCCCTGAGCGAGCGGGTCCTGCTCTCGCTGCCGGCGGGCCGGGCGCCCCCGCGCGGCGCCGTCGTCTCGGCGAGCGTGAGCGTCGCCGAGCCCAGGGAGCCCTCGGGCGACGACGGGTTCGACGAGAGACGCTGGCTCGCGCGCCAGGGCATCCACGTCGTCCTGAAGGCGGCGTCGTGGCGGCAGGTCGGGCGGCGCGGGGGGATCCCCGGGCTCGGAGACGAGGTTCGCGAGCGAGTCGCCCGCGCTGTCGCGAGCGGGACGGACGGCGTGCAGCGGGGGATCGTGCTCGGGGTCGTGCTCGGCGAGGACGAGGGACTGCCGACCGCGACCCGGGACGACTTCAGGGCCTCGGGCCTGACGCATCTCCTCGCCGTGTCCGGGCAGAACGTCGCCTTCATCGTGGGCGGCGTCCACGCGCTCGGCTGGCTGCTGAGGCTGTCGAGGGTGCTCACGGAGCTCGCGACGCTCGCCGCCATCGGGGGCTACGTCCTCGCCGTCGGGTGGCAGCCCTCGGTGGTGCGGGCGGGCATCGCCGGGGGGCTCGTCTCCCTCGCCTGGCTGGCCGCGCGCCCGAGCGACCGGTGGCACTTCCTCGTCCTCGGGGCGCTCGTCCTCCTGGGCTGGGCGCCGACGACGCTCCTCGAGCCGGGGTTCCAGCTCTCGTTCGCCGCGGTGCTCGCGATCTTCGTCGCCGTTCCGTGGCTACGGCGCGTCGTGGACGGGTATCCGATCCCGGTGGCGCTCGGCGACACGCTGGCCGTCGCCTTCGCCTGCGGGGTCGCGACGGCACCCATCGTCCTGTACCAGTTCGACCGGGCGCCGCTCTACACGGTTCCCGCGAACGTCCTCGCGTTCCCGGCCGTCCCCGCGATCCTCGGCCTGGGGCTGCTCGCCGGGGCGACGAGCCCCGTGTCCCCCGGAGCCGCGGCGGCGCTGGCGTGGCTCGCCGGGTGGGCTGCCGCCTGGCTCGACCTCGTGGCGCGGCTGATCGCACGCCTGCCCTCGGCCCAGGTCGGTCCGCGCGGCGCGGCGGTCGTCGCCGTCGGTCTCCTGGCGGGCGCGCTCGCGACCCGCCTGCCGCGGCGCCGGATCTCGGCGTGGGGTCCCGCGGCGGCGCTGCTCGCCGGGGGAGCCGCCGCGGCCTGTGTCGTCGCCTGGTATGGGCTGCGCCCGGCGGCCGCCTGGACGGAGCCCGGCGGGCTCCGCGTGACGTTCCTCGACGTCGGCCAGGGGGACGCCGCGCTGCTGGAGACGAAGAGCGCGCGGGTGTTGGTCGACCAGGGGCCGCCGGAGGCCGGGGTCGCCGGTCAGCTCGAGAGGATGGGGGTGCGCTCGCTCTCCGCCCTCGTCCTGACGCACCCGCAGCGCGACCACGTCGGGGGCGCTGCGGACGTCCTCCGGCGGCTCCGGGTCGGCGTCGTCCTCGATCCCGGTCTCGCGGTGACCGGGCCCGAGCGGGAGGAGGCGATCGCCGCCGCCAGGGAGCGCCACGTCCCCGTGCGGGTCGTGCGCTCGGGAGACGAGTTCCGCGTCGGAGGCCTCGTCCTACGCGTGCTCTGGCCGGACGACCCGGGGACGCCGTCGGAGGACCCGAACCTCGGGGCCGTCGTCCTGCTCGCCTCGTTCGGCGAGACGGACGTCCTCCTTCCCGCCGACGCGGAGTCGGACGTGACGGAGCGGCTCGCGATCGGGGAGGTCGAGATCCTCAAGGTGGCTCACCACGGCTCGGAGGATCCGGGGCTCGACGAAGAGCTCCGCTCGCTCCGCCCTCGCGTCGCCGTGATCTCGTGCGGGCGGGGGAACGACTACGGGCACCCGCGCCCCGAGACCCTCGCCGCGCTGGCCGCGTCGCCGGGGCTGTCGCTCTTCAGGACCGACGTCGACGGCAGGGTGGTGGTCGAGTCGGACGGCCGGAGGCTCCGCGTCACGGCAGCGGGGTAGGTTACGGGCGTGGCGGACGCCCCCGACAAGCCCGTGTACCTGCTCACCGGGAGCGATCGCCCGAAGATCGAGACGGCGCTCGGACGTCTCCGCCGCCACTTCGAGGCGGAGGCAATCGAGTTCGTGAGCGCACTCGACACGCCGGGCGAGGCCGTCGCGTCGCTCTGCAACGCCGGGAGCCTGTTCGGCGACGCGCGGCTCGTCGTCGCCGAGCACGTCGACGGCCGCCGCGACGGGGACGGGAGGCCGAAGGGAGGCTGGAAGGCCGCCGACGTCGACGCGATCGTGGCGTACCTGAAGAGCCCGGCTCCCGCGACCGTGCTCGCGCTCGTCGGGGAGGACGTCAAGAAGACGACGGCGCTCTCGAAGGCGTGCGCGAAGGCCGGCCAGGTCCTCGAGTTCAACGTCGAGAAGAAGGCGGTGCACGGGTGGGTGCTCGACCAGTTCCGGAGTCGCGACGTCCGCGCCGAGCCGGAGGCCGCGGCCGCTCTCGTGCAGATCGTCGGCGACGACCTGCACGCGCTCGCGGCCGAGATCGACAAGATCGCGACCTGGGCGCAGGGCGAGCCGGTGGGAGAGCGTGAGGTCGAGCAGCTGGCCGCGCCGATGGCGGACCTCCCCATCTACGAGCTCACCGCGGCCTGGGCTGCGCGGGACGCCGCGCGTGCGCTCACCGTCAGCGAGACCCTGTTCGAGCGGGAGGCGAGGCAGCGGCGCGACGTCGTGGCCCGACTGGCGGGGGCGCTCGGGGGTCACCTCGGCAGGCTGCGCTCGATCAAGCGCCTGGCGGCCGCCGGGGTGCCGCCGAAGGAGGCGGCCGAGAAGCTGAAGATGCACCCCTTCCGCACCCAGAAGCTCTACGGCGAGGCCGAGGGGTTCTCGACGGAGGAGCTCCGGGACGCAGCCGTTCGCCTGGCGCAGCTCGACGGGTCGCTGAAGGGCCAGAGCCGCCTCGCACCCGACCTCGAGCTCCAGCGCGCGCTCGTCGACCTGGCCCGAAGACCCGGCGGTCGGGCGGCGTAGGGACGCTACGCGCCGATGCCCGCGGCGATCTTCGCCGCCTGCGACTTCTTGCGCGCGGCGGTGTTGCGGTGAAGGGCGCCACGCGACGTCGCGCGATCGATCGTCCGCACGAGCTCGCGGTGCTCCTCGGCGACGCGCTCCGCGTCCCCGTCCGCCGCTGCAGCCTCGAGGCGCTTCGTGAGCGTCTTCACGGTCGAGCGGTAGCGGAGGTTCTCGAGCCGCTGCCGCGCCTGGATCCGGACGCGCTTCTTCTGTTGCTTGATGTTCGCCATTGCGAGGAAACGCCCGCATCTGCGGGCCGGGCGATGGTAGCAGGACCCGCTGGGAGAATCGCACGACGACATGGACACCGACGCATACGAACGAGCCCGGCGAAGCCGTGACCGAGCAGAGCTCCGATAGGCCGCCCGACCCGGGGCACGACCCGGGCGTGGACGGGACGACCAGCTCTCGCCGGATCGCGCGCTCGACCGCCGTCTTCTCGGCCGCGACCGCCGTCTCGCGCGTGCTCGGGCTCGCCCGCGAGATGGTCAGCGCCTACTTCTTCGGCGTCTCGGGGCTCATCAACGCCTTCACCGTCGCGATCCAGATCCCGAACCTCGTGCGCGCGCTCGTCGCGGACGCCGCGCTCTCGGGCGCGTTCGTCCCCGTCTTCAGCGAGCTCCTCGAGCGCGGCGAGAAGAGGCGCGCCTGGCGGGTCGCCTCGACGCTCTTCTGGCTGACGCTGCTCGTCCTCGGGGGCATCACCGCGCTCTTCATCCTCCTCGCGCCGCTCCTCATGCGCCCCTTCGGCAACCCGGGGGGCGACTTCGACCTCGCGGTCGGCCTCTCCCGCGTCCTCTTCCCGATCGTCGTGCTGCTCGGGCTCTCGGGGATCGTCGTCGGGATCCTCAACACGTACCACCGCTTCGCGGTGCCCGCGCTCGCGCCCGTCGCGTGGAACCTCGTGATCATCGCCGGGCTGCTGCTCGGCGTCCCGCAGATCGACGACCAGAGCGCGGAGCTCTATCTCTACGCCGGCGTGGTGGTGCTCGGCACGCTCGTCCAGCTTCTCCTGCCGATCCCGTGGCTCCGGAAGCTCGACGGCGGGCTCACCCTCGTCGTCGACTGGCGCGACCCCGCCGTCAAGCGCGTGCTCGTGCTCATGCTCCCGGTCACGCTGACGATCGGGCTCGTCAACGTGAACTTCCTCGTCGACACGCTCTTCGCATCGCGGCTCCTCGACCCGGAGCTGGCGCCGGCCTCGATCGACAAGGCCTTCCGCCTGTACATGCTCCCCCAGGGGGTCTTCGCCGTCGCCGTCACCACGGTCCTCTTCCCGACGCTCGCGCGCCTCGCCGCCCGCGGGGATACGCCCGGGCTTCGCCGTGCGCTCGACGGAGGGCTCAGGCAGATCGCGTTCCTGCTCATCCCCGCCGCGCTCCTGTCCATCGCGCTCGCGGAGCCGATCGTCCGGCTCGTCTACCAGCGCGGTGAGTTCACCGCGGACGACACGACGATCGTCGCGCAGTGCCTGCAGGCCTTCTCGATCGGGCTCGTCTTCAACGGCTGGATGCTGATCCTGAACCGGAGCTTCTACGCCATCCAGACGAACTGGATCCCGACCGGGATCGCCCTCGGCGCCGTCGGTGTCAACGCCGTGTTCGACACGATCTTCTACCGGCTCGGCATCTGGGGGATCCCGCTCGCGACGGCGACCGTCAACGTCGTCGCGGCGACCGTCCTGCTCGTGATGATGCGCCGCCGGGTCGGGCTCGCGCACCTCGCGCGGACGTTCGCGGTCGTGCTCCGGGTCGTGCTCGCCGGCGCCGTCGCGGGCGCCGCGGCGTTCGTCGTCTGGTACGCGCTCGACGACGCCCTCGGGCGCGGCCTCGGCGCCCAGCTCGTCTCGCTCGGCAGCGCGTTCGCCGTGGGCGGGCTGGTCTACATCGGTCTCGGTCGTGCGCTCGGGCTGCGTGAGCTGGAGGCGTTGCTACTGTTGCGAGCCCGGCGCGACGACTCGTCCGATTCGCGCTGAGAGGCCTCTATGCAGCAGGATCGGATCCGTAACTTCGCGATCATCGCGCACATCGACCACGGGAAGTCCACCCTGGCCGACCGCATCCTCGAGCTCACCGGGGCGGTGAGCCAGCGGGAGATGCGCGAGCAGGTGCTCGACTCCATGGAGCTCGAGCGCGAGCGCGGGATCACGATCAAGGCCCAGGCGGTCAGGGTCGACTGGCGCGGCTACGAGCTGAACCTCATCGACACGCCGGGGCACGTGGACTTCACCTACGAGGTGTCGCGGTCGCTCCAGGCGTGCGAGGGCGCGCTGCTCGTCGTCGATGCGGCGCAGGGGATCGAGGCGCAGACCCTCGCCAATGCCTACCTCGCGATCGAGAGCCACCTCGAGATCGTCCCCGTCGTCAACAAGATCGATCTCCCCGGCGCCCGTCCGCAGGAGGCGGCGGAGGAGGTCGCGCACCTCCTCGGCGGCGAGCCCGACGACGTCCGGCGCGTCAGCGCGAAGACCGGCGACGGTGTCGAGCCGCTGA
>JBFFGH010000096.1:0-8782 GCA_041557575.1 Gaiellaceae bacterium
CTACGCCGCGAGAGGCTGGATGAGCATGCTCTCCGGGTCGATCACGGAGGCGAATCCACGATCCCAGCTCACGGACACGTGGCCTCGTTCGTCGATCTCTTCGACGACGCCGCGATCGCCGATACTGAGTCCGGAGCCGTCGGTCGGAGCCGCGACGAGCTCGATCCTGGAGCCCACGGCAACGCCGGCACGAATACGCGCTGCGAGAAGTCTGGCACCGTTTGCATCCATGAGTTGCTTATCGGATTCGTCGCCGGTCGCCTTTACCCTAGTCGAGGGGGCCGTCGGCAGAGGAGAGCGCTCCTCGTTGCCGAATTCGCGGTCAGCCGGCGAACCGCTCCGAACTCGACGGCTTAGGGTCGGTTCGCCGGTCGACCACGCGCGGAAGCGAGAGATGTGAACCCGGGTCGCCACGGACAAAGGGATGACGGTCTCGGACGTCTCGTCCGGCGCGTGCTCTCCACGGGGCCGACTCCGGAGGAGCGACTGGAGGTGCTCCTGGCCGAGCGGCGGAGAGAGCTCGACGAGACCGCGGCACGCTTCGACGAGTCGATCGCCGACCTCGAGCGGCGGGAAGAGCTCCTGCGCGACTCTCGCGCGTCGGTCGAGCGGATGCTCAGGCTCGGACGTACCGACCTCGAAGCTCGCGAGAACGAGCTGACGGACTTCCTGCGCGACCTGACGGAACGCGAAGCGCACATCGCGGAAGCGGAGGCCGAGATCGCACGGCGCCGACAGGATCTCGGGGCCGTGGAGCTCAAGCGGGCCTCGATCGAGCGCCGCGAGCGCGACGTCGCGGCACGCGAGGAGCGGCTCGCGGAGCTCGAGGAGAAGCTCGCCGAGCGCCCCGCGGCAGAGGTCCGGGCGAGACCCGTCGCCGTGAGCCCGGAGCTGGTCTTCACACCCGGCCCTGCGTACGGCCTGATCGAGGTTGCTCCTTTCGACGCCTCTCCCGGATCCCGGGTGGACATCGCCGGCGAGCGGTACATCGTCGCGCGGGTCGGCCCCTCCCCGCTCCCGGGAGACGGTCGCCGCTGCGCCTACGTCCTGCGAGACGCCGGCGCGAAGCCACCCGAGTGACCCTCCCTAGCCCGTGAGGCCGCGGTACCAGTCGAGGATCGCGTCGCCCCAGAAGAGCGCCACGACTCCGCCCAGCGCGAGGAACGGCCCAAGCGGGATCGCCTTCTTCCTGGCCTCCTTCCCGTGCCGGAAGAGCAGGAAGGCCGCAGGGACGAAGGCGGCGAAGAACCCCACGAACATGGCGGCGATCACGGCGACACCGAGCGCCGCGCCAAGGAGCACCGAGAGCTTGACGTCGCCCATGCCGAGGCCGCTCGGGTAGATCAGCACGATCACGAACAGCACGAGACCGGCAGCGAGGGCGCTCACGACCCACTCGATGCTCGGGTCGTCCACGGTGCGCAGCACGAGCACCAGCAGGGCCGCAGGGAGGACGATCTTGTCCGGAATGAGACGGTGCTCGAGATCTGTGCGCGTAACGATCACGAGGGCCCAGCAGAACACCGCAGCGACGAGCGCGTCGAGCGTGAACCCGAAGGCCAAGCCGCTCGCCGCCCCGAGGGACGCCGTCGCGGCGGTGACGAGCGCAAGCCTCGGAGAGCGCGGAACGCGGCGGAGGAGGGGCTCGTGCTCGGGCGCGTTCGTCGCGAGCCGGTCCGCGAGCGGGCCGACGAGCGCACCCGCGAGAAGCCCGGCGATCCCGGCCGCGACATCCATGGAAACCCGATTCCGCAGTGATCCGGCGCTTCCTGCCACGGCGTCGCGGTCGCGACTCCCCCATCCGTGGGAGAGCATCCCTCGTTCTGAGGTGGCATCTCCCCCGAGGACTCGTACGGTGCGTCTGCAACTGCGGTGGCTCACCTGTCGAGCCGGAACGGGAACGAGTGGCGATCTGGTCAAAGCGGTATCTGCGGAGCACCCTGGGATGGAGCGTCCTGCTGGCGGCCCTCGTGCTGGGTGCGAGCCTGCTGTCCGAGGGACTGCGCGACAGCCCTCACGTCGCCGCGCCGGCGATCGTCCTGTTCGCGCTCCTGGCAGCATGCGGCGGAGCCCTTCTGAACGTGCGGCTCGCTCGGGCGCACGCCCAGGCACTCCATGATCCGCTGACCGGGCTTCCGAATCGCACGCTTCTCGAGGATCGGGTCGAGCAGGCCCTGAAACGGTCACGCCGCTCGCACGAGAAGTTCACGGTGATCGCCGTCGATCTCGACGGCTTCAAGGACGTGAACGACGTCCGCGGCCACAATGCCGGGGACGACGTGCTGAAGATCCTCGCGCGGCGCTTCGAGGCGGTTGTGCGTGACAGCGACACCGTCGCCCGAGTCGGCGGGGACGAGTTCGTCGTCGTCTCGCTGGGCACCGGGAGCGACGACGAAGCGACCGCTCTCGTCCGGCGCCTTCGCCATGCACTGCGACTGGCCTTCCTCGTCGACGGTGCCACCGTGGAGATCGACGGGAGCATCGGCTGGGCCGTCTACCCGGACGACGGCGCGACCGGCGACGAGCTGCTCGCGCGTGCGGACGGCCGGATGTACTCGACGAAGCGAGACTCGATCGGTGATACCGCCGGTCTCCGGCGAGGAGTGGAGGCAGGGGTGATCCACGACCTCGAGTCCGCCCTCGCCCGGAAGGAGCTGCTCGTCGTCTACCAGCCGATCATCGAGCTCGCTACGGGGCAGCCCCGCTGCGCCGAGGCTCTCATACGGAGAGTCCTGCCCGGCCACGAGCTGGTTCCGCCGGGGAACTTCGTGCCGCACGTCGAGCGCATGCCCGTCGTGCGCGAGCTCACGTTCCTCGTCGTCGAGGAGTCTCTGCGCGCGGCGCAGCTCTGGCATGCAGCAGGGCATGAGCTCGGTGTCGCGGTGAACATCCCCTATCGGCTGCTCGACGACCCGCAGTTCGCGGATGGGCTCGCCGGCCTGCTGGGAGATGTCGACCTGGCTGCCACGCCCCTGACGCTCGACGTCGTCCCGGCCGGCCTGGGCGCCCGTACCGAGCTGGACGAGACCGTGCTGGGCCGCTACCGGCAGCTCGGGGTGAGGCTGGCGCTCGACGACGGCGGACGAGCGGCGTCGTTCGCAGCGCTGCGGGTGCTTCCGCTCGACGAGCTGAAGATCGACACGACGTTCATCCGCGGGATGGAGAGAAACTCCGCCGACGCGGCACTCGTCGCCGGGATGATCGACATCGGGCACGCCCTCGGGCTCGACGTCGTCGCCGAGGGCGTCGAGACACGGGAGGCGTGGATGAGGCTGGCCGGATGGGGGTGCGACTACGCCCAGGGCTTCTATGTCGCGAGCCCCCGCCCTGCGGAAGAGCTTGCTGCGTGGCTCGAGGGCAGCTGGCCGGCCGTGGCGTAGCCGTCCCCTGAGCGCTACGCGGGGCCCCCGGGCCTCCAGAGCGGCTCGTCCCGACCCTCGGTCGCATTCGCGGCGCGCGCGAGGATGAAGAGGAGGTCGGAGAGACGGTTCAGGTAGACGAGGGCCAGCGGGTCGACTCCGACCGACTGCGCCGCGGCGAGCGCATCCCGCTCGGCGCGCCGGCAGGCCGCTCGTGCGACATGCAGTCGCGCAGCCGTCACGGTGCCGCCCGGCAGCACGAAGCTCGTGAGCTCCGGGAGCCCGGCGTTGAAGGAGTCACAGTCACGCTCGAGCGCGTCGACCTGCTCCTGGGTGACGCGGAGTCGCCCCTCGAGCTCGAAGGGAACCGAGAGGTCTGCTCCCAGGTCGAAGAGCTCGTTCTGCACGCGCAGCAGGACATCTCGAATCCCGTCCGGGCAGGAGCCCGCGATCACGACGCCGACGTGGGAGTTGAGCTCGTCGACGGAGCCGTAGGCGGCGATCCGCGGGTCGAGCTTGGAGACCCGTGAGCCGTCACCGAGCGACGTCTCCCCGGCGTCTCCTCCACGCGTGTAGATCTGCGTCAGGCGAACCGGCTCGTCACGATCGCGGGGCACGCGCGTAGATTAGGCGCCCGGATCATCCGGGCACCGAGAGATCAGAACGCCGAGCCGCTTCGGGACGCGCTCACAGCGCTTCGCTCGGCCCGATCCGGAGCTGGCCGCCGAGGATCTCGCGGGCGATGACGAGCCGCTGGATCTCGCTCGTGCCCTCGTAGATCTCGGTCACCTTCGCATCCCGGTAGAAGCGCTCGACCGGGAACTCCTTCGTGTAGCCGTAGCCCCCGAGCACCTGGATCGCCTCCGCCGTCTGCCGCCGCGCCACCTCCGAGGCGAAGAGCTTCGCCTTTGCGCCCTCCGCCGTGTGCGGCCGTCCCTGCTGCTTCAGCCAGGCCGCGCGGTACGTGAGCAGCCGGGCCGCGTCGATCTCCGTCGCCATGTCGGCGAGCTTCCACTGGATGGCCTGAAAGTCTCCGATCCGGCGGCCGAACTGCTCGCGCTCTCTCGCATACGCGCTCGCGACGTCGTAGGCAGCCTGGGCGATTCCGAGCGCCTGGGCGGCGATGCCGATGCGCCCCCCGTCGAGCGTCGCCATGGCGACGCCGAAGCCGCGACCCTCCTCGTGCAGGAGGCGGTCCCGCCCCACCCGGGCACCCTCGACGACGAGATCGGAGGTCGTCGAGGAGTTGAGCCCGAGCTTCTCCTCCTCTCGCGTGACGCGAACGTGCTCTGCGTCGAGGACGAAGCACGAGATCCCGCGTGCTCCCTCCGTCCCGGGATCGGTTCGCGCGAAGAGGACGAACGTGCCGGCGCGCGATCCGTTCGTGATCCACTGCTTCGAGCCCGTGATCGTCCAGCCCTCGCCGTCGCGCTCGGCCGCCGTGCGGAGCGAGCCGGCGTCCGATCCCGAGCCCGACTCGGTCAGCGCGAACGCGCCGATCGCCTCGCCTCTCGCGAGCGGAGGCACGAAGCGCGCCTTCTGGTCGTCGGTTCCGAAGACGAGGATCGGGAGCGTCGCCGCGCTCGTGTGGACGGCGACCGTCACCCCCACGCCGGCGTCGGCCCGCGAGAGCTCCTCGAGGACGAGCACGTAGGAGAGGAAGTCGGCTCCGGCGCCCCCGTACTCCTCCGGAACGCACACGCCCATGAGCCCGAGCTCCGCGAGCTTCGGGTACAGCTCGTCGGGGAATCGGTGCTCGCGGTCCCAGGCGGGAGCGTTCGGGACGATCTCCGCGTCGGCGAGCTCCCGCGCGAGCACCTGGATCGCCTGTTGCTCCGGAGTGAGCTCGAAGTCCATCGCGCCGGACTATAGGCCGCCGTCTCGCGGTCGCACGCGGCGATACGCGCGGGCGGCGCGCCGCCTCGTGACCTTGCGGAGGCCGCCAGGCGTCACCAGCCGTCGCACGCGCCCGGGCGAGAGCTCCGCGCAGAGGACGGCCGAGGCCGCAGGCCCTCGCTCGCCGTACCGCACGCCCTCCGCCCGGAACGTCGTCGTCGCCCGCCAGCCGTCCTCTCCGAGCTCGTACGCCTCCACCCCCTCGACGAAGAAGCCGGCGCGCGCGTACAGCGACATCCAGCCCCGCTCGTCCTCCTGCCGGAACCACCCGTGGTCGCCCGGCTCTCCGAGCGGGACGGTGACGAGAAGCGTTCCGCTCGGGCGCAGGACGCGCCGGAGCTCCCGGAGCGCGTCCAGGCGCGCACCCGCCCCGCCCTCCGCCTCGACGCCGTACACCGTGTTGTCGGCTCCCACGTGCTCCAGCGTCGAGACGAGGAGGATCTGATCGAAGGAGCGGTCGGTGAACGCGAGGTCGCGAACGTCCCCTTCGACCGCCTCCATGCCCTCGACGTCACGTGTGGCGAGGTCGACGCCGACGAGGTCGACGCCGGCTCGCAGGAGAGCCCCGAGCCACGCGGTCTCCGCGAACGCGTAGCCGACCTCGAGCACGCGTCCGGAGGCGCGAAGCCGAGAGAGCACCCACGGGATCTCGATCACGCGCTCGTCGGTGCCGCCGGGAGCCTGGAGCCAGGCGAGCCGCTCTCCCCGGGCGCGTGCGCCGAGCCCGAGCGCGACGGCGTCGTCGAGCTCGCGCACACGGCGGGACTCCTCGCTCGTCGCGAGCTCGTGGATCAGCGTCGCACGGGACAGCGTCCCTTCCGCGAGCTTCGCCAACGCGCGCTCGCGCGCCTCCTCGTCCGGCGCGCGACGCAGCACGAGGCGGAACGCCGCATCGACGAACTCCTCGTCGCCACCCTCGTGCGCACCGAGCTCGGCGCGGAGCCGCGGGTCCATCACTCGTAGGAGTAGAAGCCGCGCCCGGTCTTGCGCCCGAGGTGACCGGCGGCCACGTACTGCCGGAGGAGCGGGCACGGGGCGTACTTCGGATCTCCGAGGCCCTCGTGGAGGACCTCCATGATCGAGACGCAGGTATCGAGCCCGATGAGGTCGGCGAGCGCGAGCGGGCCCATCGGATGGGCGAATCCCAGCCTGGCGATCGTGTCGATCGCCTCCGGCTCCGCGACGCCCTCCATGAGCGCATACGCGGCCTCGTTCACGAACGGCATGAGGATGCGGTTGGAGACGAAACCGGGGAAGTCGCGAGCCTCGGCGGGCTCCTTGCCGAGGTCGCGGGCGAGCTCGACGATCGCTGCCGTCGTCTCGTCGGACGTCTGGACGGCGCGGATCACCTCGACGAGCCTGAGCACCGGCACCGGGTTGAAGAAGTGCATGCCGATGACGCGCTCCGGCCGCGACGTCGCCGCCGCGAGCGAGGTGATGGGGATCGACGACGTGTTCGACGCGAGCACCGCACCCGGGCCGAGCGTCGCATCCGCTGCGCGGAAGATCGCCTTCTTCACGTCGGCGTCCTCGACGACGGCCTCGATCATGAGGTCGGCGTCGACGATCCCGTCCGCCGTCTCGACGCGCGAGAGCACGTCTGCGGGATCGGCCCCGCCCTTCTCCGCCAGCTTCCCGAGGCTGCGCTCCATCGCGACACGCGCGCGCTCGACCGCGCCCGGCACCTCGTCGTGGAGGAGGACCCGCCGCCCGGACGCGGCGACGACCTGCGCGATGCCTCCGCCCATCTGCCCGGCTCCGACCACGAGAACGCGCTCGAACGTCACGGGCGCAGTATCCCCGACTACGTTCGCGGCGCGCCGGGAAGGTCGGGACGCGTGCCCTTCCGCAACCTTCGGAGCGCCCAGAGCAGGACGATCCCGAGGATGAAGAGCCCGACGACGACCTTGATCATGCCTCCGCGCGGCTTGCCGCCCTCGACGACGAGCGCCTCGACGGAGACGACGCTGCACGCCGTCGCGAGCCACGCTCCGTCCGGCGCCTTCGTGAGCAGGAGGCCGATCGACGTGTTGCGGGGGATGTCGACGTCGCAGCTCGTGCCCGAAGGCGTCCGAACCACGATCGTCCCGCCGACGCCGCCCTTCACGCGCTGGACGACGTCGAAGGTCAGGAGCCGTACGGGCGCTCCTCCCACCTCGCCGTCGCGCTCCGAGACGATCCAGCCCGCGACGGCCGCGTCCGCGGCGTCGAGGCGGTCACGCAGCGGGAGGTTGTCGCAGACGCACGCATAGGCCCAGCTCGGAAGCACCACGGCCACGGCGACCGCGCAGGCGGTGACGACGAGAGCGCGCTTCACGGTCGAGGGCGAGGGCCTCTCAGGCCTCGACGAGGATCGCGTCGCCCTGCCCGCCGCCCGAGCAGATGGCGGCGAGCCCACGGCCTCCGCCCTGGCGCCGGAGCTCGTACACCATCGTCGTGACGATCCGCGCCCCGGAAGCTCCGATCGGATGCCCGAGGGCCACTGCTCCGCCGTTGACGTTCACGATCGCCTCGTCCACGCCGAGCATCCGCGTCGAGTTCTTCGCCACCGAGGAGAAGGCCTCGTTGATCTCGACGCGCATCACGTCGGCCGGTGTCAGCCCGGCCTTCGCCAGTGCCTGCTCGCCGGCTCGCGCCGGCGTCCGGGCGAGGTACGCGTACTCGTCCGCGACGTAGCCGTGGGCGAGGATCGTCGCGAGCGGCTGGAGGCCGTGGCTGCGGGCGTACTCCTCCGAGCACACGATCACGCACGACGCTCCGTCGTTCACGCCGGGAGCGTTCCCTGCCGTGGTCGTCCCCTCCGGGTCGAAGACGGGATGCAGCGAGGCGAGCTTCTCGAGCGTCGTGTCACGGCGAATGCCCTCGTCCGAGGTCACGTCACCGACCGGAACGATCTCCTCGTCGAAGTGCCCCGCGTCCTGCGCCTCGGCCGCGCGCATGTGGGAGCGGTAGGCCCACTCGTCCTGCTCCTCTCGCGAGATCCCGAGCTCGCGGGACACCTTCGACGCCTGCTCGACCATGTGCAGTCCGTCGAACGTGGACATGAGCCCGTCGAAGACCATGTGATCGACGACCTCGCCGTTGCCCAGGCGATAGCCGAACCGGGCCTTCGTGAGCAGGTACGGAGCGTTCGACATCGACTCCATGCCGCCGGTCACGACGAGGTCGTGCTCTCCGGCGCGGATCATCAGGTCGGCGATCTCGAGCGCACGGATGGACGAGGCGCAGACCTTGTTGATGGTGTCCGCGGGAACCTCTTTGGGGATCCCCGCGCCGATCGCGGCCTGGCGTGCAGGCGCCTGCCCCGCGCCGGCCTGCAGGACCTGGCCCATGATCACGTACTCGACCTCTCGTGGATCGAGCCCGGCGCGCTCGAGCGCAGCGCGGATCACGGTCGCCCCGAGCTGGGTCGCCGGGTACTCCGAGAGACCGCCGCCGAGACGCCCGAACGGCGTCCGCACGGCGGAGACGATGACCGAACGCGTCACGCGTGCAGCGTAGCTCGTCCGTGCTGGCACACTCGGCGA
>JBFFGH010000097.1:0-8473 GCA_041557575.1 Gaiellaceae bacterium
GCGATGAACCAGATCCGCACGCGCAGCTCGTCGGCGCCCCCGGAGAGGTTGCCGTCGACGACGTCGAGCCGGAACCCGTACCCGGGTGCCCCGTTGACGGTGCCGGATCCCCGAAGGATCGCCTTGGCGCCCGAGACGGTGAGCCAGTCGTGCGCCGTGCTGGCGAACCTGAAGCCGGCCTTGTCGAAGGCGACCCGGAGGTCGCCCGCCGGGACGAGGGCGTCCTTCTTGTAGCGGACGGCGAGCTCGAACCTCACCTTGCCCGCCTGCGCGGGCGCACCCGCGTACGCACCGGCGGGTGAGTCGATCCAGCCGCCGCCGGTGACGTGACCCGAGAGGGCGGAGACGAGATCGAGCCCGACGAGCACCGGGTCGTGGTCGGAGGTCCGGAACTCGTCCGGCGCGTAGAGGGAGACGATCTGTCCGGCCGACTTGAAGTCCGTGTTGTAGTCCAGCACGGACGGCTCGTCGGCATTGACGTGGTAGTCGGCCACCCCGGTCACCTGGGCGCCGATGGACGCCGAGCCGAGCGCGTGGTCGAGGTAGCCCCACTGCCCGTCGAACACGTACGAGTACGCGTCCGGGCCGAGAGACGATGCGAGCAGGTTGGTGAAGCCCGCGGCCTCGAGCGCGGCGATCGGATCCTCCTTGGCGTACGAGTTGAGGTCGCCGAGGATGAGGGTGTCGAGGTCGCCGCTGGCGGTCGGGTCGGTGGCGAGCCAGTCGGCGAGCTCGGTCGCCGCGTTCGTGCGCACGGCGCTGCAGTTGCCCTGGCCGTCACCGGCGTCCGGTGCATCGCACGCCGAGCCCTTGCTCTTCAGGTGGTTGACCACCGAGACGAAGCGCGCGCCCGTCGCGTTCACCTGGAAGGCCTGCGCAAGGGCCGGTCGGTTGCGATCGGCGGAGTCGCCGCCGGTGACGAAGGACGCCGTGTTCAACGCCGCCGTCTGCCCGATCGGCGTGACGGCCGCCGGCTTGTAGACGAGGCCGACCTTGATCGCGTCCACCCCGAGCGCGTTCACCTGGCCGGTCTCCGCGTCGACGTCGACGAACGCGTACGTGCCCGTCGCCGTCGCCGCGTTCAGCTTGTCGACGAGGTCGGCGAGCGCGCTCGTCGGCCCGTAGCCGTCGTTCTCCAGCTCCACGAGGCCGACGACGTCGGCTTCCGTGTTCACGATCGCCGAGACCGTCTTCGGCCACTGCCGGTCGAACTCGGCGGGCGTGTCGGCACCACGACAGTCGGTGGCGGCACCGAAGACCCCGTTCGTGCAGTTGTCGACCGTGTCGGGAATGCCGTCGAACGTGTTGAAGTAGTTGAGCAGGTTCATCCCCGCGACCCGGAGCGTGCCGCCGACGTCGGGCGCGCTCGTGGGGCGTGGGTTCGTCGGTGCGAAGTTCAGGTACCCGCCGAGGGCGTGCACGGGCCGCACGCGGTAGGCGTTGCCGCTCGCGGAGTTGCCCGCCCACGTGTACGTCATCACGCCGATCGTGTTCGCGGCCGTGTCGCCGCCGCGCAGGGTGTTCGAGGCGCTGAGCGGCTGGCCGCCGCGCCCGAACAGGATCGGGTCGGGGTTCTGGTTGTTGAGGGCGTCGTCGAAGATGATCCGGTTCAGGTCGTTCGCCGCCTGCAGGGCGAGCGCCGGGCCACCGGGCGCCGCGATGCTCGTCGGCTGGAACAGCCTGTCTCCGGAGGACATCACGACCTGGCCGAACCGGCCGAGCTGGAAGTGCTCCGTCACGTAGAGCGTCTGCGGCATTCGCACGAGCATGCCCTCGTAGCGCTCGGGGTAGTCGGCCGCCGAGAAGGGCAGCGTCACGTCCGTCGATGCGACCGTGCCGCTGCCGCAACTCGCGATCGACGTGACGGACGAGATCTGCGTTTGATCCTGGAACTCGCCGGCCGAGCCGCTCACGCGCACGACGTCGCCGAGCGCCACGCTGTCGTCGTTCCCGTTGAAGACGAAGATGCCGTCGGAGGTGGCCGGGTCGCCGTCACCGGTCGCGTCCTGGATGTAGAACCCGCGCAGCGCGGGCGAGGGCCCCTCGTAGTCGCCGACGACGACGCCCCGGGTGGTGACGGATCCCGTGACGGCCGCCGCCGAACCGCTGCCCTGGATGTCGTAGATCGGCGTGTAGGAAGCGATGCAGACGTCGAACGCCGTGAAGCCGATCGTGAAGTTCGTGGCCATGGTGTCCGGCGGATCGTTCGTGTCCTGATCGCTCACGTTCGCCGCGTAGACGGTGAGGGTGCAGCTCTCGCCGTCGGCGAGAGCGACACTCGGATCGAGCGTGAAGGTCGTCGGCCCGCCGGTGACGGTCGCGACGACGGCGCCGCTGCTCGTGCACGAGAGGCCGAACCAGGCGCCCGAGACGTTCACCGGCTCGCTGAACGTGACCGCGAGGTCGCCCGCGATCGGGAAGTCGGTGGCCCCGTTCACCGGGTACGTGCTCGCAACCTCCGGCGCCGCATCCGCGCAGACGTTCGCCGCGCCCGGCGTGATGGAGGCCACTGCCAGGTCGACGTTGTTCTGGTCGGTGTCGGACCCGTCGGGGCAACGCGAGATGCCCTGGGTCGCGCTCGAGCCGTCGTCTACGAGACCCGCGCCCGAGCCCTCGGTGTACGGAGCGCCCGTGTTCCCCTCGTAGCTGACGGCGTCGAGCAGGGCCCCGTTCCAGCGCAGGCCCACCGCGTCTGGAGCGCCGTTCTGGACGAAGTTCGTGTCCGGACCGTCGTCGAGGTCGCAGTTCGCGACCGTGGCGGCGTTGGCGCACACGACGTAGTAGTCGCCCGCCGCGAGGCTGACGGCGGGGAGGGCGATGGTGTCGTAGATCGTGGCGCCGCCACCGCTGCCGTTGACGAGCTCGAGCGTCACGCCGCTCAGCGAGATGGCCGAAGAGCCGTTGTTCCGGATCTCGACGAACTCGGCGCCGTCCGTGCTCGGCTGGTCGTAGTCGATCTCGTTGACCACGAGCTGCGGCAGCACCGGCTCGTTCGGTTCTCCGGGCGTGTTGTAGGCCTCGCCCACGTCGGGAGTTCCCGTAAATCCGGAGATCCCCGCCAGGTCGAAGTCGTTGCGCACCCAGTCGCTGGCGGAGTCCGTGTCGGAGCCGTCGGGGATCCGGGAGGCACCTCCCGGCGCGAACGAGCTCACGCCGTCGTAGTTCGGGCCCAGCACGGGAACGCCGTAGAAGAGGTCTCCGGCCCCTCCGTCGTTCACCGCCACCGCGTCCACGATCGCGTCCCACGGCGTCGAGTCCAGTGCGCCGTCGTTGTTCGTGTCCAGATCGACGCCCAAGGCGCCCGTGAAGTTCCGCACGAGGAGCAGCGTGAGCGAGCCGTTCTCGAGCGCGTTCGCCGGGAGATTCACCACGTGGAGCCCGTTGGCGGCGGTCGTGCCGAGGGAGATGACCTCGTCGACGAACCCCGCGCCGCTGCCGTCACCCTCGATCTCGAGGATCGAGTACCCGGAGTAGTCCGAGCTCGGGGTGCCGAAGAGCTCGACGAACTCGACGTCTGTGCCGGTCGTGCTCGCGGAGAACTCGTTGAGCTTCGGGTCCGCGGGCACCGCCCAGCCCTGGCCGATCCCGGCGAGCAGCGCGGCGAGCAGAACGGCGGAGCCAATCAGGACTGCGCGTCTCATGGTGTCTCTCCCCTCGGCGGCCCGTTGCGGCTGCGCCGTCCGGGGAAGAGCGGACCGCGACCTCCCCCCTGGCCCGACGAGCCTATTCCTCTCCGCAGGACGTGTCCACTTGGAACCTTCCGAGCCGATCTACGGATTGCCGACTCAGAGCCAGACACGGCCGAACGCGGTCATGCCGGCTGTCTTCGAGATGGCGGGCTCTCTGGCCACGTCCCCGCAGGCTCGAGCGTCACCCCTCCGTCAGGCGGCCGCGGTCAGAGCGCCCGAGGCCCGTCCTCGTCCTGACCGCCCGGGCGCGGTGCGCCGGGCTCGACGAGCCCGGTCTGGTAGGCGAGGACGACCGCCTGCACGCGGTCGCGGAGGTCGAGCTTGGAGAGGATGTGCGTGACGTGCGTCTTCACCGTGGTCTCGCTGATGAAGAGCTCCTGGCCGATCTCCGCGTTGGAGAGCCCGCGCGCGATCAGGCGGAAGACCTCGAGCTCGCGCTCGCTGAGCTCGCGGATCGCGGCAGGAGGTGCGGCACGCGGCATGCGCGTGAACTCCCCGATCACGCGCTTCGTGATCGCCGGTGAGAGGAGCGCGTCGCCGGCGGCGACCGTGCGGATCCCGGCGATCAGCTGTTCGGGGGGGTCGTCCTTGAGGACGAAGCCGCTGGCCCCTGCCCGCAGGGCCTCGTACACGTACTCGTCGAGGTCGAAGGTCGTGAGGATGAGAACCCGCGCGCCGACGTCCGCCGCCAGGATGCGCCGGGTCGCCTCGAGCCCGTCGAGCTCCGGCATGCGGATGTCCATCAGGACGACGGTCGGGTCGAAGCGCGCTGCCTTCTCGACCGCCTCGAGCCCGTTCGACGCCTCGGCGACGACCTCGATGTCCTCCTCGCCGGCGAGCAGCATGCGGAACCCCGCACGCACCATCGACTGGTCGTCGACGACGAGGACGCGAATCGTCACGGGCCGGCCTCGCTGATCGGAAGGCACGCGCTGAGGACGAAGCCGCCCTCGGCCGCCCTCCCCGCCGTCATCTCGCCGCCGAAGATCTTCACGCGCTCCCGGATCCCGACGAGCCCGTGTCCGGCGTCGTCGGGCGGCGCGCTGCCGGGCCCGTCGTCCTTCACGTCGATCCTGAGCTCGTCGGGCGCATAGCGAAGCGTCACGTCCGCCTGCGTCGCGCGCGCGTGCTTGAGCGCGTTGGTCAGGCCCTCCTGCACGATGCGATAGGCGGAGAGATCGATGGCGGGCGGGAGAGCGAAGCGCTCGCCGTCGACGTGCAGCCGGACCGGAAGACCCGAGCGACCGACCTCGTCGAGCAGCCCGTCCAGCGCGTCGAGGCCGGGTTGCGGGCCGAGCTCGGCATCCTCGTCCTCACGGCGCATCGCGCCGAGCAGGCGCCGCATCTCCGCGAGCGCGGTGCGGCCGGTCTTCTCCACGCCGCGAAGCGCGTCGGCCTCGTCGGCGAGCGCGCCGGGAAGCTTGTGCCGCACGGCCCCGGTCTGGAGCACCATCACGCTCACCGCGTGCGCGACGACGTCATGGAGCTCGCGCGCGATGCGTGCACGCTCCTCGGCCACGGCAATTCGGGCGGCCGCGTCTCGTTCCCGCTCGGCCTGGGCCGCTCGCTCCTCCGCCTCCTCCGCCTGCTCCGCTCGCTGGCGCACCACGAAGCCGCCGAGCCAGGCGAGCGCGAACAGGAGCGGCGTGAAGAGGAGGTTCGCCGCGCTGAAATCCGGCCGGTTGTAGATGATGATCACCGCAGCGCCGACGACGACGGCGAGCCCTATCCGCGCCTGCACCGCGTCGGCGAGGTTGCCGAGCAGGAACGCGGCGAACATCCCGGCGAGGAAGATGCCTGTGACGGAGGCGACCAGCTGCCCGTCCACGAACGACAGCACGGCCGCGAGCAGCCAGACCGAGACCGGCGCGGCAAGTGGGAATCGGCGACGCCAGAGGAGCGGCAGCGGGATGATCGCGACTGCCGGCACGCTGAACCACAGCGTCGTCTGTGACGCCCACGACTCGTCACGCTGCAGCACCACCTCGAGCACGCCCGAGACGGCCATGAACGCGATCAGCGCGTCGAGGAGGTACCGGCGGGTGAGGGAAGCGGTTCTTCTCACACGCTGAAGGTACTGCAGGCTCCGGCGCGGTACCTCCTACCTGGGTAGGACTCCGAATCGTCGTCAGGTGCCGGTTCGAATCCGGCTTCGCGACGACGCTGTCGGGCCTGGCGGCTCCTAGGGTCGAGGCATGAACTTCGACCACACCGAAGGAGGAGCGATGAGCCCGACGACACCCAGGACCGTGGAGCTCGCCGCCCGCGAGAGCGACGGAATCCGCGTCTCACTGCTCTGGCACCCCGACGAGCACACGGTCACGACGTGGCTCGAGGACTCGCACGCCGGAGAGCGCTTCCGCCTCGCAGTCGCGCCCGACGGAGCCATCGATGCCTTCTTCCACTCCTTCGCCCACGCGGCCTGAGACGGTCGCACGTACCCGAGAGGAGCTCGCCATGTATCCCACCACTGACAGCAACCTGAACCTCGCCGCCCGCATGGGTCGCTGGAGCGCCGGTCACTGGAAGACGGCCACCTTCGGCTGGCTGGGCTTCGTCGCCGTGGTGTTCCTGCTCGGCGGCATGGCCGGAACGAAGAGCCCGAGCCCGAACACGTACGCGCCCACCGAGTCGGGCCGCATGGATCGGATCCTCGACGCCGGCTTCGCGCAGCCCGCCGGCGAGTTCGTCCTCGTCCAGAGCAGCTCGTACGGCGTTGGCGACCCGCGGTTCACAGCCGCGATCGACGACGTCGTCGCGCGTGTCTCGAACATCCCGGCCGTCGGGAGCGTCCGGTCTCCTCTTGCTCCCGGAAACGCCGGCCAGGTCTCGAGGGACGGGCGGTCGGCGCTCGTCGAGCTCGAGATCCGGGGCGACAAGGACAAGGCGATCGACAAGATCGACCCGGTCCTCGCCGCCGTCGCCGAGGCACAGGCCGCCCATCCGGCCCTGTTCATCGGCGAGTTCGGTGACGCGAGCGCGCAGAAGGGAATCGAGACGGCGTACGGGGAGGATCTCGGGAAGGCCGGGCTGCTCTCGCTCCCGATCACGCTCGCCATCCTCGTCGTCACGTTCGGAGCGCTCGTGGCGGCGGGCATCCCGCTGCTGCTCGCCCTGACCGCCGTCTTCGCGACGTTCGGGCTGATGGCGCTCACCAGCCAGATCGTGCCCCAGGCGATGCAGGCGCCCGCGCTTGCACTCCTGATCGGGCTCGCGGTCGGCGTCGACTACTCGATGTTCTACTTGAAGTGCGAGCGCCAGGAACGAGCTGCGGGACGCAGCGCGCGTGAGGCGCTCGAGGTCGCCGCCTCCACCTCCGGACGCTCGGTGCTCGTGTCCGGCCTGACGGTCATGGCGGCGATGGCCGGCATGTTCCTGACCGGCGACCAGACGTTCACCTCGCTCGCGCTGGCGGCGATTCTCGTCGTCGCGGTCGCGGTGCTCGGTTCGCTGACCGTGCTCCCCGCCCTGCTCTCGAAGCTCGGGGACAGGGTCGACCGCGGGCGGATCCCGCTCGTCGGCCGGTTCAGCCGCGACGGCGGCGAGAGCCGGATGTGGGGCGCGATCGTCGACCGCGTCCTCCGCCGTCCGCTGCTGTCCGCGGTGCTCGCGGGTGGGCTGCTGCTCGCCATCGCGGCACCGACACTCGGGCTCCGGATGGCCACTCCGGGAACCGACACGTTCCCCAAGTCCCTCGCCGTGATGAAGGCGTACGACCGGATGCAGCAGGCATTTCCGGGAACGGCGCTGCCCGCACAGGTCGTCGTCGAGGCGCCGGACGTGAACGCGTCGGCGGTGCAGGACGCGATCGGGCAACTGAGGGAGCAGGCGCTCGCGAGCGGCCGGATGTACGAGCCGATCACGGTCGAGGTCAACGGGAGCGCCACGGTTGCGAAGATCGCCGTGCCGCTCGCCGGATCGGGGACCGACCCCGAGTCGAACGCCGCCCTCCGGGTGCTCCGCACGGAGATCGTCCCCGAGACGGTCGGCGCACTCCCGAGCGTCGAGGCCGGCGTGACCGGGCTCGCCGCCCAGTGGAAGGACTCGACCGACGAGCTGAAGTCGAAGCTTCCGCCCGTGGTCGCGTTCGTCCTCGTGCTCGCCTTCGGGCTCATGCTGGTCGCCTTCCGCTCGATCGTGGTGGCCGCCAAGGCGATCGTGCTGAACCTGCTCTCGGTGGCCGCGGCCTACGGCGTGCTCGTGCTCGTCTTCCAGTACGGCGTCGGCAAGGGCCTCCTCGGGTTCAGCTCCACCGCGGGCATCGACCCGGTGGTGCCGCTGCTCCTGTTCGTGATCCTGTTCGGTCTCTCGATGGACTACCACGTGTTCATCATCAGCCGCATCCGAGAGGCGTTCGATCGAGGCGCGAGCATGGACGACGCAGTCGCACACGGCATCAAGTCGACCGCCGGGGTCGTCACGAGCGCAGCGGTGGTGATGGTCGCGGTGTTCTCGATCTTCGCCACCCTCTCGATGCTGTTCTTCAAGCAGTTCGGCGTCGGGCTCGCGGCGGCCGTCCTGATCGACGCCACCATCGTCCGCGCGGTGCTCCTGCCGGCGACGATGAAGCTGCTCGGCGAGTGGAACTGGTACCTGCCGAGCTGGCTCGAGTGGCTCCCGAAGCTCGAGCATCGGGATCCCGAGGCAACACCCGACGTCGAGCCGGAGCCCATCTCCGCGTAGAGCGCTTCTCCTCGCGGGCACGGCTGGGCCCCCGCTGCCGGGGGCCCAGCCGCTTCTGGCCGTCGAGGACGGGAACGAGCCGGTGGCGGCGAGCGAGAGGA
>JBFFGH010000098.1:0-8384 GCA_041557575.1 Gaiellaceae bacterium
GCGCAGCGAGCCCGTGAGCCACATCGACCTCGCGCCGACGCTGCTCGACCTCGCGGGCCTTCCCGAGCCGCTGCGCGGCTGGCAGGGGACGAGCCTGGCGACGAGCGTCACGACCGGCGCGGAGCCCCCGGCGCACACGGTCGCGATGGAGGTCGGCGTCACTCCCGGAGTCCCGACCGTCCCGCAGCATGCGATCCGCGACGGGCGCTGGAAGCTGATCACGTCGCTCTCGGACGAGAGCGTCGCGGACGCGCTCTACGACCTGGAGGCCGATCCGGGCGAGAAGGACAACCTCGCGCGCCGCAGGCAGGACCTCGTCGCCGAGCTGCGCGCGAAGCTGGAAGCGCTCGCGGCGGAGAGCGTCGAGGCCGCGCCGATCGCCGAGGAGGACGAGGCGATCCTCAGCGCCCGGCTCGAGGAGCTGGGCTACCTCTAGCCGGCGCCCGCGGCGAGCCCGTCCTCAGACGAGGCTCGCGCCTTCCATCTCCGCGGGAACCGGCTCTCCGAGCAGGGTGAGCAGCGTCGGTGCGACGTCGAGGATGCTGCGCTCCTCGCCGGGCCCCGGCTCGACACCCGCGGCGACGAGCACGTAGAGCCCCTCGTGCGCGTGGTTCGCATCGTCGGGGCCGGTGTCGTTCTCGAAGACGTGAATCGCTCCGGTGCCGACCTGGCCGATGCTCCGCCAGTACAGGTCGCCGAAGTAGACCATGAGGTCCGGCACCACTCCGTTCCGCTCGTCGTAGAGCTCCTCCGGCCGGTGCGCGATCGTGCCGATGGGGCTCCCGTTCTCGTCCCCGAGCGCCTCGAGCTTCGCCTTGATCTCGTCGCGGACGCGCTCGTAGTCCTCCGGCGCGACCTGCCCGTCCGGCTCGCGGCCCGCGACGTTGAGGAACAGCCGGCAGTAGTAGCCGCCCTCTCCCCAGGCGATCGTGCGCGACCAGTCGATCATGTCCGGCTTGAGCGCGGTCGGCTCGGCGGGCTCCTCGAGGAGCGTGAGGTAGCCCTCCTGCCGGAGCCACTCGTTCACGCAGATGCCGCCGTCGATCCGCTTCGCGCCGTGGTCGGAGAGGACGAGCACCGCCGTGTCGTCGTCGGCGGCAGCGTCGAGGAGACGTCCGAGCTTCTCGTCGACCCCCTTGTAGTAGTCGAGCATCGCCGACTCGAACTCGTTGCCGGGCTCGTACAGCCGGTGCTCCGGGTCGAAGTAGCGCCAGAACGCGTGGTGAACGCGATCGGTGCCCATCTCGACCATGAAGAAGAGGTCCCACGGGCGCGTCTCGAGCAGGTGCTCGGCGACCCTGAACCGGCGCTCGGTCATCGTCTCGATGTCCGCGAGGATCTGCGCCTTGTCGTCGGATCGGAAGTTCGGGACGTCGACCATGTACTCGCCGACGAGCCCCTCGATCTCCTGCTTCACGGACGCCGGGTAGGTGTACTGACGGTTCGTGTCGGGCGTGAGGAAGCACGAGACCATGACCCCGTGCACCTGCGAGACCGGGTACGTCTGGGGGACGCCGAGCACGATCACGGGCCTTCCCTCGGAGGTCAGGATGTCCCAGACCCGCGGCACCTTCACGGAGCGCGAGTCCGCGAAGGCCATGGCCTCGTAGCTGTGGTCCTTGCGGTTGCGAAAGCCGTAGAAGCCGAGAGCTCCTGGGCTGCGCGACGACGTCATCACCGACCAGGCGGGAACCGTGATCGGAGGGTCGCAGCTCCGGAGAACCCCGTAGCGGCCCTGCTCGGTGAGGCGCTTCAGGTTGGGGAGGTCGTCGAGCCAGCGGTCGAAGACGAGCTGCGGCGCAGCGCAGTCGAGCCCGATGACGAGCGCGCGGCGGGACATGGCGCAGCGAGTCTAGCCGCGGTCATGCAGAGCCCCGGCGGTTCACCGCCGGGCTCGACACGACCTCGAGTGCGGGCCGCGTGCACCCACGCCGGCAGCAGCAGACGCCGGCAGCAGCACTGCCGGCGCTCCCACCACGACGAGCGCAGCGAGAAGGGTGTCTCGCAACCGGACGCGTCGGGTCAGGTGACGTCGATCAGCACCTTCCCCACCGCCGCGGCCTCCCCCGCGGCGTGGGCATCCGCCGTCCGCTCGAGCGGGAAGCGGTGGAGCGGAAGGCCGCACTCCTCCCCGACGGGCAGGGCGCCGTCCGCGAGCGCGGCAGCGACGTCGCGAACCGCCTGATCCTTCTCCTCGCGGGAGACCGTGTACACGAGCACGAAGCGGTACCGCGCGTTCAGGGACATCAGCCCCCGGACCTCGAGACCGAGGTCGCCGCCACCGTCGGTCGCGTACGCGGCCACCGCCCCGCCGGGCGCGAGCACGGCCGCGTCGAGCGCCGCATTGACGGCAGGAGCGACCTCCACGACCAGGTCCACGCCCTCGGGGGCGAGCTCGCGGATCTCGCCGGCAGCGGCCTCCTGCCGGTAGTCCACCGTGTGATCCGCGCCCGCAGCCTCCGCGAGCCGGGCCTTGTCCTCGCTGCTGACCGTCGCGATCACCCGCGCCCCGGCCCAGCGGGCGAGCTGGATCGTGGCATGCCCGACGGCCCCCGCGCCGCCGGCCACGAGCACGGTGGCGCCGGAGAGCGCGCCGGGCTCCAGCCCGCGCGGCCCACGATCCGCCGCGGTGAGGCAGAGCTGCGCCGTGAGCGCCGGGATGCCGAGGCTCGCGCCGACGTCGAACGACGCGTCGCCGGGGAGCGCGACGGCCTGCCGGGCGGGCAGGACGACGAGCTCCTGCGCCGTGCCGTCGGCGCGCCTCCACGCCGCCTCCCACAGCCAGACCCGCTCGCCGACCCGAGCCGCGGGGACGCCGTCGCCGACGGCGTCGATCGTCCCGGCGCCGTCCTGGTTGGGGACGATCTCGGGGAAGGCGAGCGTGCCGTAGCTCGCGCGCCGCGACTTCCAGTCGGTCGGGTTGACGCCCGAGACGGCCACGCGCACGCGCACCTCCCCCGGCCCCGGCTCGGGCCCCTCGCGCTCGACCAGCCGCAGGACCTCCGGGCCGCCCGGCTCGGAGTAGACGACCGCCCTCATGCCGTGCCCGGCGCCGAGGCGACGGGCCTCAGCCGCTCTGCGACTTCACGTAGTCGATGTACCCGCGCACGTCGGCGACGGGCTCCGCGTACGCGTCGCCGAGCGCCTCCTCCACCGCGGCCAGGTACTCCTGCAGCCAGGCCGGGAAGTCGTAGTCGATCGCCCGCAGGAACTCGAGCGTGGCGGCGAAGCGAATGTCCGCGATCGACGGCGTGTCGCCTCCGATGAACGTCTTGCCGTCGAGGAACCACGCGCGGTACACGTCGAGCGGAGCGGCGAGCGCGGCCTCGGCGGCCTGCTGCGCCGCCGCCTTCGTCTCGTCGTCGACGTCCGCGGTGGCGACCTCGCCCGGGTACTGGCCGAAGCCGAGCGCCGGATACGTCGCCCTCGCGAGCAGCGGGTAGATGGTGCCGACCACGTAGAACATCGCGCTGTCCACCATCGCCCGCTCGCCGGGATCGGTCGGGTAGAAGCTGTCGAGGCCGTGCTTGTTGCAGAGGTACTGCATGATCGCGCAGCTCTCCCAGAGCGAGCCCTTGGGCAGGCCCGCCTCCTCGAGCAGCGGCGTGAGATCGGCCGGGTCCTTGGACAGGAACTCCGGCGTGGACTTCTTGCCCCAGACGTCGAGCTCCTCGAAGTCGAGGCCGGCCGCGCGCGCGAGCACCCGGACGGTCATGTTGTTCACGCTCGGCTTGAGGATGCTCAGTGTGTTGGTGGCCATCTACGTCCTCCTCGTGGTGGCTTTCCCTCTAGTACGGATCCTTCGGTGACCGGTCGTCGGACAGCGAGCCGCGAGAGCGCTCGACGAGGCGCTCGATGGCATCGGCGAGGTGCTCGACGTCGATGTGGTGGTCGCCGCGCTCCTCTCTCAGGCCGTGCGCCTCGAGCAGCACGTCGGCATGCGTGTACCCGAACGGGGGCTCGAAGCGGTAGGACGCGAGCTCGATCAGCAGGCCGAGCGGGTCGTCGAAGTAGATCGAGTCCATGAATCCCCGATCCTTGACGCCCGAGTGCTGGACGCCTCGCTCGTCGAGCCGCCCGACGATCTGGCGGAACGTCGCCTGGGAGACGGAGAAGGCGAGGTGGTGCACGAAGCCCGGCTCTCGCGGCGTCGGGCTCGGCGCCGGCACGCGCTCCTCGTTCGTGAAGACGGTGATGAGCCGCCCGTCCCCGGGGTCGAAGTAGAGGTGGCTCTCACCCTCGTTGTCGAGGTTCGGCTGCTCGAAGACGAACGGCATCCCGAGCACGCCCTCCCAGAAGTCGATCGACGTCTGCCGGTCGGCCCCGACGAGGGTGATGTGGTGGACGCCCTGGGTCTGGATCTTCTTCATCGCTCGATGAGCTTCGACTTGTACTCGCTGCGTCCGAGGCTTCCGAACGGCACCAGCTCGACCTGCGTCTGCACGACGAGCACGTCCCGGAGTCTCTCACGGATCGTGGCCGCGAGCGCCGCGTCCGGCTCCTCGCCGACCGCGAGCTCGACGCTGACCGGGAGCGGGGGCTCCTGCTTCACGCCCGGCGCTGCGGGGCGCACGAGCACGTGCCCGCTGTCGCGCGGCTCGAAGCCCCGCACGACCTCTCGCACTGCCGTCGGGAAGACGTTCACCCCCCGGACGATGACCATGTCGTCCGTCCGCCCGACACACCGCACGCGAGGCCCGGTTCGGCCGCACGCACACGAGCCGGTCCAGACCTGGACGTGGTCGCGCGTCCGAAAGCGGAGGAGCGGCGCGGCCTGATGCCGGAGGTGCGTGAGGACGAGCTCGCCCGTCGCACCGTCCTCGAGCGGGAGCTTCTCCCCGGTGGCCGGATCGATCAGCTCCGGGTGGACGAAGCCGCGAGCCCCGAGGTGCATCCCGTCCTGCCCCTCGCACTCACCCCAGAGCGAGATGCCGATGTCGCCGATGCCCATGGCCTCGGTGACCCGCGCTCCCCATCCGGCCTCGAGCTTGCTGCGGAACGCGGGCTCCCCTCCCCCCGGCTCGCCGGCGACGAGGACGTGCCGGACGCTCGACTCGCGGAGGTCGAAGCCGCGCTCGTGCGCCCACTCGATCAGGTAGGCGGCGTAGGACGGCGTCAGCACGACGGCCTCCGGACGCAGGAGGTCGATCGCCATGACCAGGCGCTCCGTGTTCCCCGTCCCGACGGGAATGTGGCAGAGGCCGATCCGCTCGAAGGACTCGAGCGCCGCCCCCGCGACGAACGGCCCGGCGTTGTACGTCGAGACGATCCGCTGCCCCGAGGTGACCCCCGACGCCGCGTAGCTCCGCGCAGAGCCGGTCACCCAGTCGTCGAGGTCGCGCGCGGTCAGCGGGATGTAGCTCGGCGTGCCCGTGGTGCCGCTCGTCGAGTAGATCCGGACGAGCTCGGAGGCCGGGGCGCACAGATGCGCGCCGATCGGGTTCTCCGGCGTGGTCGAGTCCTTGATCTCCTGCTTCTCCGTCAGCGGGAGACGGCCCAGGTCGGCGAGCCCGCCGGCCGCCTCGGCTGTGTCGACCCCGGAGGCCGGGAGCTTCTCGCGGTAGAAGGGAGAGCGCTCGAGGAGATAGGCGACCTGTGCGCGGTAGCTCGTGTCGTCGAGCGCGAGCTGCTCGTCCCACGGGCGCGTCTCCACCTCCGGCTCGAGGATCACTCCGGCGCCTCGTACTCGACGGCCTCCTCCGCGCTCCCCGCCAGGAGGAAGCCGAGCGGGCTCTCCTGCTCCTCGGCGAGATGCGCGAGCAGGCTGGCGGTGCGGGCGAGGATCGGGATCGCCTTGACGGCGGCCGCCGGGTAGCCGAGGTCGAGCAGCACGGCCGCGATCGGCATCGAGACGTTCATGGGGAGCGGCTTCCCCCACGCCTCGACGACCGCGTCCCGGAGGCAGCGCGCCAGCGCGACGTTGCGACCGCTGACCCCTCGCTCGTCGGCGAGCTCGAGGATCCGCTCGGCCCTCGGGTCGACGGGCCTGTGGACGGGATGCCCGAAGCCGGGGGCCCTGGCGCCCGAGTCGCGGATCCTCCCGACGACCGCCGCTGCCGCCTCGGCGGGCTCCTCGCCGGAGGCGACTCTCGCCCCGGTCTCCTCGAGCAGCCGCGCGCACTCCCCGGACGTCCCGAGCACCACGGCGCCGGCCCCGAGGATCCCCGCCGCGACGGCGCCGTGCAGGGACGCGGGATCGGCGGCGAGCGTCATCCGCGCGGCGACGTTCGAGGGCATCATCCCGTGCTCGGCGATCGCGACCAGGAGCAGGTCGAGGAAGAAGCGCTCGTCCTCCGTCGGCTCCCGCCCCGTGAGGAGCAGGTGGAAGTGCTCGGTGAACGTGAGGCGCCCCATGAGGTCGCCGGTGAGGTCGCGTCCGCGGACCTCGACCCGGTCGGGGTGGGCCTGCGCGATGCGGCTGACGGCAGGCCCCCGCTCTCCGATCGGCATCAGAGCCCCAGGTCCTGCCTGACGAGCTGCGTGCCGGCCACCATCGAGCGGAGCTTGCGGAAGGCGACGTCGCGGGACAGGTACTTCATCCCGCAGTCGGGTGCGACGGCGAGCCGCTCCGCCGGCACCACCTCGAGCGCCCGCCGGATCCGGCCGGCGACGGCCTCGGGAGTCTCGACGTCGCTCGAGCCGAGGTCGAGGACGCCGAGGACGATCACCTTGTCGGGCACGTCGCGAAGCAGCTCCGGGTCGAGGTCCGGCTGCGCGGCCTCGAGGGACAGGTGCGTCGCCGCGCACTCGCTCAGCTCGCGGAGGTACGGGTAGCCCGAGAGCCTGTCGTGGACGATGTGCGCGTAGCCGAAGCACGTGTGCAGGACGGTGTCGCCGTCGATCCCGGAGAGCGCGCGGTCGATGGCCTCCCGCGCGTACTCGCGGGCACGCTCGGGGCGCGCCTGCAGGTACGGCTCGTCGATCTGGACGACGTCGGCGCCCGCTGCCTTCAGGTCGCGCAGCTCCTCGTTGACGGCCTCCGCGTACGCGAGGGCGAGGCTGCGCTCGTCGCCGTAGTGGTCGTCCTGGGCCTGCTGGGTCATCGTGAACGGCCCGGGGACCGTGATCTTGATCCGCAGGTCCGTGAGGGAGCGGAGGAGCTCGACGTCGCGCACCTCCACGGGCCGGGTGCGTCGGATCGGCCCGACGACCCTCGGCACGGGGTTCTCGTGGCCGGTGCGGTCGAGCGCGACACCGGGGTTGTCGAGGTCGACGCCCTCGAGCGCCGTCGCGAACCGGTTCGAGTAGCTCTCGCGCCTCATCTCGCCGTCCGTGACGACGTCGACGCCCGCCCGCTCCATGTCCTGCACCGCGAGCCGCGTCGCGTCGTCCTGCGCCTCCTCGAGCAGCTCCTCCTGGACGCGCCACAGCTCGCGGGCGCGCACGCGCGGCGGCAGGCGGTCGCCGAGCCGCGCGCGGTCGATCAGCCAGTCGGGCTGCGGGTAGCTGCCGACGACGCTCGTCGTGAGGGGCTCGCGCACGCGCCCGACGCTATGCGCCGCTCACGGAGCCGTCAAGACGGCTGCCTGCGATCCGTGAATCCGCTGACGGCGGACAGAAGGCACGCGGATGTGCCGAACGGTCGTCGCGGTCAGCATCTCGAGCGATGGCCGCGCACCCGGACGATGTGGTGCTCCGCGTCGAGCGTCTCACGAAGCGCTTCGGGGACGTCGTCGCCGTTGACGACCTCTCGTTCACCGTGGGGCACGGGACGGTCACGGGGTTCCTCGGGCCGAACGGCGCGGGGAAGACCACGACCCTGCGCGTGCTGCTCGGGCTCGCGGCGCCCACTTCGGGCTCGGCGACGGTTCTGGGTGTCCCGTACAGGCGCCTCGCCGACGCCCCGCATCGCGTCGGCGCCGTGCTCGAGGTGACCGACTTCAATCCCGGACGGACGGGCAGGGATCACCTCCGCACGCTCGCGCTGTCCGCCGGCATCCCGACGACCCGCGTCGCAGAGGTGCTCTCGCTCGTGGAGCTGTCGAACGTCGCGCGCAAGCGGGTGAAGGGGTACTCGCTCGGCATGCGGCAGCGTCTGGGCCTGGCCGCGTCCCTCCTCGGGGAGCCCGACGTCCTCGTCCTCGACGAGCCGGCGAACGGCCTCGATCCGGAAGGTGTCCGCTGGCTCCGCGACTTCCTCCGCGCGTTCGTCGCGGACGGGCGGACCGTCTTCGTCTCCAGCCATGTCCTGGCGGAGGTCGCGCAGACCGTCGACCGGGTCGTGATCATCAACGACGGGAAGCTCGTCACCGCGACGTCCCTACAAGACCTCACGCGGCGCTCCACCCAGACCGTCCGGGTCCGCACGCCCGAGCCGACTGCACTGCGCAAAAGGCCAGTGGCGATATCGGCGCGCATACGTTCCTCGAATTCGCGCACGTCGA
>JBFFGH010000099.1:0-8365 GCA_041557575.1 Gaiellaceae bacterium
CTCGACCCGTGGAACGTGCGGCATGATCGACGACAGCGCACACACCCCCTTTTCGATCCCAGCATCGCGGACGCTCGGCCCCCCGACGTCAGCGGAATTGCTGATCCACATACGTCACAAGCCGCAATCCCGGCCATGAGAATGCGGCACCAATGCTCGCGCTCCGCCCTCTCTGGCCCTCCGACTCACTTGCGACGAGAACCGCCTTCGCGCGCAGCGCCGTTCTTGCGGCCGCTGCGGAGGTCTGATAGTCGTGTGGGCCGGTGGTTGCGTGATGCGCCACCGGGGAGACAAGGGGGACTCGAATGAAGAAGGTCGTTCTCGCGATCGCAGCTGCGGCGCTCCTCGCCGTCCCGGCGACGGCGTCGGCCGGTAACGGCTATGGCAAGGGAATCCAGGAGTGTCTCGGCAGCCCGTACGGCATTGCCAAGAACGCCGCCTGGGCCTCGGGGCACGCGACCCCACCGGCGCTCGGCGCCAAGCTGACCTACCTCGCCCACTGCGGCGGCTGAGAGGTCTCGGCGATTCTGGGGGAGTGCTCGTTGAGCACTCCCCCCTCTTCTCGCCGCGGGTAGCAAGGCAGCGGGCGTAGGCGCGCCTGCCGTCCCCTGCAGGCCTGTACGTTGACCCGATGAAGTTCGGGATCTGCCTTGCGAGCCTCGGGACGTACTCGAGCCCGCGGAACGCGATCCGCGTTGCACGTGAGGCGGAGAGCGCCGGCTGGGACGCGCTCTTCTACTGGGATCACCTCGCCTTCGTCTGGGGCCCTCCCGCGGGAGACCCCTGGATCACGCTCGCCGCGGTCGCGGCGACGACCGAGCGCATCAGGATCGGGACCGCCGTGACGCCGCTCCCGCGCCGCAGGCCCCACGTCGTGGCAGCCCAGGTCGCAACGCTCGACGTCTTGAGCGGCGGCCGCGTGACGTTCGGCGCCGGCCTCGGCGGCATCCCGGAGGAGTTCGGCGCGTTCGGCGAGCCTACGGACGAGCGCGTGCGCGCCGAGATGCTCGACGAAGGGCTCGACCTCGTCCGCGCGCTCCTCGCGGGCGAGCGGGTCGAGCACCATGGCGTCCACTACACGGTGGACGGGGTGACGCTCGCTCCCGCTCCGGTTCAGCGACCTCTGCCGATCTGGGTCGGCGGCCGAAGCCCGCGGGCGCAGCGCCGCGCCGCGCGCTTCGACGGCTGGCTGGCCGACAGCTCCGACGACCACGGGATGGTCATGTCGCCGGAGGACATCCGGCGTGGCGTCGAACGGATCGCGCCGCGCGCCGGCTTCGACATCGGCGTCATGGGCTACACGCGAGCTCGAGGAGACGATCTCGCACGCGCCTACGGAGAGGCCGGGGCGACCTGGTGGCTGGAGAACGTGCACGACACCCGGGGCACGCCCGACGAGATGCTCGCACGCGTCGCGGCCGGCCCGCCGGAGTGATCTCCGGGCTCGAGCGCGCACGGGGCAGCCGCTGATCTCCTGGCCGCGCCTCTCTCGGACGATGGGCGCCTCGTGAACGGACGGAGCTGCTCACCCAATCCGGCACTCGCGGAGCTCTCCAGCCGACGCCGTCGAGCCCGAGCTTCGTGCTATCCGAGCCGACTAGGCTTGAGCTC
Organism: Gaiellaceae bacterium; assembly: GCA_041557575.1. Classification (GTDB taxonomy): domain Bacteria; phylum Actinomycetota; class Thermoleophilia; order Gaiellales; family Gaiellaceae; genus GMQP-bins7. The sequence goes on from JBFFGH010000099.1 coordinate 1,612, forward strand.
GATGACGGGAGAGGAGAGGCACGACATCGTCGACGCAACGAGGCGCACCCGACTCGCGAGCGAGCGGACCTACCTCGCCTGGTGGCGAACGGCCTTGGCGGCCTTTGCGGTCAGCCTCGGGGTCGGGAAGGTCGTACCCGAGCTGACGGGTGGATCGTCGCTCGGCTACGAGATCGTCGGCGTCGGATACGCACTGCTCGGCATCGGCTTCCTCGCCTTCGGCTTCCACCGGCAGCGACAGCAGGAGGCGGGTCTCGTCGAGGGTCGCTTCGTTCCCTTCGCGCCGGGGGCTGCTCTCTTCTTCGCGATTGCGGGCATCGCGCTCGGGCTCGCGACGGTCGTCGTCGTCGTCGCCTGAGAGCGCACAGAGGTCATGCACCTCGTCCGAGGCGCATGACCTCCGAGTGCTCGACGCCGCTCCGATCGCACTCCCGGACGACGGAGCGAGGATCCTGGCCGCGCCCCGGGGGCTAGGCGCTCATCGTGACCGCGCCCGACGAGACGTCGGGCGGGCTCGCGGTCAGCTCGGGCATGTTCTCCGCCATCCAGGCGGCGGCGACCCTCGTCGACTCCTCGGTGCCTGCCTCGTCGTCGCAGACCGTGATGGAGACCGTCGCGTCGTCGAGCCGGACGAGGTAGTAGGCGCGAAAGCCCGGAACAGCGGCGATCACGGCTCGGATCTCTTCCTCGCGCCCGGCGAGCTGGCCTGCGAGCTCTGTGTTGCCGGGGTAGTAGCGCATCGTGGCGTGCATGTCCGCTCCTCTCGTTCCGACCACGGCCGGCGGCCGCGGCGTCGAGGCGAGTCTCGACGAGTCGAACGGTCTCGTCAACCGCCTCGGTGGCGTCGCTTTCGAGCTCGTGCTCACGCCGCTCCTCGGACGAGAAGCGGCTCCGGGCCTAGGCGGACGCGGCGCCGGCGGCGGCTGCCGGCCCCCTGTACTGGTCGCTGCCGAACCCGAGGATGCACGTGAAGATCATCGGGAGGAAGATGAGCCCGATGCCGAAGCCCGTGCCGCGCCCGAAGCTCTTCGCCAGGTCGAGCGCGACGATGATCCAGACGACGAAATTCACGACCGGGATCAGCATGAGCAGGATCCACCACCAGTCGCGACCGACGATCTTCAGGATGACGAGAAAGTTCCAGATCGGGATGATCGCCTTCCAGCCTTCCTCACCGGCCTTGGCGAACGTCATCCAGAGCCCTGTCCAGTCAGGGGAAGACAGTCGCCGAAGCCTATGCTCCCGGCCTCGGTCCTGCAGAGAGTTCGGCTCCCCGCGGTGGAGTCCTAGGCCTCCTTCGGATCCAGGACGAACATCCGGATCTCGCGCCCCGCACGCCGCCGGTAGCCCTCGTACCCGGGCCAGACCCGGAGTGCGTCGGCCCAGTAGCGCCCGAACTCCTCCGGTGTCGCCCGCCGGCTCGTCATAGAGAGCGCTCCCTCGCTCGTGACCTCGACCGTCGCCTCTCCCGCAGCCTCGAGGTTGAGGGCCCACGACGGGTGGCGCCTCTGACCCCAGTTCGACGCGATCAGGACGACGCGGTCCCCGTCGCGCACGTAGAGGAGCGGCACCGTCCTCTCCTCGCCGCTCCTTCGCCCGCGCACCGTGAGGTAGCAGAGCGGGAAGTCCGTCCCGAGCGTCGTGAGCGGACGGTCGTGGAACCGGCTGTCGATCGGAGGAAGGACGCGTGACGCGACCCATGCGAAGGCTCGCGTTCGCCCGAGTTGCCGGACGAGGTTCGAGTAGAGCCTCACTGCCGCCGCTCGAGCTCGAGCTCGTCCCTGATCGGGATGCCGTGCGCGCCCACGCGCCCGATGCGCGGCTTCAGGCTCGCGCGCGCAGCGTCGACCGCGCCCGGCCGCAGCGCTGCGAGCCGGAACCCGCGCCGCTGGTAGAAGCGGAGGGCGTCGAGGTTGTCGTTCGTCGTCACGACCCAGACGCGCTCGCAGTCCGAGGCAACCCCGGCGACGGCTTCGAGCAGCTCGGTCCCGATCCCACGGCTCCGCTCGAAGGCCTGGAGGAACGCGAGCTCGCACTCGCCTTCCTCTACGCGGTACGTCACGAGCCCGAGGGCAGCGCCGTCCTCCTCCGCAACGAAGCCGGGCAGTGCGAGCACGTCGAGGAGCTCGCCGCGGCGCACCTGGGACGCCCCTCCCCACTCGGCCTCGAGGAGCGCTTCGGCCCACTCGCGATCGCCGTCCTCCGAGTACTCGCGAATCACGAGTCGGAGGCTACTGCGCGCCGCCGACTCGCATCCGGGGAGCGAGGCTCACGACACCGCGTCGCCCCCTGACGCGGGGGCGCTCGGAGGCGCGGGCTCGATCCTGCGCGCATTGCGGCTCGCCGCCAGGGCGATGCCGACCACGCCCACGAGGAAGAGCACGATCCCCGCGGCCAGGATCCCGATGCCGATCCAGACGAGCGGGTCGAGCTCGGCGCCGATCGCCAGCCTCGCCCGCACCTGGGCGGAGGCGTCGGGGTTCATCAGGACGACGGCCCAGTCGCCGCTCTCCGGCTCCCACGTCAGCGACTGCGTGCCCGCACCGCTCACGGACGCCACCCAGAACGTCTCATCCGTCGGGGGCGTCGCGGGCGTCGAGCCCGGCTGCTCGTCGTAGCGCGGCTTCCTGCCGATCTCCTCGACCACCGACCGCTCGACGCCACCGAGGTACGCGTCCACGTCGCCCTCACGCGCGATTCCGAGGAAGACGGGGCTGGCGGCCTCGCTCTGGATCTTCACCATGCCGAAGAACGACTGGGCCAGATCCTCCTCGCTGCCCAGGTTGACCTCCACGCTCTGGGAGACGACCGCATACCCGTCGGACTCGAAGGTCTCGGTCGGGCTCATGAGGTAGCCCTCGCTGTCCCGCTGCGTCTGGTCGACGACGACCGCCGTCACCCCGGCGGCGATCAGACCGGCGCCGAGGAGCGCGGCAATGCTCCCGAGCACGACCGCGACCACGCGACCGGCGGTCCACTTCGCTCTCACGAGCTCCCCTTCGCTCGCCGGCTCGGACACGGCGACCGGCTCCGGATACTCCTCCGCACCTGGCTCGTCGGGGCCCTGGTCGAGCCGGAATGGCGGGTAGCGATCCGTCATCAGCCCCGCGTAGGCCGCGACGCGAAGCACCCAGCGGTCGAGCCCGATGACGAAGCCGAAGATCGACGGCGGATACCGCCCGGTGAAGAGGAGGACGACCGCGGCGATGAAGACGAGGATGCCGATCAGGCCGCCGCTCGCCATGAAGAGCCAGGGGGAGTCTCCCGACCATCCCCAGCCGAAGCTCCCCACGAAGAGGCCCACGATGATGTAGTGCGGGATCGCGAGCAGCCACCATTTGACGAGCACGAGCCCGCGTGAGAGCCGCTCGGGGTACTCGATCTCGAGATCCGCGGCGTAGCTCGGGTCCGGAGCGAGCGAGAAGGGCGGATACCGGTCGGTTCCGAGCGCACCGAAGGTGTAGAAGGAGACGCGCCAGCTCCACCGGAGCACCCCGACGTTGAAGTCGAAGAGCGAGCGTGGGTACCTGCCGGTGAACAGGATCGCGAAGAAGGCGATGACGCTCACGCCGATGAACGCGAGCCACAGGAAGGCAAGCACGAAGTAGTGCGGGATCGCGAGGAACCACTTCACGAGCCACAGCCACCGGCTGAGGCCCGGCGCGAGCTCCCCACGAACGCGAGCCGGATACGTCATCTCTCTACCTCCGCTCATCGTGGATGTGGGCAACCTTTCACACCCGGCTCCACGGTTCCTCCGGGGAAGACCCGTAGCCGGAACGGAGAACTACTGCCTCGGCGGACGGGGAGCCGGGCAGCGAAGACGGCCGCGCGACGCCGCGATTAGGGTTCTCGCTCGATGAACCGGCTGAGGCAGCACGACCGCACCGGGCCGGAGCATCCGCTCGACGACGTTCTCCCCGGCGAGGCCCAGGTCCTCGAGGCCGCCCAGGAGTCGCTTGCCGGCCGGCGGAGGGGCATCGGCAAGCTCTGGCCCTTCCTGGGCCCTGCGTTCATCGCCGCGGTCGCGTACGTCGACCCCGGGAACTTCGCGACGAACATGGCTGCCGGAGCCAAGTTCGGGTACCTGCTGCTCTGGGTCGTGCTCAGCGCGAACCTCATGGCCATGCTCGTCCAGGCGATGAGCGCGAAGCTCGGGATCGCGACGCGCAAGAACCTCCCCGAGGTCTGCCGCGATCGCTTCTCGCGCCGCACGAACATCGTTCTCTGGCTCCAGGCCGAGGTCGTCGCGATGGCGACCGACATCGCGGAGTTCGTCGGCGCCGCGATCGGCCTCAACCTGCTGTTCGGGATCGCGCTCTTCCCCGCGGCGCTCATCACCGGCGTCGCCGCGATGCTGATCCTCGCGCTGCAGTCGCGGGGCTTCCGGAAGCTCGAGGCTGTGATCGCCGCCCTCATCGGCGTCATCGTCGGCGCCTTCGCGTTCCAGGTGTTCATGGCCGATCCCGAGCCCTCCGACGTCGTCCAGGGCTTCTCTCCGGGCTTCGGGGGAACGGAGAGCGTCCTGCTCGCGGTCGGGATCATCGGAGCGACGGTCATGCCCCACGTCATCTACCTCCACTCCGCACTGACGCAGCACCGGATCGTGGGAGCGACGGAGAAGGAGAAGCAGCGGATCTTCCGCTTCGAGCTCGTGGACGTCGTGATCGCCATGAGCATCGCGGGGCTCATCAACATGAGCATGCTCGTGATCGCCGCCGCGACATTCCATACCCGTGGCCTCGTCGACGTCGGCGACGACCTCTCCGAGGTCTACGACGCACTCGGCACCTATCTCGGATCGCACGCGAACGTCCTCTTCGGCGTCGCGCTGCTCGCATCCGGGCTCTCGTCGTCGAGCGTGGGGACGCTCGCCGGCCAGGTCGTCATGCAGGGCTTCATCGGCCGCCAGATCCCGCTGTTCCTCCGGCGTCTCGTCACGATGGCCCCGGCGCTGATCGTCATCGCGGTCGGGCTCGACCCCTCGCGGTCCCTGGTCTTGAGCCAGGTCGTCCTCTCGTTCGGCATCCCGTTCGCGTTGATCCCGCTGATCATGTTCTGCCGTGACCGACGGATCATGGGCGCGCTCGTGAACCGTCGGCTGACGACCGTCGCCGCGGTCGCGGTCGCGTCGGTCGTGATCGCCCTGAACGCCTTCCTGCTCGCGGGCACGTTCGGGCTCGTCAGCGTCTAGAGGGCCTGGGCCCCGATCTCCCTCCGGTACGCGACCACCTCCCGGCCGACGGCGAGCAGCGAGCCCGCGACCGGGATGGCGAGGAGAGCCCCGAAGACTCCCGCGAGCTGGGCGCCGATCAGGACTGCGCAGAGGACGCTGAGCGGCGACAGCTGCACCGTCCGCCCGTACACGAGCGGCTGGAGGATGTGGTTCTCGAACTGCTGGTACGCGACGAAGAAGACGATCACGACGAGCGCACGCGCCCAGCTCGTCTCGATGAAGATGACCGTGGTGACGGCGATCGCCGCGATCGTCGCGCCGGCGAGGGGGATCAGGTCGAGGATCGCGACGAGCAGCCCGAGCGCGATCGCGAACTCGCTCCCGACGGCGTACAGGACGATCGTCGCGAGCACACCGGCGACGAGGCTGATGACGAGGTTCCCCGTCACGTAGCCGGAGATCGTCCGGTAGATGTCGCGGCCGACGCGCTCGAAGCGCGGGCGTGTCTCCTCCGGGAGGAGGCCGAGAGCTCCGGAGATCGTGCGCGGCCCCTCGAGGAGCATGAAGTACGTGAGGAAGACCACGGTGATCACGCCGACGACTGCGGTCACGACGCTCCGGACGATGTCGAGCGCAGGCCCGCCGAGCCCGAGGATCCCTCCGGCCCCCTGCTGCTTGATGGCCTCCTGCACGCGGTCGACGATCTGGTAGCGCTCCTGGAGCCAGCCGAACGGGCCGCGGCCGGCGGTGAGGTCGTTGACGAACCCGGGGACGGCGTTGACGAAGTCGCTGACCTGGTTGACGACCGGCGGGATGACGAGGTAGCCGATGCCGCTGAGGGCGAGGAGCGCAACGAGGAACACCGCCGTGGCAGCCAGGGGACGGCTCAGATGCCGCCGCTCGAGCCACTCGACCGCCGGATTGAGCGCGGCAGAGAGGAGAGCGGCGATCAGGATCCAGGTGAGCACGCGCCACGCGAGCAGCACGAGGAGGATCCCGAGCCCGACGAGGACGGCGATGCCGAGGACGGAGAGCACCGTCCGGGGGCGCACGCTGACGACGCGATTCGCGGAGGCGGCCATGGCGGCCCATTTCGCTGCCGCGCCGGGACTTCCTAGCGCGGCGACGCGAAGGCGCGCCTCTTCGAGGCCCAGCCGAAGGTCGCAGGCGCGTGGATGCACTGCTCCGAGTCCCGTATGGCGCCGGCACTCCGGATCGTGGAAGGTACGGGCTGATCACGACGAGAGGAGGACGACATGTACGCACGAGTCACGCGCTCGAGAGCTCCGCTCGACCGGATCGACGAGGCGATGGCGTGGTTCGAGCAGACGGCGCTCCCGCAGGCCCGATCGCTCGACGGGTTTCGCGGCGCGCTCGAGCTCGTCGACCGGACGACCGGCGAGGGGCTCACGGTGACGCTATGGGAGTCGGCCGAGGCCCGCGAGGCCAGCGAGAGCGCCGCTGCAGGCATCAGGGACGAGGGCGGGACGATCGGCGGGTTCGAGACCGTCGGCGTCGAGCGCTACGAGGTCGCAGTCAGCGAGCTTTAGCTCGAACTGCCGGCGCGGGGGCGGGCCC
>JBFFGH010000100.1:0-8263 GCA_041557575.1 Gaiellaceae bacterium
CTCGAGAAGCTCCTGCCGCCGCTCTCGGCGCTCGACGGCGAGATCGTGATCGAGCGCGACGGCGTCCTCGACTTCGACGCGATGCAGACGAGGCTCCACCCCGCCGAGAGCCGGATCCGCAAGCTCTCCGCGGAGATCCCCGCGCGGTTCGTCGCGTTCGACGTGCTGGTCTGGAAAGGCGAGGAGATCTGGCGGGAGCCGCTCGCGAAGCGCCGGACACGCCTGGAGCGGCTCGCCAGGCGCTTCGAGCTCTCCCCCGCGACGCGCGATCGCGACGAGGCGCTCGGCTGGCTCGGCCGCTTCGAGGCGATCGGGCTCGACGGCGTCGTCGCCAAGCGCCGCGACCTCCCCTACCTCCCGGGGTCTCGCGACGGGGTCGCGAAGGTGAAGCCGGAGAAGACCGCGGACTGCGTCGTCGTCGGGCTCCGCTGGAAGTCGAAGCCCGACCGGATCGCGACGCTTCTCCTCGGCCTCTACCGCGACGACGGGGGAATCGACTACGTCGGCTCGGCAGCGGTCGCGCCCGCGCGCCACGCCGAGATCGCGGCCCGTGCGCTCCCGCTCCTCGACGACGCCCCGGAGCGGCGCTTCTCCGAGCCGAACCGCTGGGGTGGCGGCGAGCTCGAGGAGGCCGCGCTCCGACCCGAGCTCGTGGCCGAGGTGCGCTACGACAAGGTGCAGGCGAACCGCTTCCGACACGGGACGAAGCTCGTGCGCTTCCGCGACGACAAGGATCCCGCGCAGTGCACCTGGCGCGAGCTGCGCCCGCCTCGCCGCCGCGGCGACTCCGTCGCGGCGCTTCTGGGCTAGGAGTCGGCCTTCTTCGCCCGCGAGGGCTGCACGCGCGGCGGCTCGCCGGGCATCTTCGGGAAGTTCGGCGGGTACGGGGCCTCGCCCAGTCCACCCTTCTCGTCCCGCTCGACCCACTCGAGCAGGACGCGGAGGTCGCACAGGGCCTCGTCGATCCCGGCGTGGACGTCGCCGAGACGGGCGAACCGCTCCGGCATCGTCGCCATGGTGAAGTCCTCGGTCCGGACGTCGGGGAGCTCGTCCCAGGTCACGGGCGCGGACACCGTGGCGTCCGAGCGGCCGCGCACCGAGTAGGCGGACGCCACCGTGCGATCCCGTGCGTTTTGGTTGTAGTCGATGAAGACCCGCTTCCCGCGCTCCTCCTTCCACCACGCCGTCGTCACCTTCCGCGGGAGGCGGCGCTCCACCTCGCGCGCGAACGCGAGAGCCGCCCGCCGGACCACCGGGAACTCCCAGTTCGGCTCGATGCGGCAGAAGACGTGGATCCCGCGGTTCCCCGAGGTCTTCGGCCAGCCCACGAAGCCGATCTCGTCGAGCACCTCCCGCACGAGCGCGGCGACGCGCTTCGCGTCGCGGAAGGTCGTCCCGGGCTGGGGGTCGATGTCGATGCGCAGCTCGTCGGGGTGCTCGGTGTCCCGCCGTCTCGAGGGCCACGGATGGAAGTCGACGACGGCGAGATTCGCCGCCCAGATCACCTGCGCGAGCTCAGTCACGCACAGCTCGTCGGCGTGCCTTCCTGACGGGAACGTGACGCGTGCCGTCTCGACCCAGTCGGGATGGTGCTTCGGGACGCGCTTCTGGTAGATGACCTCGCCGTCCACGCCGTCGGGGAAGCGGCGGAGCTGCGTCGGCCGCTCGTAGAGCGCACGGACGATGCCCTCCCCGACCGCGAGGTAGTACTCGGCGAGGTCGCGTTTCGTCTTGCGCGCCTTCGGAAAGAGCACCTTGTCGGGGTTCGTCAGCTTGACGACCCGCTTCCCCACCTCGAGCTCGACGAACGGACTGGCCACGGTTCGCACCGTAGCCGTGGAGACAGTGCTAGGCTCGCCGCGCCCCGGTCATCGTCTCGAGGAGTGACACACGATGCGTGCAGGAGCCCTTCTAATCGGTCTCACCGTCCTCGCCCTCGGCCTCGCCGCGACCGCGACGGGCGGCCCATCCGCTCCGGCAGCCATCCCCGGCTGCGCGAAGTCGAGCCTCAACCTCCTGAAGGAGGGCCAGTTGAGCCTCGCGACGGACAACCCGGCCTTCCCGCCGTGGTGGGAGGGCGGCTCGAAGGACAAGAAGTGGGAGCTGAACGACCCGTCCACGGGCAAGGGCTACGAGTCCGCCGTGGCGTACCAGATCGCCAAGCGCCTCGGGTTCAAGAAGTCCGAGGTCACGTGGACGGTCGTCCCGTTCGGGAAGTCCTACGCGCCGGGCAAGAAGCCGTTCGACTGGTACATGGCGCAGGTCTCCGCGTATCCCGAGCGCCGCAAGGCGGTCACGTTCAGCATCTCGTACTACAACGTCAACCAGGCCGTCGCGGGCCTCAAGTCGAACAGGATCACGAAGGTGCGTTCGCTGAAGGCGCTGAGGGCCTTCAGGCTCGGCGCCGCGCTCGGCACGACGTCGTACAACTACATCGTCAAGTACATCAAGCCGACCCAGTCACCGAGGGTCTACGACACCGTCAACGACGTGGTGACGGCCCTCAAGACCAAGCAGATCGACGGCCTGGTCACCGACTTCCCGAGCATGGGCTACATCACGGCCGTCCAGGTGCCGGGCGCGACCGTGGTGGGCCGGCTCCCCAACCAGGGCGGCGTGCAGGAGTACTTCGGGCTCGTCTTCCAGAAGGGGAACAAGCTGGTGCGCTGCGTGAACAAGGCGATCAAGCAGATGCGGCGCGACGGGACCCTCAAGCGGCTCGAAGTTCGCTGGCTGGGGCAGAAGGGCGCCCCGATCCTGAAGTAGTTCGCTGGACGAGAACCGCGGATCGAGGATCCTCGGCAGCCTGACGAAGGGCGGCGGCGGCAGGAGTGTCGCCGTCGCCCTCGTCTCGACTGTCGTCTTCTTCGGCGCCCTGGCGCTCGTCGTCGTCAACTCGGCGGGCTGGGACGACGTCAAGCAGGCCTTCTTCAGCGGCCAGCAGTTCAGGGAGTCGTTCCCGGACATCCTCTCGGCGTTCTGGACGAACGTGCAGATCTTCCTCATGGCGGAGGTCTTCATCCTCGTCTTCGCGCTCGCGATCGCGGTGCTCAGGAGCCTGCCGGGCCCGGTGTTCTTCCCGCTTCGCGCGCTCGCGGTGGTCTACGTCGACCTCTTCCGGAGCATCCCGACGATCCTCGTCATCTACATCCTCGGGTTCGGCGTCCCCGCGCTCCAGCTTCCGGGCGTGCCGATCGAGCCGCTCTTCTGGGGCGTCGTGTCGCTCGTCCTCGTCTACTCCGCCTACGTGGCGGAGGTGTACCGGGCGGGCATCGAGTCCGTGCACGCGAGCCAGTCGGCAGCCGCGCGCTCGCTCGGGCTGACCCACCTCCAGGCGCTCCGCTTCGTCGTCGTGCCGCAGGCCGTCCGCCGGGTGATCCCGCCGCTCCTGAACGACTTCATCGGCCTGACGAAGGACACCGCGCTCGTGGGGCTGCTCGGTGTCGTGGAGGCCTTCCGCCAGTCCCAGATCGAGGTCGCGGCCTCGTTCAACTACACCCCGTACATCGCGACGGCCCTCATCTTCATCGCGCTCACGATCCCGATGGCCCGGTTCACCGACTGGCTCGTGGCGAGGGACAAGCGGCGGCAGCAAGCGGCGGCGACCGCGTGAGCGAGTCGGCTCTCGTCGTCGAAGGTGTGCGGAAGTCCTTCGGGAAGCTGGAGGTGCTGCGCGGGATCGACCTCGACCTCGCCGAGCACGAGGTGGTCTGCCTGATCGGCGCGTCCGGATCCGGGAAGTCCACGCTCCTCCGCTGCGTGAACCTGCTCGAGCCGATCGACGCCGGCCGCATCGTGCTGCACGGCGAGGAGATCACGCGGCAGGGCGTGGACGTGAACGCCGTGCGCCGCGGCATCGGCATCGTCTTCCAGTCCTTCAACCTCTTCCCGCACATGAGCGTCCTCGACAACGTGACGCTCGGGCCGCGAAAGGCGCTCGACCTCTCGCGAGGGGACGCCGAGGCGCGCGGCGAGGCGCTCCTGGAGCGCTTCGGGCTCGCCGACAAGCGCGACGAGTACCCCGACCGGCTGTCGGGCGGCCAGCAGCAGCGCGTCGCGATCGTTCGCGCGCTCGCGATGCAGCCCCGGCTGCTCCTGCTCGACGAGGTCACGAGCGCGCTCGACCCGGAGCTCGTCGCGGAGGTCCTCGAGGTGATCCGCGAGCTCGCAGCCGAGGGCATGACCATGCTGATCGCGACCCACGAGATGGGCTTCGCCCGCGACGTCGCGCACCGCGTCTGCTTCCTCGACGAGGGCGTCATCCTCGAGGAGGGCCTTCCCGAGCAGATCTTCGGAGCGCCGCGCGAGCCGCGGACGCAGCAGTTCCTGCAGCGAATCGTCCAGGCGGGGCGCCTGTAGGCGTATCGTTCGCAGGGTGATCGAGGAGCCACGCAGCGTGGACGTCACGCTCGAGCCCCTGGACGAGTTCATCGTCGTCCAGCCGGTGTCCGACGAGACCGAGACCCGGTCGGGCCTCATCCTCCCCGCGTCGGCCGCGGCCGCGGCCGCCTGTCGAACCGGGATCGTCACCGCCGTCGGCGGCGACGTCGAGGGCGTGGACGCCGGCGACAAGATCCTCTACCCGCGCGAGGCGGGCTACGAGGTGCGGATCGGCGGGATCGAGGTGCGCCTCATCAAGCGCGAGGACCTCATCGCCAGGATCCACGACTAGGCTTCGCGCATGTTCCTCCTCGCAGCCGCAGCCCTCGTCGCCTGGATCTTCGTCTGGCTCGTCGTTGCCGTCCGTGTCGTCAAGCGCGACGACATCGGGCTCTACGGCAAGGTCTTCTGGCTCGTCGTGATCCTCGCCCTGCCGCTCTTCGGGCTCCTCGTGTACTTCCTCTGGGACGCCTCGCGCACGCCGTCGGGGTAGAGCGGAAGGAGGTCGAGCGGTCCGAGGCGACGTGAACATCGGCGGCGCTGCGGATTCCCGGCCCGGCCGGCATGCGGCCTCGCTCGAGGAGGGCTGATGACCCGTATCGAGGACTACGCGCTCATCGGCGACCTCCAGACCGCGGCCCTCGTCAGCCGCTACGGCTGCCTCGACTGGCTGTGCATGCCGCGCTTCGACTCGGGCGCGATCTTCGCGGCGCTCCTGGGCGACTCCGAGAACGGGCACTGGACGATCCAGCCGGAGGGCGACTTCGCCTCCCCCGGACGGCGCTACCGGGGCGACACGCTCGTCCTCGAGACGGACTTCGAGACGGCGGACGGCGCCGTCAGGTTGATCGACTTCATGCCTCCGCGAACCCGGGAGCCGGACGTGGCCCGGATCGTCGAGGGAGTGCGAGGGCGCGTGCGGATGCGGATGGAGCTCGTCCTCCGCTTCGACTACGGGTCGATCGCGCCGTGGACTCGACACGAGGACGGAGTCCTGCTCGGGATCGCGGGCCCGGACGGAGTCTCGCTCCGCACGCCCGTCGTGCTCGAGGAGCGTGACTCGAGGACGTGCGCCACGTTCACCGTCGAGGAGGGCCAGCGCGTCCCCTTCGTCCTGGCCTGGTTCCCGTCGAACGAGCCGGCGCCGGAGCCGCTCGACGCCGACGTCGCCCTCCGGGACACGGAGGCCTTCTGGAGCGAGTGGGCGGGGAGATGCACCTGCGCGGGTCGCTGGGACGAGGTCGTCCGGCGCTCGCTGGTCACGCTGAAGGCACTCACCTACGCGCCCACGGGCGGCATGGTCGCGGCACCGACGACCTCCCTCCCGGAGGCGATCGGCGGCGTCCGCAACTGGGACTACCGCTACTGCTGGCTCCGCGACGCGACGCTGACGCTGCTCGCGCTCATCAGGGCCGGATACGTGGAGGAGGCCGGCGCGTGGCGAGACTGGCTCCTGCGAGCCATCGCAGGCTCGCCCGAGGACGTGCAGGTCGTCTACGGGGTCGCGGGCGAGCGACGGCTCACCGAGGTGGAGCTGCCGTGGCTGGCGGGGTACGAGGGGTCACGGCCGGTGCGCATCGGCAACGACGCCTCCGGCCAGCTCCAGCTCGACGTGTACGGCGAGGTCATCGAGGCGTTCTTCCGCGCGCACCTCCACGGCCTCGGGCCTTCGGACGACGCGTGGGCCATGGCCGGGCGAGGCCTCGACTGGCTCGAGTCCGGCTGGCGGGAGGAAGACGAGGGGATCTGGGAGGTTCGAGGGCCGCGCCGGCACTTCACGCACTCGAAGGTGATGGCCTGGGTTGCCTTCGACCGAGTGGTGAAGGCGATCGAGCGCTTCGGCCGGAAGGGCCCGATCGACCACTGGCGGGCGGTGCGGGACGAGATCCGCAGGGACGTGCTCGACTCGGGGTACGACGCGGAGCTCGGGACGTTCGTGCAGTACTACGGATCGGACCGGGTCGACGCGAGCCTCCTCCTGATCCCGCTCGTCGGCTTCCTCCCGGTGACCGATCCCCGCGTCGTCTCGACGGTCGCCGCCGTCGAGCGCGACCTGATGCGCGACGGCTTCGTCGAGCGCTACCGGGCAGACACGGAGAACGTCGGCGTGGACGGGCTCCCACCGGGGGAAGGCGTCTTTCTCCCGTGCTCGTTCTGGCTCGTCGCGGTGCTCGCACGGCAAGGACGGCTGGACGAGGCGGTGCGGCTGTACGAGCGCCTGCTCGCTCTCCGCAACGACGTCGGGCTGATCTCCGAGGAGTACGACACCGAGCGCCGCCGGCTCGTCGGCAACTTCCCGCAGGCATTCACCCACCTCGCCCTCGTCGAGACCGCCTTCACGCTGGACCGCGCCGAGCAGCGGGCAGCCCGGGTGCGCGCGGCCGGGAGCGACTAGTACGGAGGGGGAGGGATTTGAACCCTCGAGGCGCTTGCACGCCTAACGGTTTTCGAGACCGCCCCGTTCGACCGCTCCGGCACCCCTCCGTGGGACGCACAGGGTAGCCGCGTCTCGAGTCAGGCGCGCTACAGGGGCCAGCGGAACAGTCCGATATCCTGAGTGCTCCGGGAGAAGTGGCCGAGTGGCTGAAGGCGGCGCCCTGCTAAGGCGTTAGGTGGGGAAAACCCTGCCTCGAGGGTTCGAATCCCTCCTTCTCCGTCGAGGCGGCTCCGGGTGCCCCGGAGGCTCGCTGGCAGCGCGGACACCAGTACGCCGTGCGGTTCGCGTTGCCGAGCCCGCGGGAAAGGATCGGCTGTCCGCAGCGCCGGCAGCCGCGGCCGGCCCGGCCATAGGCGGCGCGGGGAGGGCGGCGGCTCCCGACCGCGGCGCGCATCTCCCTCTGCGCCCACGCGAGCGCATCCGCGAGCTCCTCGTCGCCGACGTCGGCGAGTCGTGACCACGGAGAGACGCGGGTGCTCCAGAGCATCTCCGCCAGCCACATGTTCCCGATCCCCGCCACCACGCGCTGATCGACGAGCGCCTCGCCGACGAGCCGCGACTGATCGACGGAGCGGAGACGCGCGACGACTGCAGAGGGGGACGTCTCGTCCGCGAGGAGGTCGGGGCCGAGGCCCCGCAGCCTCCCGCCGTCGAGCGCGAGCACCGGGCCGTTCCACTGGGCCGCCTCCCACTCGGTGCCGCGCAGAACGAGCCACGGCTGCCCTCGTCGCCCCGGCGGCTCGCCGACCTTGCGGACACGCCACCGGCCGGTCATCCGGAGATGGCTGCGCACGACGACGTCTCCCTCGAAGCGCAGGAGGAGATTCTTGCCCATCGCCTCGACGCTCTCGAGCACCCGCCCGTCGACGGCGCGCGCGACTCCGGTTGCCAGGCCGCGCGGATGCGGGCTCTCGGCCGAGACGCGCTCGCCGACGAGAACCTGGAGCCGTGCCGCGACGCGTCGGAGCGAGTCCCCTTCCGGCACGCGTCAGCCTCCCAGCGTCGTCTCGAGCTCGCGCAGCGCGTGAAAGATCGACTCCGAGAACGTCGGGTAGGGCTGGATCGTGTCCAGGAGGACGTCGAGCGGCACCTCCGCCCTGATCGCGAGCGTGAGCTGGCCGAGCCACTCCCCCGCCTCGGGAGCGACCGCGACGGCGCCCACGAGGACGCGCCGCTCGGGATCGGCTGCGAGCTTGAGGAAGCCGGGCCGGCGCGGGCGCTCGTACGTGGACAGGCGACCGCCGGCGATCTCGTAGCGGGCCGTGACGACTCCTTCGCCCCTCGTCGTCCCGACGCTCGCCACCTGTGGGTCGGTGAAGACGGCGGCGGGAATCGCGCGGTAGTCGGCCACGACGTCGCGCCCGGCGATGTTCGCTGCGGCCACCCGCGCCTGGTACTTGCCGACGTGCGTCAGCAGCGCGATGCCCGCCGCGTCGCCGAGGGCCC
>JBFFGH010000101.1:0-8148 GCA_041557575.1 Gaiellaceae bacterium
GCGTCGACCTCGCGACCGTCGCGGGCACGGGGCCGGGAGGGAGGATCACGGAGGACGACGTCCGAGCGGCAGCGGCGGGCGGAGCGCCTTCGGAAGGCCGCCGGGAGAAGCTCCGCGGAGTCCGCAGGATCATCGCCGAGCACATGGCTCACGCGCACGCCGAGGTCCCGACCGTCACCTGGGTCGAGGAGTGCGACTTCGAGAACGTCGACATGCCCGCGCTCATCGCGACGGTCATGAAGGCCTGCGCGGAGGCGCTCGTCGAGTTCCCCGAGCTGAACGCGCGCCTGGAGGGGGACGAGATCGTCTACCTCGACCGCTTCGACTTCGGGCTCGCCGTCCAGACCGACCAGGGGCTCGTGGTCCCGGTCGTCCGCGGGGTGGACGCGAAGTCGATCGAGGAGATCCACGAGGACGTCTCCCGGATCGCCGACGGCGCCCGCCAGGGCGTCCTCGCACCCGAGGAGCTGCGGAACTCGACCTTCACGATCACGAGCGCGGGCAAGCTCGCGGGTCTCTTCCAGACTCCCATCGTGAACCACCCGGAGGTGGCGATCCTCAGCATCGGGCGGATCGAGCCCCGCCCCGTCGTCCGCGACGGCGAGGTCGTCGTCCGGAGGACGGGCACGCTCTCCCTCTCCTTCGACCACCGGGTGATCGACGGCGCCCGGGCCGCGGGATTCGGGCTCGCGGTGATCGAGCGCCTGCAGTCCGGCTCGGCCGCTTCCGGCTAGTCGCCCGTCGCGGGCGGGGGAGCGCGTGCCCCGGGGCGTACACTGGGCGCCGTGGGCAACTGGTACACGATCGGCCTCTGCCTCGGCCTGGGGCTCGGGCTCGGCGTCGTCGTCTCCGGGATCCTCGGCGCGAACGTCATCGGCGTGGCCGCAGGGGCCGCGGTCGGAGCGGCGCTCGGGGTGGCCATCGGGCTCGTGATCGGCGAGACCGAGGAAGCGGTCGCGTGTGGGTTGGGGGTCGTGATCGGGTCGCTCTCGGCGGCCGTCGCCGTTCGAGGTGCGCTGCGGCGTGGAGCGACGCGCTTCGGCACCGGCGCGTACATGGGCGCGCTCGGCATCCTGATCGCGCTCCTGGCGCTCATCCCGGTCGTGGGCTATCTCGCGACGCTCGCCCTCCCGGTGCTCGCGGTGCGGATGCGGGGCCGCCAGGCGGCTCGGTTCGCGGGGCTGCGCACGCTCGCGAAGTGAGGTCGCTCGCGGAGGCCTCCGACGCCCGCGCTCGGATGGTCGACGACCAGCTGCGCCGTCGCGGGATCTCGGACGAGGTCGTGCTGGACGCGATGGGCCGGGTTCCGCGTGAGCGCTTCGTGCCCGAGGCCGTCCGAGGTCTGGCGTACGAGGACGGTGCCCTGCCGATCGGGCACGGGCAGACGATCTCGCAGCCGTTCATGGTGGCCACGATCTGCTCGCTGCTCGCGCTCGGCACGCACGACCGCGTGCTCGACGTCGGCACCGGTTCCGGCTACCAGGCCGCCGTGCTCGCGGAGCTCGCAGGCGAGGTGGTGACGATCGAGCGGGTCCCGGAGCTCGCCCAGGCCGCCGGCGACGCGCTCGCGGAGTCCGGGTACGAGCACGTGGAGGTCGTGGTCGGCGACGGCTCGCTCGGGCTCGCCCACCGCGCTCCGTTCGACGCGATAGCCGTCGCCGCGGCGGCGCCCGCGATCCCGGAGACGCTCTACGACCAGCTCGCCCACGACGGCCGCCTCGTCGTCCCGCGCGGGTCGCGCAGGGGCCAGGAGCTCGTTCTCGTCACGAAGACGAGCAGCGGGCCGCGCGAGCAGCTCTCCGTGCCCTGCCGGTTCGTGCCGCTCGTCGGAGACGAAGGTTTCGCCGATGTCTGAACGAATGGGTGGTACGAGTGAGCCCACTCCCGACTACCCTGCCGTGACGGTGGACTCCTCCACGTCGGTCGCCACGGAGCCGATCACGCCCGCTCGCGTGCGTGCCGGGCTGCGCAAGCGCAAGAACTGGGAGCAGCTCGTCAAGTTCTGCGTCGTCGGTGCCAGCGGCTACGTCGTCAACCTGACGGTCTTCGCGATCCTCCTCGAGGTCGTCGGGCTCCACTACATCTCTGCCGCGGCCGGGTCGTTCCTCGTCGCGGTCACGAACAACTACCTCTGGAATCGCCTGTGGACGTTCCGGGAGCAGCGGGGCGGCGTCGCCTACCAGGGGATGAGGTTCCTCGTCGTCTCGACGGCGGCGCTCCTCACGAACCTCGCCGTGCTCCACCTGCTCGTCACGGTCGGGCTCGACGAGCTGCCCGCCCAGGCGATCGCGATCGTGCTCGTCACTCCCGTCAACTTCGTCGGCAACAAGCTCTGGTCGTTCGGGCCGCGACGCTGAGCCTTCTGGCCGCCCTCGCGGCTGCGCTCCTCCTCGCGCATCCGACCGCGGCGGCGACCACGCCCTCACCCTCCTCCGTTCCCGCCCTGCCCGCTCCTCCGGGCGAGCCGCCCCGCCTGAGCGAAGAGGAGGCGATCGACGCAGCCCTCGCGGAGCCGAAGATCGCGGCGTGGCTCGACCGGTACCCGCCGGGCCCGGCGACCGACGGGAGCTTCCGGGACGAGACGCGCACGTGGGTGGTGAAGGCGTGGTCGACCGACGCGGGGCAGGTCGTGGAGGCCGTCGTCGAGGACACGTCGGGCAGGGTGTTCGAGGCCTGGACGGGGCCGCAGGTGGCGTGGAAGATGGCTCGCGGTCGCCCCGGGGCCTTCGGCGGGAAGACCCTGCTCAACCCCTTCGTCTGGATCGGCTTCTGCCTCCTCTTCCTCGTCGGCCTCGCAGACTGGAGGCGGCCTCTGTCGATGCGGAACGTCGACCTGCTCGTCCTCGTGGGCCTCTCGCTCTCCCTCGCGTTCTTCGACCGGGGCGAGATCTTCGTGAGCGTCCCGCTCGTCTATCCCGTCCTCCTCTACGTGCTCGTGCGTGCCCTCTGGATCGGGAGCGGCCGCCTCGGGAGCCCCCTGAGCTCCGTCTGGCCCACGTGGCTGCTCGCCGCCGCCGCGGTGTTCCTGCTCGGCTTCCGCGTCGGCCTCAACCTGGAGACGCCGCGCGGCGTGATCGACGTGGGTCTCGCAGGAGTCGTGGGCGCCGACCGCATCCTCGACGGAGAGGCGCCGTACGGGAACATGCCGACGCGCGAGGGCGAGGAGTGCGGCCCGGCCGACGCAGACGGGTTCGTCCGCGAGCGGATCCAGACGAACGGGCGCTGTGAGGCCGCCATCGAGCGCGGGGACACGTACGGGCCGGTCTCGTACCTCGCCTACGTCCCGGCGACGGCGATCGCCGGCTGGAGCGGGAAGTGGGACTCGCTGCCCGCGGGTCACGCGACGTCGATCGCCTTCGACGTGCTCGTGCTCCTCGGCCTCGCCCTCGTGGGCAGGCGCTTCGGCGGGAACCGTCTCGCCGCGCTCCTGGCGTTCGGCTGGACCGCCTACCCGTTCACCGCGTACACGCTGAACGCGAACACGAACGACGCGTTCATGCCCGCGTTCCTCGTCCTCGGCTTCCTGCTCGTCTCCTCCGACTGGTGGCGGGGTGCATCGGTCGCGCTGTCGGGCTGGACGAAGTTCGGAGCTCTCCTCGTCGCGCCCCTCTGGGCGACGTATCCGCGGCTCGAGCTCCGCCGACTCGCGCGGTTCGCAGCCGCCTTCGCGCTCTCGACGCTGCTCGTCTTCTCGATCCTCCTCCTGGAGCCGAACGTGCTCGACGCCGTGCGGACCTTCTGGGAGAGGACGGTCGGGTACCAGGCCGGACGCGACTCCCCGTTCTCACTCTGGGGCTGGGGGCAGTACCACGCGCGCGGTATCCCCGATCTCGGCTTCCTGCAGCCGGTGGTCGCCGGCGGGGCGGTCGTCCTCGCGCTCGTCGTCGCGGTCGTGCCGCGCCGGAAGGGGCTCGTCCAGCTCGCGGCCCTGACGGCTGCCGTGCTCGTCGCCGCCCAGCTCGCGCTGACGCACTGGTTCTACCTCTACGTCCCGTGGGTGCTGCCCTTCGTGCTCCTCTGGCTGCTCCTGCCGGAGCCCGAAGGCGATCAGTCGACGACGACGCGGACGCCCTCGATCGCGACCGCGCGGCCGGACTCGGGGTCGCACTCGATCAGCGCGCCCTCGATGCGGACGCCCCCCTGAGCCGTCGCGAACCGCACGGGTAGGCCCGTCCGCATGCGCCGGATCGCGAGGTCGGCCTCGACGCCGATCACGGACTCGTGCGGCCCTGTCATCCCGGCGTCGGTGATGAAGGCCGTCCCGCGCGGGAGCAGGCAGGCGTCGGACGTCTGGACGTGCGTGTGCGTGCCCACGACCGCCGTCACGCGTCCGTCGAGCCACCGGGCGAGCGCGATCTTCTCGCTCGTCGCCTCGGCGTGCACGTCCACGAGCACGAGCGGCGTCTGCGCTCGGGCCTCCTCGACGAGGTCGTCGACGATCTCGAACATCGCGATCGCCGGGTGGAGGAACAGGGAGCCGAGGATGTTGATCACGGCGAGCTTCCGTCCGTTCTCGACCTCGACGAGGGCGAGGCCTCTGCCGGGCGTGCCCTTCGCCATGTTCGCCGGGCGGACGATGCGCGCGGAGTCCTCGAGGTAGGGGCCGATCTCGGTCCTGCGGAACGCATGGTTCCCGAGCGTGATCGCATCGGCGCCGTACCCGTGCAGCTGGTCGGCCAGGCGGGGAGTGATCCCGATGCCGTCGGCCGCGTTCTCGCCGTTCACGACGCACACGTCCACGCCGAGCTCGGCGCGGAGGGCCTGCAAGCGCGACTCGAGCGCCTTCCTGCCGGGCGCGCCGACGACGTCGGCGTTGAAGAGGATCCGCATGGGTGTGACTCTAGAGGCTCCGCCGCCGGGGGTCTTCGCGCACGACTACGGGACGGCGAGGGCGGCAGAGGGAAAGACCAGGATCGTGACGTTGTTCCCGCGATCGGGTGCGTAGTCGGCGAGAGCCTGCTTCTCGAAGCGGCTGATGTCGTTCACCGTTCCGAGCTTGGACGAGCCTTCGGCGACGTTCGCGCCGACCGTGAGCGCCGGGTCGCGACGGACGTTCTCGATGGTGACGACGAGCGAAGGCGCCGAGGTGGGGCGGAGCTCGATCTCCGACCCGATCTTCCGTCCCGAGACGACCTGGTCACGGATCGCGACGACCGTGCCGTCCACGGGCGAGTAGACGTCCGTCCCGGCGACCGCGCCGACGTCCAGCGCGTGGAGAGGGCCTCCCTCGAGCTGGTACCAGCGGTATCCGGTTCGAGTCGATCCCGTGATGCGGTGCCAGAGCCGTGCGAGGAGCCCTTCGTTCGCCTGGGGCCCGACCGGCTGGAGCACGAGGGCCCCGTCCTCGCTCCCGTGGAAGCCGACGGCCGTGATGCCGCCCTGCGCGACCGGGGAGTGCAGGCGGAGGTTGCCGACCGTGGCCAGCACGTGTGGGTCCGGCGGAGCCGCCGTGACGGGCAGGGGCGGAGGGCCTTCCACGGCTCTCGAGCGCCCGCCGTTCGAGTCGAAGGCCGTGAGCGCGAGCGTGATCGCGGCGAGTACGCCGATGACGAGAGCGATCGCGAAACGCCGTGCTCGGGCCTGCTTCCTCCGTCGGCTCGCACGTAGCCGTGCGGCGTGCCGTGAGCGAGGAGTCTCCATCCCTGCCGGACCGTAGCAGGGCGCCCGCCGGGCCAGTGGTCGCCACGGGCCGCTGTACGATCCCGGGCATGGCCGGCTCCGGCCCGACGATCCAGATCCCGAGATGGATTCAGCTCGTCGTCCTGCCCGTCGTGCTCGTCCTCGCGTTCCTCCTGGCGCGGACGCTCGGCCACGTTCTCTTCCTCTTCCTCACCGCGAGCGTGATCGCGTTCACGCTGAACCCGCTCGTGAGGGACCTCACCCGGCTCCGGGCTCCGCGCGTCCTCTCCGTGTTCGTCGTCTATTCGCTCTTCGTCGCGGTCGTCTGCGCGATCCTCTTCGCGATCGGCTTCGTGGCCTACGACCAGGCGCGAAACGCGTCGGATCGGATCGACGAGTACGTGACGGCCGAGGATCCGGGCACGGGTCAGACCGGCGCGGAGACCGACATCGACAGGCTCCAGACCTGGCTCGACAGAAACGGGCTCCAGGAGATCGATATTCGGACGCAGGTCAACGACTGGATCGGCTCCCTCAGCGCAGGGGAGATCTCGGGGTACGTCCAGGACGCGCTCTCCTTCGCCAGGGGCGCCGCCTTCTCGGTGGCGCTGCTCCTCTTCTCGCTGGTCCTCGTGGTCGTGATCTCGATCTACATGCTGCTCGACATGACGCGTCTCGAGCGCTCGATCGACTCGCGCTTCCCGCCCCATGGCGGGGCGCCCCTCACCCGGCAGATCGAGGGTGCCCTGTGGGGATACCTCAAGGGGCAGGCGATCCTCTCCACGGTCATCGGCACGAGCGCCGGACTCGGGATGTACGCCCTCGGCGTGACCGGCCTCGTCGAGGGCGCCCAGGAGTACGCGCTCCTGTTCGGCCTCTGGACCGCCTTCATCGAGGTGATCCCGTACATCGGCCCGTGGCTCTCCGCCGTGCCGCCGGCGATCTACGCGATCGTCGCCGACCCGCCGTGGGGATTCGTCTGGGTGGCGCTCCTCTTCCTCTTCATCTACCAGGTCGAAGGCCACGTCGTCGTGCCGAACGTGATGGCGAGCGCGCTCCGCCTCCACCCGCTCCTCGTCATCTTCGGGCTCCTCGCCGGGGGCGAGCTCTACGGCATCCCGGGCGTGCTCGTCGCGCTGCCGACGATGGCCGGCGCCCGCGCGATCTGGGAGTTCTTCCGGTTGCGAGTCCGCCTCGAGCGTTGGGACGAGGGCCCGTCCGACGTGCCCGTGGAGGTCGAGCTCGAGCCTCCACGGATCGAGCCGCCCGTCGAGCCGGAGAAGGCGGCGAGCGGCTCGGGCTAGTCTCCCGCGCGTGTGGGAGGAGATCGCCGCCACGGCAGCCGCCGAGAGCCCGCTCTGGGCGGACGCCCTTCGCCCTCCGGGCGACCGCGCCCACGAGGCCGTCTTCTCGACGCTCGCACCGCCGAGGCACGCGCTCGCGATCGAGACGATCTACGAGGGCTACCTCGTCCACTACGGCCGCTCACGGCTCTTCGCGCCCGTGGACGAGGACACGGCGCTCCTGCTCGGCGACTACCTCTACGCGCAGGGCCTGGTCCACGTCGCGGAGACGGGCGACGTCGCGGCCGTCGCCGACCTCGCCGAGCTCATCTCCCTCTGCGGGCAGGCCCGTGCAGAGGACCGCGCCGGCGACGGTGCCGCGTGGGTCGCGACCGCGGCCCGCCTGGGCCGGGGAGACCTCCAGGCCGCACGCGACGCGTTGCGTGTCGACGGAGACCCGGGCGGGCTCGACGCGGCAGCTCGCGAGGCGGCGGGCGACGAGGCCGTCGACGGCGCGCTCGCTGCACACGCCCGGCTCGTCGGGTAGAGTCGCCCACCAATGGTCGCCGCGTTCGCCGTGCTCCTCGCCAAGTCCGCTGCCGAGGAAGGCCGTGACATCATCCTCTCGATGCTCGTCGTCGGGCTGATCTTCGCCGCGGTCGCCGTCGGGGGCGACCTGATCGTCTGGCTCAAGCACAGGCGGTAGCGGCTCTCAGGCCTTGAGCCGAGCCGTCCGCTGGCGGATGATCCCGCCGTGCGCGACGACCTCCCCTCCGGCACCGTCACCTTCTGCTTCACCGACGTCGAGGGCTCGACCAAGCTGCTGCACGAGCTGGGAGCGGAGGGCTACGCCGAGGCCCTGGCCGAGCACCGCCGGCTGATCCGGGAGGCCTGTACCGCCGAGGGCGGGGTCGAGGTGGACACGCAGGGGGACGCCTTCTTCTTCGCCTTCGAGACAGCGCCGGGAGCGCTCGCCGCCGCTTCGGCCTTCACCGAGGCGCTCGCCTCCGGGCAGGTACAGGTGCGGGTCGGCCTGCACACGGGCACGCCGCTCCTCACCGCGGAGGGCTACGTCGGAGACGACGTCCACCGCGCGGCCCGCATCGCCGCCTGCGGCCACGGGGGGCAGGTGCTCGTCTCCTCGTCCACCGCCCAGCTCGTCGAGCTCGAGCTCACCGACCTCGGCGAGCACCGGCTCAAGGACCTGTCTGCCCCCGAGCGCGTGTACCAGCTCGGCGACGGCGAC
>JBFFGH010000102.1:0-8134 GCA_041557575.1 Gaiellaceae bacterium
ACGGCGGGCTGACTTCGGTGTAGCCGAATTCGGTGGTCTGCAGATCGAGCATGAACTGGGCCAGCGCCCGCTCCATGCGCGCCAATGCGCCTTTCAGCACCACGAACCGCGAGCCGCTGAGCTTGCCCGCCGCCTCGAAGTCCATCAATCCCAGCGCCTCGCCGAGATCGAAATGCTCGCGCGGCGCGAAGGAAAACTCCGGCGGCGTGCCGACCCGCCGCAACTCGGTATTGTCGTCCTCGCTGGTCCCGTCGGGGATATCGGCATCGAGGATGTTCGGCAGGCCTTCCAATATGCCCTGCATCGTGGCGCTGAGCTCGCGCTCGGCATGCTTAGATCGCGCTCCACGCGCCCATCACGAACGCGTCCCCGATCTCCGCGACGTCGGTAAGCCGGGAGACGAGCTCGATGCGACGACGCCCGAACCGCAGGTACTCGCCGTAGACGCCGCGGGCCAGGAGGAGCGAGCCGAAGGAGTCGAGCGTGCCCGAGAGCAGATTCGGGTCGTCGAGTCGCTCTGCGATCGCCAGAGCCTCCCGGGCGGCGACCTCGCTCGTGTCGGCGTCCGTCGAATACCCCTGGGCGAGCTCGAATCCGCGGCTCAGGAGGAGCATCGCCCTCGACACGCTGTCCTCGTCTCCCACGGCGTCGAGCCCCCGGTCGATGAGCCGTTCGAGCTCCTCGGTCGTGGGATGCTCGGACATCCCTCCGTACCAGCGGGTCGCCTGCACCGCCGCCTTCGCCGCGAGCCTGCCCTGCGTGTCTCGGTCGCCCTCGAACGAGGTCAGCGCGTCGCCGTACGCCCGCCACGCTGCGTCGCCCGCGTGGACGGTGGCGAAGAGGTCGCCGAGCGCCTCGAGCGCCTCCCCGAGCTCTGCGCCCTCGGCCGAGAGGCCGACGGCCCGCTTGCCGAGATGCTCGGCCCGCGCGATCGCGAACTGCCGCAGCGCACGACGGGACGCGACGAGGTAGTTGCGGCGCGCGGCCACCCGCAGGTCGTCCTCCTGCGAGAGGGAGAAGGCGACGTCGTAGTGGTGCGCGAGGACCTCGGTGAGCTCGCCTGCCCGATCCCCGCTCATCTCCTCGATCCACGCCGCGACTCGACTGTGGGCCTGCGCACGCTCCCGGCGGGGAAGGCTCTCGTACGCCACGTCGCGGGTGAGCACGTGCTTGAAGGCGTACTCCGTCTCGCCGGCGACCGAGCTCGAGAGGCGCTCGACGATGAGCTCGCGCTCGCAGAGCCTGTCGAGGAGCCCCGCGACGTCGCTCGTCTCGACGAGTCGTGCGACCGCACCCGACCAGAAGACACGCCCGACGACGGCCGCCTCCTGCAAGGCCCGTCTCTCGGAGGGGGGCAAGAGGTCGATACGGGCGAGGATCACTCCTTGCACGGTCTCGGGGATCTCGAGCTCGACGACGTCGTCCCGCACGAGGCGTCGCTCGCCGAGGCGCTCGACGAGCCGCTCGTCGATCAGGCGCCGCACGATCTCCTCGAGGAAGAAGGGGTTTCCCTCCGCCCGCGAGAGAATGCTCTCCCTGACGGGGGCAGGGAGCTGCTCCGCGTCGAGGAGCAGCGACACGAGGCGCTCGCTGTCGCCGGGCGGGAGTGGGCCGAGCGCGACGGATGAGTAGTCGTGCCGGCCGCCTCCCCAGTTCGGGCGAATGCGAAAGAGGTCGGGTCGTGCGGTGCAGAGGAACATGATCGGGCCCTCGACGTGGCCCGCGAGCTCGTCGAGCACGTCGAGCAGCATCTGATCGCCCCAGTGGAGGTCCTCGACCAACACGACGAGCGTCTTGCGCGTGGCAGCACCGGTGAGAAGCAGGCGCCACCCGGAGACGAGCCGGTGGCGCGTCTCGCGCGGGTCGAGCTCCCCCGGCGACTCCTCTCGGAGCTCCAGCCCGAGCGTCGACGCGAGCGCCGAGGCCGTCAGGTCGCGGTCGGCCGCAACCTCGGACTGGACGGTCTCGGAGACGAGCAGCTCGATCTTGGCGAATGCCGAGTCCGGCGGGTCGTTCCCGAGGACCCCGGCCTCGGCGCCCAGGATCTCGCCGAGCGGCCAGAGCGTGACGCCCTCGCCGTACGCGGGACAGCGCCCGGCCATGACCTTGGCGCGGCCGTCGAGAGAGGCCACGAACTCCTCTGCCAGACGGCTCTTCCCCACGCCCGGGTCGCCCATGACCGTCACGAGATGGGGCGTTCGCGTCACCTCGACCCGGTCGAGGATGGAGCGGAGCACGTCGAGCTCGCGCCCGCGGCCGACCATCGGCGCGAAGAGCCTCGCCAGCCGGACCGACCCGAGGTCCTCTCGCTCACCGACGACGGCCCAGGCGGCGATGGGCTCCGAGCGTCCCTTGACCTCGAGTGGCTCGAGCTCCCGGAGGTCGAAGACCCCGCGCACGAGGCGTGATGTCGTCTCGCCGACGACGATGACCCCCGGCTCGGCCGACTCCTGGAGGCGCGCGGCGAGATTGACCGCATCGCCGGTGACGACGAGGTCGGCGCGCGCCGCAGCGGCAGCGAGCACCTCGCCCGTGTTGACGCCGATCCGGATCTCGAGCGGTGCGGACGGGGCCCGATCCTCGTTCCAGCGCACGAGCCGGGCGAGCATGCGGCGCCCGGCACGGACGGCACGCACGGCGTCGTCCTCGTGCGTGATGGGCACCCCGAAGACGGCCATGATCGCGTCTCCGACGAACTTCTCGACCGCGCCGCCTTCCGCGACGATCTCCTCCGCCATGGCCGTGAAGTAGTCGACCATGAGGGCCCTGACGTCCTCGGGATGCATGCCCTCGGTGCGCGTCGTCGAGCTCACGATGTCGGCGAAGAGCACGGTGACGAGCTTCAGCGTCTCCTCCACCTGGATGTCGGCCGTCACCTCGGTGCCGCACGAGGGGCAGAAGCGTGCCGCCTCGGGGAGCCTCGTTCCGCACGCGACGCAGAAGCCCATGGGACTCGCAGTCTCACAGGCATCCGGCGTTGGCGCATCCGCGACTTCCACGGATGGGCAGACCGCCCTCCCGGCCGCCGGGGGCCCGACGCCCGGCACCGGCCGCCCCACGCTCCCGCTGCAGCGGTACTCGCAGTCGATGGACGCCTCGAGGCGGCGGAGCTCCTTCGAGAGCGGTCCGGCACGTCCTGACGCGAGGGTCGTGTTCCGGTCTCCGGAAGGCGCCGCCCGCGTCGCGGGCCTACACCGGTACCCTCGCTCGGTGCCCGAGCGCTCCGAGATCCGCAACGTCGCCATCGTCGCCCACGTCGACCACGGGAAGACGACCCTCGTGGATGCCCTCCTCTGGGAGTCGGGCGCGTTCCGCGAGAACCAGGACGTCGCCGAGCGCGTGCTCGACACGATGGATCTCGAGCGCGAGAAGGGCATCACGATCCTCGCCAAGAACACGGCCGTCCGATACGGGCCGACGAAGATCAACATCATCGACACGCCCGGCCACGCGGACTTCGGCGGAGAGGTCGAGCGCGGGCTGACGATGGTGGACGGCGTGCTCATGCTCGTGGACGCGAGTGAGGGGCCGCTTCCCCAGACGCGGTTCGTGCTCCGAAAGGCGCTCGAGGCGCGCCTGCCGGTGATCCTCGTCGTCAACAAGGTCGACCGGCCCGATGCACGGATCGACGCCGTCGTGAACGAGGTGTACGAGCTGTTCCTCGACCTCGATGCCGACGAGAGCCAGATCGACTTCCCGATCGTCTACTGCAACGCCAAGGCCGGCCGAGCGTCGCTCGAGCCGGACGCCGATGCGCTCGAGCCGGATCTTCGACCGCTGCTCGACGTGATCCTCGAGCACATCCCTGCTCCGACCTACGAGGAGGGGCACCCGCTACAGGCACTGGTCACGAACCTCGACGCCTCGCCATACGTCGGACGGCTCGCTCTCTGCCGCGTGCTGCACGGGACGATCCGGCGTGCGCAGCAGATCGCGTGGTGCCGGGCCGACGGGTCGATCGAGCGGGCAAAGGTGACCGAGCTCTACGTCACCGAGGCGCTGGACCGCGTGGACGCCGACGAGGCCGGGCCGGGCGAGATCATCGCCGTCGCCGGGATCCCCGAGGTCACGATCGGCGAGACGCTCGCCGACCCCGCCGACCCGCGCCCGCTCCCCGTCATCTCGGTCGACGAGCCGTCGCTCTCGATCACGATCGGGATCAACACGTCGCCTCTCGCCGGTCTCGACGGGAGCAGGCTGACCGCGAGCCAGGTCGAGAGCCGCCTTCGCCAGGAGCTGATCGGAAACGTCTCGCTCCGCGTGCTCCCGACCGAGTCGCCGGACGCGTGGGAGGTGCAGGGCCGCGGCGAGCTCCAGCTGGCGGTCCTCGTCGAGCAGATGCGGCGCGAGGGTTTCGAGCTGACCGTCGGCAAGCCGCAGGTCGTCACGCGCGAGATCGACGGCGTCCTCCACGAGCCTGTCGAGCGGGTGTCGATCGACGCGCCCGAGGAGTACCTGGGCGTCATCACGCAGCTCTTCGCGCTGCGGAAGGGACGGACCGAGGCGCTCGTGAACCACGGCACCGGCTGGGTGCGGATGGACGTCGTCGTCCCGGCACGCGGGCTGATCGGGTTCCGGACCGAGTTCCTGACCGAGACGCGCGGGACGGGAATCCTCCACCACGTCTTCGAGCGCTTCGAGCCCTGGTTCGGGGAGCTCCGCATGCGACCGACCGGCGCGCTCGTCGCCGACCGGCGGGGCAAGACTTCCACCTACGCGCTGCTTGGCCTCCAGGAGCGCGGCTCCCTCTTCGTCGGCCCGGCCGTGGACGTCTACGAAGGGATGATCATCGGTGAGAACGGGCGCGCCGAGGACCTCGATGTGAACCCGACCAAAGAGAAGAAGGCGTCGAACATGCGCTCGCCGACCGCAGAGGAGCACGTCCGTCTCATCCCGCCGCGGCCGCTCTCGCTCGACCAGGCGCTCGAGTACATCCGCGAGGACGAGTGCGTCGAGGTCACGCCGTCGAACATCCGGCTCCGCAAGGTCGAGTTGTCGGCGCAGCGCCGCCAGACCGCCGCGAGTCGCAAGGCCCGCGGGCTCACGCCGGTCTGAGCTCGCGGGCATTGTCCGGGACACCGCCACTGTGGCGAGCGGAGAGGGGGCAGTGCCCCCGGCCGGAATCGAACCAGCGCACGCGGTTTAGGAAACCGCTGCTCTATCCACTGAGCTACGGGGGCGCGCGGCAAGGGTAGCGCCCGGCACTCGAAAGCCGTGCCCGAGCCCGGGGAGGCTTCGCGGTGCGCGACTCGCGTCCTCCGGCTACCTTCACCCCGTGCGCGCCGCACTCACAGCCGTCGTCCTCGCCATCCTCGTCGCCGTCTCGACGGCGGCGGCCTCGACGTCGGCCAAGCGGACGCCGATCCCGGTGACCTTCGTCGGAGACTCGGTGTCCGCGTCCATCTCGTACGTCACCACCGCGCGCAAGCAGCTCAGGCGGGGACTCGCGGTGCGCCTGGACGCCAAGGTGTGCAGGAGGCTCGTGGAGCCGAGCTGCAGCTTCCAGGGATCCACGCCGACGACCGCGCTCCAGACGGTGCAGCACTACGGCCGCTCGCTGGGGCGGGTCCTCATCGTCAACGTGGGCTACAACGAGGACGGGCGAGGCTACCGCGAGGGCATCGACCGGGTCATGCGGGCCGCACTCGCCGACGGCGCGAGCGGCGTCGTCTGGGTGACGCTTCGCGAGGCCGGCGAGTACGCCGACCTGTACCACCGGATGAATCTCGCGATCGAGAAGGCGGCGAAGCGGTGGCCGCAGCTCCTCGTCGCCGACTGGAACGCCTACAGCGCCGGCAAGCCCTGGTTCGGCAGCGACGGTCTCCACCTGAGCGCGACGGGCGCACCGAAGCTCGCCGCCTTCCTGCGGCCGTACGTCTTCCGGGCCGCGAAGCTCGGCTGAACCGCTGGAGCCCGGCCGGGACGCGCGGCGTCTCGGCGTGCCTGGGGGGCGCTCGACGAGCACGCCGCCGTCCCGAGCGCGGTTCAGGCCCTCGACGGCCGCCGAGGCCGACGAGTGCGCCGTGGGACTGACATCCGTAGCTCCCCGCAACACCGCTACGGGCTGTCGGCGATGCCGTTCGCGCTCTATTCTCGGAGACTTCTCGGCATCGACGCGAGCGACCCCGAGGAGGTGCCCATGGCAACCGAGACCCTGTCCGTCACCGACAACCGTACGGGCGCGACCCACGAGATCCCGATCGAAGACGGCGCGATCAAGGCGACGGAGCTCCGGAAGATGAAGGTCGACGAGGACGACTTCGGCCTCATGAGCTACGACCCGGCGTTTCTCAACACCGCCTCGTGCCGGAGCGCCATCACCTACATCGACGGCGACGTCGGGATCCTCCGCTACCGCGGCTACCCCATCGAGCAGCTCGCGGAGCAGAGCACGTACCTGGAGACCGCGTACCTCCTCCTGTTCGGCGAGCTGCCGACCGAGAGCCAGCTCGCGGAGTGGACGAACGAGATCGTCCACCACACGTTCGTGCACGAGAACATGAAGCGCCTCATGGAGGCCTTCCGCTACGACGCCCACCCGATGGGCATGTTCATCTCGGCCGTGGCGGCGCTCTCGACCTTCTACCCCGAGGCGTCGGCGATCGGCGATGCGGAGAACAACCTGTTCCAGGCGAAGCGCCTCATCGCGAAGGTGCCGACCCTCGCAGCCTGGGCTTTCCGCCACAACCGCGGGCTCCCGTACGTGTACCCCGACAACGACCTCGGGTTCACCGGGAACTTCCTCTCGATGATGTTCCGGATGGCCGAGACGCAGTACGCGGCCGATCCCGTGATCGAGCGCGCGCTGGAGGTGCTCTTCATCCTCCATGCGGATCACGAGCAGAACTGCTCGGCGAACGTCATGCGCTCGATCGGGTCGAGCCACGCCGATCCCTACAGCTCGCTCGCGGGTGCCGCCGCGGCGCTGTACGGCCCGCTGCACGGCGGAGCCAACGAGGCCGTGCTGCGCATGCTGGCCGAGATCGGAGACGTGCACCGCGTGCCGGAGTACGTCGAGCGTGTGAAGGCAGGCGACTTCCGGCTCATGGGCTTCGGCCACCGCGTGTACAAGAACTACGACCCGCGGGCGAAGATCATCAAGGAGACCGCCGACTCGGTCTTCGAGGTGACGGGCCACAACCCGCTCCTCGACGTCGCGCTCGAGCTCGAGAAGATCGCGCTCGAGGACGAGTACTTCGTCTCGCGGAAGCTCTACCCGAACGTGGACTTCTACTCGGGGCTCATCTACGAGGCGCTCGACCTCCCGGTCTCGATGTTCCCGGTGATGTTCGCCATCCCGAGGACTGCCGGCTGGCTCGCGCAGTGGATGGAGGGCGTCGCCGACTCCGAGCAGAAGATCGCCCGCCCACGGCAGGTGTTCGTGGGCGAGGACGAGCGCGACTACGTGCCTCTCGGGGATCGCGTCGAGTCCGAGCTGGCACTCGCGTAGTCGCGAAGGCGCAGGCGGCTCGTCGAGCGGCGGGCCGCCTGCCCCTACCGACGGACGGTGCGTGCGACGGCACGCTCCGCACGTCCCGGGCGTCGCGGGCTACGCGCCCTTCTCGGCGTCCGGCTCGGAGGTCGTCTCGGCGAAGGCGCGGAGCGCCTCGGCGTAGGCCCTGAGCCGCTCCTCCACGAGGGCGTGCACGGACCCCGGCGTGAACGAGCCGTCCTTGCGGCGCCTCCCTGCGGGGACACCGGTCAGGATCTCGATGCCCTCGTCGATCGTCTTCACGCCCCAGACGTGGAACTGCCCTTCGCGCGTGGCCTCGACCACCTCGTGGTCGAGCATGAGGTGCCTCACGTTCGCCGCCGGGACGATCACGCCCTGACTCCCCGTCAGGCCCTTGGCCTTGCAGGTGGCGAAGAAGCCCTCGATCTTGCGGGTGACCCCGCCGACGGCCTGGACGTTCCCGTGCTGGTCGACCGATCCGGTGACCGCCACTCCCTGGTCGAGCGGGAGCCCGGAGAGCGCGGAGAGCAGCGCGTAGAGCTCGGTCGAGCTCGCCGAGTCACCTTCGATCTCGTCGTAGGACTGCTCGAAGGTGAGCGTCGCCGAGAGCACGAGCGGCCACTCCTGCGCGTACGTCGAGGCGAGGTACCCGGAGAGGATCATGAACCCCTTCGAGTGGAT
>JBFFGH010000103.1:0-7969 GCA_041557575.1 Gaiellaceae bacterium
CGACGAACTCGCCGTGGAGCCGCGCTCGGCGTCCTCGCCGCCGGCGACCCGCCACCCGGCACTCCTGCTCGATCTCCTGCTGACAGCGCTCGAGGGGTAGTACTCGGCCCGCGAGCGGTTTATGGTCCCCCCCGTTCCACGAGGGAAGGGGAGAGATGACAGCTCGCAGAGGCATACCGCTTCTCGTTGCGGCGGTACTGCTCGCAACCGCGGTCGTCGCATCGACGGCGTCCGCCGACAACAAGAGCGGCTTCAAGACATCGCAGCCGGCGCTTCTCGCATGCCCGTCGTGCGACGAGGTGACTCCGCTCATCAACGTCGGCGAGACGCTGCCGGGCGGATACCGATTCGAGTCGATCCCGGACGGGATCGCGATCGGCAAGACGAATGGCAAGGGCACAGTGGACATCTACGTGAATCACGAGACCTCGCTCGTCCCGTTTCCGCTGCCTTCGTCCACGGTCGCCGGGCGCGCGGACTTCACGAACTCGATGGTGTCCCGGCTTCGGCTCAACCAGCACAGCGCAGGACTGCTCAAGGGTGACTATGCGATCCCGTCAAGCGCGAACTACCAACGCTTCTGCTCGAACTTCATCGTGACGGAGGAGCACGGATTCGACCGCGACATCCTCCTCACGAACGAGGAGGCGCGCGACCACGTGAACCGAACCGGGACGGCGTGGCCGCCGACGAATGGAGCGGAGCAACCGGGTGTCGTCGTGGCGCTGGACATCAAGAGCGGTGCCTACAAGTCGATCTACGGGATGGGGCGCCACAACCACGAGAACAGCGTGGGGATCCCCGGCTACGGGTACCCGGCGATCCTCTCGGGTGACGACACGTTCGTCAGCAACCCGCCCGAGTCGCAGCTCTACCTGTATCTCGCCGACGATCGCGAGGCGGTTTGGAACGACGAGGGAACGCTGTACGCATTCGTCGCGAACGGGAAGAACACCTACTACGAGGTGGCCGCCGGCGACACGGTGACTGGCGAGTTCATCCCGGTACCGAAGCAGATAGCGACAGGCAAGCGTCCCGACGGATCGGACGTCACGCGGGCGGCGGACTACCCGAGCTTCGCTGCACCGCCCTCGGGTGTGCCCGACGGACCCCAGTGGGTGCTCGACCAGTGGGGCAACGCGGCCAACAACACGGCGGGCAAGAACGTGTTCGACTTCGTCCGCATCGAGGACATCGCGTACGACCGCAACGACCCGAACATCGTCTACCTGGCCGACTCGGGTCGCGGGAGCGGTACCAACCGCCCGAACGGCCGGATCTGGAAGATGGTGCTCGATCCGACCGACCCGCTAACCGTCCTGTCACTGACGATCCTCATCGAGGGAGGCAACGCGACCGGCGTTGCCGCAGACATCCATCAGCCGGACAACCTCGAGACCACGGAGCACTCGCTTCTGATCCAGGAGGACCCGAGCTCCGCCAACCAGGGGGCGCCTGCGCGCATCTGGCGCTACGACCTGGTGACGGAGGAAAGGGAGGTCGTCGCGACAATCGCAACGGGCGGCAACCCGTCGCCCAACGCGGGTAGCTGGGAGTCGAGCGGAATCGTGGACGCGTCCGCAGCCCTCGGGCCCGGCGCGTTTCTCGTCGACGTGCAGGCGCACGGGTGGGAGATCGAGCGCTTCCCGAATCCGCCGGTCATCAACCAGGTGAACTCGATGCGGGAGGCCGGTCAGCTCCTGCTGCTCAGGAACACCGACTGGTAGCAGAGACGAGCTAGACGGACTCTGGAGCGGGCGCTGCCTCGGCGGCGCCCGCTCCGCATCTACGATCGGCGCAATGGGCGACACGATCGTCCTCGGGCGGATCCTCGGCATCCGGGTCGGGATCAACTGGAGCTGGCTCCTCATCGCCGCGCTGATCGTCTGGACGCTCGCCGACTCCGTCTTCCCGAGCACCAACCCGGACCTCTCGACCTCGACGCACGTCGTGATGGCGGTGGTAGCCGCCCTGCTCTTCTTCGGGAGCATCCTCCTGCACGAGCTCGGGCACGCCGTCCAGGCGAAGCGGGAGCACGTGGAGATCATCGGGATCACGCTGTGGATGCTCGGCGGCGTGGCCAAGATGGCGGGTCGCATCCCCGAGGCGGGAGCCGAGCTCCGGATCGCGCTCGCCGGGCCCGCCGTGTCGCTCGCGCTCGGGCTCGGGTTCGCCGGTGCCGCCGGCCTCCTTCCACTCCCGGAGTCGGTGGACGCCGTCTGCGCCTGGCTCGGGTACGTGAATCTCGTGCTCCTCGTCTTCAACCTCATCCCGGCCTTCCCGCTCGACGGAGGCCGTGTGCTGCTCGCATCCCTCTGGCTTCGCTCCGGCGATCTCGCTCGCGCATCGCGACAGGCGCTGTCGGTGAGCCGCATGGCGGCCTTCGCGATGATCGCCGGCGGCGTCGCTCTCCTCGTCGCGGGCAGCGTGGCGGGAGGCATCTGGCTCGCCTTCATCGGCTGGTTCCTGCTCCAGGCCGCCGGCGGGGAAGCGAGCCAGCGTGCGATCGAGGACAGCCTCTCCGCGCTCCGCGTTCGCGACCTCATGAGCGGCGACCCGGTGACCGTGACTCCGCAGATGACGCTGTCACAGGTCGTGGACGACGTCGTCTGGAGGGCGCGCTACACGACGTATCCGGTCGTCGACGGGCTGGAGCCCGTCGGGCTGCTCCCCTTCGCAGCCCTCGCGGGGATACCTCGAGCGACCTGGGAGGACACCCGCGTCGCCGACTGCATGCTCCCGATCGAGCGTGTCGGCGTCGTCGACCCGGACCTCGGCGCCGTCGAGGCGCTGTCGGCGATCGAGGGCTCAGAGACGCGTCGCGTCCTCGTGGTCGAGGACGGGCGCCTCACGGGCATCCTGTCGGTCGCCGACGTGACGAGGGCGCTCGAGGTCAGCCCACCGCACCGACCGGGCTGATCAGCCGGTCGCCGAAGCCTCTTCCCGAGGAGGCGCGAGCGGCCGGATCTCACGCCGGGGCGACGAGACGATCCGGCTCATGGCGCCGACGAGCTCGAGCGTCTCACCGGCATCGACGAGGCCCGAGAGCACTTCGAGCTCCTGCTCGAGCCAGTCCCTGTCGATCGGGGGCCGGGTGACGAGCATGATCGCCTCGTGATCCGAGGGCACGACGTCCTCGGCCTCCGACCACAGCTCCTCGTGCAGCTTCTCCCCCGGGCGGGCACCGACGAACTCGATGGCCACGTCCTGGCCGGGCTCCTTGCCGGAGAGGCGGATCATCGTCTCGGCGAGGTCCACGATCTTCACCGGCTGCCCCATGTCGAGGACGTAGATCTGGCCGCTCCCGCCGATCGCCCCCGCCTGGATGACGAGCTGAACGGCCTCGGGGATCGTCATGAAGAAGCGCGTCATCTCCGGATGCGTCACCGTGACGGGGCCTCCACGCGCGATCTGCCTCCGGAAGATCGGGACGACGCTGCCCGACGATCCGAGGACGTTCCCGAAGCGGACGCCGCAGAACCGTGTGGACGAGTCGCTCCGATTTCCCCACGCCTCGACGATCCACTCGCACAGCGCCTTCGACTGCCCCATGACCGTCTTCGCGTTGACCGCCTTGTCCGTGGAGACGAGGACGAACCGCTTCGCCCCGAACTCGACGGCGATGTCCGCGACCGTCTTGGTCGTGAGCGTGTTGTTGCGGACGGCCTCGAGCGGGTTCGCCTCCATCAGCGGAACATGCTTGTACGCCGCGGCGTGGAAGACGACCGCCGGCTCGTACTTCTCGAAGACCTGGCGCATCTTGGTCGCGTTCCCCGCGTCGGCGATGACGGCCGCCGTGGCGTGGAACTCGCGGTCGTCGACGAGCTCCCGCTCGATCTCGAAGAGCCCGGGCTCGCCGTTGTCCACGAGCACGAGCTTCGTAGGGCCGACCCGGGCGATCTGGCGGCAGAGCTCCGATCCGATCGAGCCACCGGCCCCGGTGACGAGCACGACCTCGCCCGTGAGGTAGCCGGCGATCGCGTCGAGGTCGGCCTCGACGGGCTCGCGGCCGAGAAGGTCCTCGACCTCGACCGGTCGGATCTGCCCGGTGAGGTTGAAGTCGCCGGCGATCAGCTCGTGCAGGCCCGGCAGCGTCTTCACGGGGACTCTCTCCTCGCGGGCGATCTCGACGATCCGCTCGCGCAGGTCTCCCGAGGCGGACGGGATCGCGATCAGGAGCTCGTCCGGGCTCCGGTCCCGGAGCAGTGCGGGCAGCTCGTCCGTCGTCCCGAGCACGCGGATCCCGTGCAGTCGCAGGTTCCGCTTGCGGGGGTCGTCGTCGACGAGGCCGATGGGCGTGTACCCGAGCGCCGGGTAACGGAGCATCTCGCGCAGGATGAGCTGGGTGGCGTCTCCCGCGCCGACGATGAGCACCTCCTTCCCCCGGGCGACGAGGGAGGCCGCCGACGGGCGCTCGATGAGCGTCCGTGCGAGCAGGCGAACCCCCATGACGAAGGCGAGGAGGAGGAGCAGATCGATGACCCAGATGCCTCTCGGCACCGCGGCCTTGTGGAAGTCGAGCAGCGTGAACACGAGGTACGTCGCGACCACGGCCGCCGCCACGCCCCGCAGTGCTCCCCACATGTCGCGCGTGGAGACGTACCGCCACCAGCGGTTGTAGAAGCCGAACCCGACGAAGACCGGGAGCGTGACCCCGACGACGAGGAAGACGACGTCCCACTCGAGGTAGCGGTCGTAGTACCTCGGCCAGCCCTGGTCGAAGCGCACGTGCCAGGCGAGGATCCAGGCGGCACCGATCAGAGCGGCGTCGACGACGACCTGCCACAAGCGGTGCCTGTTGACCGGGCTCCGCATCGCTACGCGGGGACTCCTACCGCGGCGCGGACTGCGTCGACGACCCGCTCCTGGGTGGAGCCGTCGATCCCACCCCACATCGGCAGGGCGAGGTTCTCCTCCGCGGCGCGCTCCGTCTCGGGAAGCGATCCGGGCTTCCAGCCGAGGTACGCCATCGCCGGCTGCAGGTGGAGCGGCGTCGTGTAGTAGGAGGCCGACGCAATGCCCTGCTCGGCGAGCGAGGCGGAGATCTCGGCGCGCCGCGAGGAGCGGGCGACGTAGAGGTGGTAGACGTGACCGGGCTCGTCGGACGGCAGCTCGACTGCCTCGTCGAGCCCGAGCTCCGCATAGCGTGCGGCCGCCTCGCGCCGGGAGGCGTTCCAGCCGGCGAGCCGTGGAAGGAACACGCGGAGCATGGCGGCCTGGACGGCATCCAGGCGGGAGTTCACCCCGACGAGCTCGAAGGTCTGCTTGTCGCGGGAGCCGTGGAAGCGGAGCTTGCGCACCCGTGCAGCGATCTCGTCGTCGAGGCTCGCGACGAGCCCCCCGTCGCCGAGCGCGAAGAGGTTCTTCGTGGGGAAGAAGCTGAACGTGGAGCAGACGCCGGTCCGGGCGATGCCGCCTGCGCCGAAGGCCTGGGCGGCGTCCTCGACGATCGGGAGGCCGAGGGACGCGAGCTCCGAGAGAGGGGCGGGTCGCCCGAACAGGTGGACGGCGACGATCGCCTTCGTGCGGGGGGTGATCCGCGAGGCCACGTCTCCCGGGTCGAGGTTGAGCGTCGCCGGATCGATGTCGGCGAAGACGGGCGTCGCGCCGACTCGGGCGATCGCCTCGGCGGTGGCGTAGAAGGTGAAGGCGGGGCAGATCACCTCGTCTCCGCGGCCGATCCCCATCGCGTCGAACGAGAGGATGAGCGCGTCGGTGCCGTTCGCGACGCCGACCGCGTGCGGGACGCCGAGAAAGGCGGCGGCCTCGTGCTCGAACGCCTCGACCTCGGGCCCGAAGATGAACCGACCGGACTCGAGCACGGCGGAGAATCGCTCTTCGAGCTCGGGAATCAGCGGCGCGTACTGCGCCTTCACGTCGATGAGCGGTATCCGGGGAGTCACGCGAGCGAGTGTAGCTCCGACTCCCGGGTTCCCTAGAGCGCCGAGGACTCCTGCGCCCTGTCGCGGCGGCGGCGCACGTACCTGAGGACGAGCCACGCCGTGGCGCCGATGACGGCGGCGACGACGAGGTAGTCGAAGTAGCGGAACGTGTGGTGGATGCTCTCCCAGTTCTCCCCGGCCAGGTAGCCCCCGCCGGCGAACGCGAAGCACCAGATCGCCGAGCCGAGGAGCGTGAACAGCGTGTAGCGGACGAACGGGACCTCCATCACCCCGGCCGGGACCGACACGAACGAGCGAACCACCGGTGTCAACCGCCCGAGGAACACCGCCCAGTCCTCCCAGCGCTCGAACCAGCGCTCGGCCCGGTCGAGCCGCTCCTTGTCGAGATGGAGCCAGCGGCCGTGGCGCTCGAGGTACGGTCGCCCGCCGTAGAGCCCGATCGCCCAGCCGATCACGGAGCCGACCGTGTAGCCGATCGTCCCGGCGAGCGCGATCGCGAGGTACGCGGGCAGGCCCTCGTCGACGGGCGAGCCGAAGAGGACCACGCTCTGCCCGGCGAATGCGCCCGCTGCGAGAGCTCCGCCGTACACCATCACGAGCTCGCTCGCCGCCGGCAGGACGGCGTCCACGAGCATCAGCAGGAACACGGCGTAGAGGCCGTGGTCGCCCACGACGCTCGTGATCGCGTCCGTGATGTGGCTCAGGATCGAGGCGACCGGCACCGGCGAGACTGTACTTGTCGGGAGCTCAGCGCTTCCCGGCTCTCCGAACGACGAGTGGCCGGGTGAGCGAGACCGAGCCCAGGTCGTTCGTCGCCCTGACGCGGACGACGTAGCTCCCGTCTCGGACCCGCTTCCCGTTCTTCGCGCGGCCGTTCCAGCTCGCGAACTGCTCTCCCGGCTCGAGCGTCCCCTTCGCGACCGTGCGAACGACGGCGCCGTCGTGCGTCTCGACCGTCACCCGGACACGCGCGGCGGACGCCTGCTGCCAGCTGATCGGCGCGCTTCTGCCGCTCGTGCGCCGGAGGACGAGCTTGCTCGGCGCGACGCGGAGGAAGCCCAGGGTCGTGTTCACGGAGAAGCGCTTCTTGACGGACGACGGAAGACCCTGATCGTCGACCGAGCTGACTGTCAGCGTCCAGCGCCCCTCGGCGGGGGGAAGGGGCTCCTCGGGGGGGAGTGGATCCGTCGGGGGGGCTCCACCCCTGGGATTGCCCTGGGGCTCGTGGTTGCCGGGGCCTCGGGGCTGGTGTTGGGAGCCCTGTGGGGGCTGGTCTTCCCCATCAACAAGGGGATCTGGACCAGCTCCTACGTAGTGTTCACCGGTGGAGCTGGCTCCCTTCTCCTGGGCATCATGTTCTGGGCGATGGAGTTCAAGAGGTGGAAGGGCTGGGCCAAGCCTTTCGTTGTTTACGGGATGAACGCCATTGCCGTCTTCGTAGCGTCGGGGCTCCTGGCCAAGCTCCTTGGGTTATGGAGAGTCCAGGGGGGGGACACCTCCATGAAGGGATGGATCTATCGGAGTCTATTCGCGTCATGGGCGGACCCGATGAACGCCTCCTTGGCCTTCGCCCTCTCCTATGTCCTGTTCTGGCTCGGCCTGATGTGGCTGCTGCACTGGAAGCGGGTGTTCATTAAGATCTGACCAACCGCCACGAGAAGGGAGCGGGGCTCGTCACTCATGGCAAAGCGGTCCACCCATCGATCCTCCGGGCAGGGAAAGGCATCGACCCCGCTGCCATGGGATATCGCTCTCCCCAACAAGGCTGCTGGGGAGCGAGCCATGTGGTGGATCACCGGCCTTTCCCTCCTCTTCCTCTTCAGCGCCCTTGTTGCCCTCGCGGTGGTCCCGGTCTACCTGAACCGGGAGCTTTCTCTGCTCCAGGACCGCGTGCAGACGATTCTGGCACCGGCTGAACGGTACGCCGCCCAGATCGAGTTATCCCAGACCAACCGTAACGCCGCTCTCGAGGCCTACCTGTTCTCCGGGAACTCCCGCTTCAGGCAACACTATCGGGACGCCCTCCGGGAGGAGCGCCAGGCGCTGGATTCGCTGCAGGCCCTCAC
>JBFFGH010000104.1:0-7858 GCA_041557575.1 Gaiellaceae bacterium
AGCGCCGCCCTTGTCGCGGGAGCGGCGAGCCCGCCGCCGCCGATCTCGATCACCGAGGGAGCGCGCCGTCCGAGGAGGTCGAGCGCGGCCTCCTCCTCGAGCTGGCGGAAGGCCTCTTCGCCCCGACCCTCGAAGAGCGCTGCGACGGCCTCGCCCGAGCGCTCCTCGACCACGGCGTCGACGGAGACGAACCGCCGACCGAGCCGATCCGCCAGAAGCGGCCCGAGCGTCGACTTCCCGGCCCCCATGAAGCCGACGACGGCGACGTGCCGGCCGAGTGCGTTCAGCGCCGCCAGCCGATTCGCTCCACGTAGGCCCGATGAGCGGCCGTGAAGTCGGCGAGCGCATCGCCCCCGAACTTCTCGCGGGCGGCGCGCGCGAGCTCCCACGCGACGGCGGCCTCGGCGACGACCGCGAGAGCCTCGACGGCCTGGACGTCGCTCCGCTCGACGAGCGCCTCGCCCGGCTCGCCGGTCGCGAGGTCGACGGAGCGGAGTGGCCGCATGAGGGTCGAGAGAGGCTTCATCGCCGTGCGGACGACGACGTCCTCGCCGTTCGTGACGCCGGCTTCGAGGCCTCCGGCCCGATTCGTCGCGCGACGGAGCCCCGGGCCGATCTCGTCGTGCGCCTCGGAGCCGCGGACGCGCGCCAGCGCGAAGCCGTCGCCGATCTCGACGCCCTTCACGGCCGGGATGCCCAGGAGCGACGCACCCAGGCGGGCGTCGAGCCGTCCGGCCCGCTCGGCGTACGTGCCGAGGCCCGGAGGCGCACCCTCGGCGACGACCTCGACGACGCCCCCGATCGTGTCCCGGTCGGCGCGCGCCTCGTCGGTTGCGCGCTTCCATCCCTCTTCGCTCGTCTCTCCGCCGATCTCGAGCACGCGGCCTCGAACCGTGACGCCGATCTCCGCGAGCAGCGCCTTCGCGACCGACCCGGCGGCCACATCGACCGCCGTGTGCCGCGCGCTCGCCCGCTCGAGCGCGTTGCGAACGTCGGCGTGACCGAACTTCAGCGCGCCGGGGAGGTCCGCGTGGCCCGGACGCGGGAGCGTGACCGCGCTCGTGCCCTTCCCCGAGGGCTCGCCTTCCGGCGGCCAGGGGCTCATCCCCCACGTCCAGCTCTCGTGATCGCGGTTCCGGATCAGGAGCGCCAGCGGCGTTCCGAGCGTGAGGCCGTGACGGAGCCCGGCGAGGATCTCGACCTCGTCGCTCTCGATCTGCTGCCGCGGGCTGCGGCCGCGGCCTTCCCGCCTCCGCGCGAGGTCGCGGTCGATCACCTCGCGCTCGAGGCGAAGGCCGGCCGGAAGCCCGCTCAGGATCCCGACGAGCCCGGGCCCGTGGGACTCGCCTGCGGTCGCAAGGCTCAGGGTCACGCCGGTAAGCCTAGGGCGCGGCGCATGGCCTCGACAGGGGCCGGAATGCCGGTCCACAGCTCGAACGACGCGGCACCCTGCGCAACGAGCACCTCGAGACCCCCGACGACGTGCGCCCCGGCCGCCCGCGCGGCCTTCGCGGTCGCAGTCTCCGGGTACGGGAGGTCGACGAGCACCTGACCGGGCCGGAGCCGCACGAGCACGTCGTCCCGGACGGGGGTCGCGTTGACCACGAGGTCGGCGCCCTCCGCATCCGGGGGCCAGTCGCCGCGGCGCGCGAACTGCCTCGCAGAGGGCAGCGCCTCCAGAAAGGCCCGCGCCGAGCCTCCGTCTCCGATGACGACGGGCCGCTCGGCGGGCAGGCCGGCGAGGATCGCCGAGTCGGTCGTCCGGCCCTCGATGCTCCCGTCCCTCACGACGAGGGTGTTCACGGACGGCGCACCGGTCTCGCACAGCGCGGCGGCGGCGAGCTTGTGGGGAGTCGTCACGTTGGCTCCGGCGAAGCCGAGGGCGGGAAGCCCGCGCACGGCGTCCACGAGCCCGTCGGGCCGCGTCGGGAGCGGAACGTATGCCCAGTCGAGCCCGAGCGCGGCGAAGGCGGCGTTCTGCATCCTCGGGGAGAGCGAGTGCTCGACGGGCCAGCCGATCAGCCCCACGAGGCGCGTGCTCCCGGTGATCTCCGTCATGGCGTCGAGGACCTCGACCTCAGCAGCCGCCGTAGCCGTACTCCAGGGACTTCTGGCAGAACGCCGCCTCGCTCGCGGTGAAGAAGTGCCGCACCCCGTCGGGCCTGCGGACGAAGTAGAGGTAGTCGACCCGCGCCGGATTCGCCGCGGCGCGGATCGAGGCGAGACCCGGGTTCGCAATCGGCGTCGGGGGCAGCCCGACGCGCTTGCGCGTGTTGTAGGGGTCGTCGCTCTCGAGGTCGGACTGCTTGAGCGACTCGTTGCCCGGGACGTTCCGGCCGTACCGGATCGTCGCATCGATCCCGAGCGGCATGCCGAGCCGGAGCCGGTTGTAGATCACGGCCGAGACCAGGCGCCGCTCGGCGGGCGCGACGGTCTCCTTCTCGATCATCGAGGCGATGACGAGCACGTCGTAGGGGGTGAGGTTCTTCGACTTCGCGTACCGCAGATCCACCTTGCCCCACTGCTTCCGGAACGACCGCAGCTGGTCGCGGACGAGCTCCGCCGAGGACGTGTACTGCGAGAACTCGTACGTCGCCGGGAAGAGGAAGCCCTCGATCGACTTGCCTCCCCAGTCCTTCCTGAACTGCGTGGGGGGCACGGCCTTCGAGGCGGCGAGCAGGTATCCCTGCTCGGTGAGGCGAGGCGTCACGTCCCGCTCCTCGATCGCGATCTTCCGGACGGCTGCGACTCTGTCGGCCATCTCCCGGACGGTGAACCCCTCGGGGAAGATCACGCGAAGGAGCGCGAGCGGCGGGACCGTCTCCGTCGGAGGGGGTGGGGAGTCGTCGCGAAGCAGGGAGACGGCGATCACGCCGCCGGCGCCGAGAAGGACGAGCGCGACGGCAACGCCGGCCAGCCGCCTGACCCAGATCCGACTGTCGGCGGCGGTGCTCACGGTTGCGAATCGGCCGGGACGCGCTTCGCACTCGTCCGCTCCAGGTAGCTCTCGAGCAGGTGGGCCGCAGCGCGCGCGTCCTCGGGCGCCGCTCCCGGCACGGCCGCTGCGAGCGACGTCGTGAAGCGCTCGTCGTACATCTCGACCGGCACCGGGACGACCTGCCGCAGCGCCTCGACGAACTCCTCGGTCTCGACCGCCTGGCTCCCACGCTCGCCGCGCAGCGTGAGCGGGAGCCCGACGACGACGACGTCGGCCCCCTGCTCCTGGACGATCTCGCGCAGGCGGCGGAGCCCGTCGGGCGTCGCCGCTCGCTCGACCGTCTCGAGCGGCCGGGCGAGCGTCCCCGTGGCGTCGGAGACGGCGACGCCGGTGCGCGCGGCGCCGTAGTCCAGGGCGAGCACCTTCACAGCGCCGCGAGGATCAGGCGCTCGGCCTCGGCGAGCGCGTCGGGGAGCTTCTCGGCGTCCTTCCCGCCGGCACGCGCCATCGTCGGCCTCCCGCCCCCTCCGCCGCCCACGATCGCGGCAGCCTGCCGCACGACGTCCGACGCGCTCACGCGCTCGGCCACCGACGCGTCGAAGTTCGCGACGAGGTGCACCTTGCCGTCCGCGGCCGAGCCGCGGCCGACCGCTGCG
The DNA here is from genome assembly GCA_041557575.1 of Gaiellaceae bacterium. Lineage (GTDB taxonomy): Bacteria > Actinomycetota > Thermoleophilia > Gaiellales > Gaiellaceae > GMQP-bins7. The sequence goes on from JBFFGH010000104.1 coordinate 3,595, forward strand.
GGGGCGTGTTTCTGCTTGTACCGGTCGGAGAGCTCGAGCACCTCGTCCGAGTCGACACCGGCAAGGGGCTGGACGATGACGTTGACGCCGTTCGCCACCTGGATGCTCGGCTCGGGGATCTCGACCCGCTCGACGGCGCCGCCGGCCGGCCCGGCCTTGGCCCTCTTCCGGAGCTCGTCGACCTCGGTGCGAAGCTCCGCGAGCTCGCGCGAGCGCTCTTCGAGGACGGCCCAGGCACCGCCCGAGGTCACGGCCTCGATCCGCCTCACCCCTGCTCCCACCGAGCCCTCGGCGAGGATCACGAACGGCCCGATCTCCGCGGTCGCGCGGACGTGCGTCCCGCCGCAGAGCTCCGTCGAGTAGCCGGCCACCTCGACGACGCGGACGATGTCCCCGTACTTCTCGCCGAAGAGCATCATCGCCCCGAGCGTGCGAGCCTCGTCGATCGGCGTCTCGAACACGTGCACGGGGCGGTTCTCGAACACGCGCAGGTTCACGGCGCGCTCGACGGCGTCGCGCTCGTCCGGCGTGAGCGCCCGGTCGTGGGTGAAGTCGAAGCGGAGCTTGTCCGGCCTCACCGCGGATCCCGCCTGCTTCACGTGGTCGCCGAGGACGTCCCGGAGCGCCTGGTGCAGCAAATGCGTGCCCGTGTGGTTCGCCATCGTCGGGAACCGGACGCTCCACGGCACCACGGCGCGCACGCGGTCGCCGGCCGCGAAGCCGGAGCCGCGGAACAGGAGCGCCTGGTCGTCCTCGAGCCGGTACGCCTCGACGAGCTCGGCCCGGACGCCCGAGCCGTCGTCGAGCTCGATCGTGCCCTGGTCCGTGACCTGGCCGCCGCCGGCGGGGTAGAAGGGCGACTCGCGCAGCTTCGCGAGGAAGAGGCCGTCACCGAGGTCCTCGTACGCCCCGAGCTGCGTGAGGACGTCGGTCTTCGCGTACCCGACGAACTCGGTCTGGAAGTCCGCAGCGCGTGCGAAGTCGGCTGCCCGCTGGAGCTCGGTCCCGCCACCGGCCCGCGAGACCTCGCGGTGACGCTCCATCTCGACGCCGTAGCCGTCGACGTCCACGGCCTGCCCGCGCTCCTCCGCGAGCTCGACCGTGAGCTCGAGCGGGAAGCCGTACGTCGCCGCGAGCGTGAACGCCTGCTCTCCGGAGATCGACTCGAGGCCCGCGAGCTCGTCGAAGAGCTTCAGGCCGCGCTCGAGCGTCTCCAGGAAGCGCTCCTCCTCCTGCCGCAGCACGCGCTCGATCTCGTCCGCATGCTCGGCGAGCTCGGGATAGGCGGCGCCCATCTGCCCCGCGACGACGCCGGAGAGCCGGTAGACGTCGCCGAGCCCGATCCGCTGTGCCTGCTGCACGGCGCGACGGATGATCCGGCGGAGGACGTAGCCGCGGCCCTCGTTGGACGGCGTCACTCCGTCGCCGACGAGGAACGTCATCCCGCGACCGTGATCCGCGAGCACGCGGTGCGCCTTCGTCGCCTGGGCCGAGTCGCCGTACGCGACCCCGGACTCGGCTGCGATCCAGTCCATGATCTGGCGATACCCGTCGGTCTCGTAGACCGACATCACGTCCTGGAGAATCGCGCTCCCGCGCTCGAGCCCGAGCCCCGTGTCGATGTTCTGGGACGGCAGGGGCGTCAGCGTCCCGTCCGCGTGCTGCTCGAACTCCATGAAGACGAGGTTCCAGAACTCGAGGAAGCGCTCGCAGCGCGTGCAGCCGGGCGCGCAGTCTGGCTCGCCGCAGCCGTGCTCGCTGCCCCAGTCGTAGTAGAGCTCGGAGTCGGGCCCGCAGGGGCCGGGGCCGCCGACGGACCAGAAGTTCTCGGACGTGGGAAGGGGCACGATTCGCTCCGCGGGCATGCCGACCCGCTTCCAGTGCTCGATCGCGACCTCGTCCGCCCCCAGCCCGAACTGTGGGTCGCCGGCGTGCACGCTCACCCATACGCGATCCCAGTCGAGCTTCATCCACTCGAGCACGAACTCGGTCGCGAGGTCGATCGCCCCTTCCTTGAAGTACTGGCCGAACGAGAAGTTGCCGAGCATCTCGAAGAAGGTCAGGTGGTGGCCGTCCAGCCCCACCTCGTCGATGTCCGGAGTGCGGAAGCACTTCTGCACTGTGGTCGTGAGGATTGCCGGAGGCGCCTCCCGCCCGAGGAAGAACGGCATCTGCGGCTGCATGCCGGCCGTCGTGAGGAGCGTCGAGTGGTCGTCCGCCCGCGGGACGAGCGACGCGGAGGGACAGCGAAGATGCCCCTTCTCCTCGAAGAAGGCCAGGAAGCCCTCGCGCAGCTCGGCAGTCGTGCGCACGGATGGATTCTACGAACGGTCGGGGCCGGCCCCGGTTCGTTCAGGCGGCCGGAGGAACGTCCTCGGGGGGAGTGTGGCCGGCGGTGCGCAGCTCCTCGTCCAGCTCGGCCTCACGACGCGACGCGGCCTCCTTCGCCACGCTCATGGCATCGGCGAAGTCGCGCTTCGCCCGGAATGCGGCGACGCCGTGCGACACGCCCGCGGCGACGCCGGTCACCTTCTTCACGGGCGTCGTGATCGCCGTCGAGACCGCGCGGACGGCCGTATCGGCGCTCTCGGCCATGGCCACCGCGCTGTCGGTGACGACGTCGAGCTTGTCGAGCTGGTCGTTCACGCGATCGACGGTGCCGCCGGCCTTGACGACGACCGGGAGCGCGTCGCGCTCGGCCCCTTTGAGGAACGACGAGAGCCTGGCGAAGGTCCCGCCCATGCGCACGAGCATGTACGCCAGCGCGATGCCGCTCGCGAGGAAGAAGAACGCGAGCGCATAGTCGAGGACGTCGCCGGCCGTCGAAGCGAGCACTGCCATCGCCCGAGATCCTAGACGCTGGTTCTAGGCGGCGTCCGTGATCACCCCGGCTCCGACGACCACGCCGTCGTCGTAGAGGACGGCTGCCTGCCCGGGCGCGACCGCGTGCGCCGGCTCCTCGAGCTCGAGCGCGAACCCTCCGTCAGACGCCGATACGGCCGCGGGAACGGCGGGCGATCGGTAGCGGAGCTTCGCCTCCGCACGCTCGACGGGAGCGTAGAGACGCCCCTCGACGCGGACGGAGCTCACCGCCGTCGCGTCGTGCGAGCCGACGACGACGCGGTTGGCGCCGGGGTCGGTGCGGAGGACGTAGAGGGGCCGGCTGGACGCGATCCCGAGGCCGCGGCGCTGGCCCGCCGTGAACCTCCAGTAGCCCTCGTGGCTCCCCAGCGTGCGCCCGTCCTCGTCCACGACGTCCCCGGCAGCCGACCGGAGGCCCCGGCGCTCGAGAAAGGAGCGATAGTCGTCCCCTCCGAGGAAGCACGCCTCCTGGCTCTCGGGGCGCACTGCCGCCGCGAGCCCCGCTCGGGCCGCCTCGGCGCGCGTCTCCTCCTTCGTCTGCTCGCCGAGGGGGAACCGGACGCGGCCGAGGATCGTGGGGTCGACGGTCGCGAGCATGTACGACTGGTCCTTCTCGGTGTCGACGGCGCGTGCGACGAGGAAGCGCCCGTCCCGCTCGACGATGCGCGCGTAGTGACCGGTCGAGAGGCTCTCGGCACCGGCACGCTCGGCGAACTCCAGGAGCTCGCGGAAGCGGAACGCGCCGTTGCAGCGGATGCACGGGTTCGGAGTCCTCCCCTCCTCGTACGCCGCGACGAACGGGTCGACGACGGCGTCGAGGAACTCCTCGCGCAGGTCGAGCGTCACGTGCGGCAGGCCGAGGGCATGGCACGTGCTCCGCGCGGCGGCGACGGCGCTCGGGGAGCAGCACGCGCGCTCGCCGTCGGGGGCCGCGGGGTCCTGCCAGAGCCGGAGCGTGACGCCGACGGCGTCCGGCGACGCCCGGAGGAGCGCGACGGCGCTGTCCACCCCTCCGCTCATCGCGACCGCGACGCGCCCGGGCGCCGGCGCAGCGCGGAAGACCCGCCCGAGAGCGGAAGCCAGAGCTTCCACGGCGAGCGAGTCGCCCGTCACCGCGGCGGCCTCGAGGAGCGTCAGCCCCGCGAGCGGCCGCTCCAACCCGTCGGCGTCGGCGTCGACGACCCTCTCGCCCTCGACGGCGAGGCGCACGGAGGCCCATTCGCCATCGCGCGTCGCGTCACCGAACACCTCGACCGTGCCCATGCGGCGAGCGTAGCGGGCGAGCGGCTCGCTGATCGCGACTTCGGGCACGGCCAGGCGCAGCGCCAGGAGCTCGGTGCGCGAGACGACCGGGCTCAGCGCCGCCAGCGCGCTCTCGGGGGCCGCGCCGCGGTACAGGCCG
>JBFFGH010000105.1:0-7726 GCA_041557575.1 Gaiellaceae bacterium
AAGAGCGGCCGCTGGGGGCGGCCGCTCTAGAGGGGAAGAACTGGGGAGGATTGGGTACCCAGGTTTTCGTCGCTTCCGCCTCTTCGCTCCTCCCCCTTCCGGGGGTAATTGTCGAATCCCTCGCTCGGGAGTCAGAACCCGTAGCGCTGCTCCTCGAACGGGCCGGCGTCGTTGTGGTAGCCGTAGCGCTCCCAGAAGCCGGGGCGGTCCTCGGCGGTGAGCTCGATGCCCCGCAGCCACTTCGCGCTCTTCCAGAAGTACTTGCCCGGGACGATCAGGCGGAGGGGCCAGCCGTGCTCGGCCGTGAGCGGCTCGCCGTCGGCGTGTGTCGCGAGGAGCGAGAGCGGGTCGCGGAGGAACTCGATCGGGACGTTCGCGGTGTAGCCCTGCTCCGCGTGCGCGACGGCGAAGCGCGCCGACGGGAGCGGCTTCACGAGCTCCTCGAGCGCGCTCCAGTGGACGCCCTCGAACGTGACGTCGAAGCGGCTCCAGCGAGTGACGCAGTGGATGTCCTGCGTGTGGCTCGTGCGCGGAAGCGTCGAGAGCTCGTCCCACGAGATCCGGATGGGGCTCTCGACCTCACCCGAGACGAAGAAGTCCCACGTCGCGAGGTCGGTATCCGGGACCCCGCCCGCGTGGAGGACCGGCCACTTCTCCGTCAGGTACTGGCCCGGTGGAAGCCGCGACGGGTCGTACCCCGCCTCGAGCACCTTCCGCTCCGCCTTGCTCCTGAACATCGCTCCTACACTAGTTGCCGTGGCCGTCTCCGTGACACGCGCCGCCCGTCGCCCGCGAGAGTTCGTCGGCGTCCGCGGCCCCGACGCCGCGGCCTACCTGCAGGCGATGGTCTCGAACGACGTCGAGGCCCTTCTCGTCGGCGCTGCCTGCGAGGCGCTTCTCCTCACGCCGAAGGCGCGCGTGATCGCACCGCTCGTCGTGCTCCGACGCGGGGCGGACGACTTCCTGCTCCTGACGGAGGTGGGCCTCGGCGAGCGTGTGCGCGAGACGCTCATGCGCTCATGGTTCGCGGCGAAGTGCGAGATCGAGCCGGAGGATCACGTCTCGACCGTCGTGTTCGGGCGAGCGGAGGGGATCCCGACGGGTGACTACGGCGAGCCGGGTGTCGAGGTGCTCGACGAGGACGTCGGGACGACGATCGGGGACGCCGAGCTCGAGCGCATGCGCATCCGTGCGGGAACGCCGCGCTTCGCCCACGAGATCGACGACCGCATCCTTCCTGCCGAGGCGGGGCTCGAGGCGCGAGCGATCTCCTTCGAGAAGGGGTGCTATCCGGGCCAGGAGCCGGTCGCGCGACAGCACTATCGAGGGCGCGTGAACCGCTCGCTTCGGGTCCTCGAGATCGAGGGCGCGGAGCTGCCCGAGCACGACGCGGAGCTTCAGCTCGAAGGGAAGGCGGTCGGGCGCGTGACGAGCGCCGCGCTCGAGGACGACCACGTCGTCGCGCTCGCCTACGTGCGCGTCGAGGTTCCCCGCGACGCCGCTCTCGGCATCGGGGGCCGCGTCGCGAGGCAGCTAGACTTGCCTCCCGGGCGCCCGTAGCTCAGGGGATAGAGCGCTGCCCTGCGGAGGCAGAGGTCGCATGTTCGAATCATGCCGGGCGCATCGTGGAAAGCCCCGCGAGAACGGGGCTTTCGCGCTTCGCTAGTCCCGCCACCGGCCGGTGCCGGGGCACCAGCCGGCGCGGGGGAGGAGCGTCAGGCTCTGTCGGCCGCGCTTCGGATCAGTGGATCTCGAGATTCGGCGCGATCCAAGCGGCCACGGTCCCTTCCATGAGGTGGTGCTTGTGCATCCCGAGTCGGCACGTCCAGCAGAACCAGCGGTACGTGCCGTACCGAGGGAAGACGACCGTGAAGCGCGTCGTCCGCGGCGCCTTCGCCTTGCCGGGCAGCACCGCCACGTTCACGCCGATCCCGTCGATGGCGAACGTATGCAGGTCGCGCGTGTAGTTCCGGATGCGGATCACGACCTTCTTCCCCGGCTGGACCACGAAGTTGTACGGCATCGCCAGGTCGCCGTCGGGCGTCGCCCGGACGTCGATCGTGATCGGGTAGCCGGACGCGCGACCTTCCGAGAGCAGGGGTACGACGGCGAGCGCGAGCACGATTCCCGCGACGGTGGCGACGAGGAGCCGCTTCGTCGTCACGAACTGGCTGACCATGTCTGCCTCCTTCTTCGTGGGCACCTGCCGTGCCCGCGCACGATGCGGTAACGCCCTGATGATTCATCGGTCCGGCACCCGTGGCGTCAGGGTTTTCACGTATCGCAAGTTGCAAAGTGTCACGAAGTTCATCGGGCGGGGGTCTCGTGTGGGGGGTCTCGTGTCTCTCATGGCCTCCGGGCCCGTCCGCTGTGTCATCGTGACTTGCCGAATGAAGGGGGACCGGGGAAGATTTGGGGCTCGATCGCGGTCTTGTGGGTCAGGAACCGCGCATTCAGCGCACGACCAAGGAGGAGCACCGGATGTCTGACGAGCATCGCCCGGATGAAGAGGCTGAGGTCGAGGCGACCGACGCCGAGGCGACGGACGACGAGCCCGACGTCGAGGCTCACGGGCCGGTCGGGATGGGCCCGGTCGGGATGGGCCCGACCGCCGAGGGTTCAAGCGAGATCGTCATCGATTAGCAGTACTCGCGAGACCGAGCTCGTCGAGGGGCGCCCGCCGGCCCTTCGCGCCAGGAGCGAAGCGCCCGAGTCGTACCGGGCGCAGATGAGGGGCCCCCGCTAAGAGCGGGGGTCTCGCATCTCTCAGTGCTTCCGGGCCCGTCCGCTGTCTACAGCCGCCGCTGTGCCGCAGGCGGCATCGGGCCGGATGGGTCGATCCCGTGAACTGCCGCCACGGTCTCCATGAACCAGCGATCGAACTCGTGGTCGGAGGCCATCGCGCTCGCCATGAAGCTGTCGCCGCCGGGACCCTCGTGGATCACGAGGACGGCGAAGTCGCCGTCCGGCATCGGCTGCAGGTAGGCACGGTGCTCCGTCAAGCCGTACCGCTCGTTCATGTCGTCGAAGTCCGCCTTGCGCGGGCCCGCCAGCTCTGCGACCCATGCCTCCCAGTCGTCGAGCTTGTCCGCTGGAAGCGGGGCGACCATTCCGGGCATGCTGCCTCCTATCTGTCTCGGTAGGGCGGGACGCGGAGGATCTTCACCCCGTGAGCGCAGGATGCAACCCGCGACGGCGGCGCTGTGACACAGAGCCAATGACGGGCGGGGCTACTCGGCGCGGGTGCGATAGCCGGCCGCTCCCGGGCCGGCAAGCCGAGCGCTGACGACCGATTCCACGGCCTCGGCGCTCTGCGGATGCCCGGTCACGGTTGCCAGGAAGTCCTCGCGGTCGAGGGCATAGACGACGACCGGCGTTCGTGCAGTGACCGTCGCGGTGCGCGGCACGTCGCGCATCAGCGCGATCTCGCCGAAGTAGTCGCCCGCGCCGAGCCCCGGGAGCGACTCCCCCTGCTGTGTGACGTCGAGCTCGCCCTCCGCGACGATGTAGAAGCGGTCGCCTGTGTCTCCCTCGCGGACGACGACCGTCCCCGGGTCGATGCGAAGCGGCGCCAGGCGTGCGGCGAGGTGCTCGAGCGAGCCGCCCGGCAGGGGTGCGAAGATCGGGACGGCCGCGAGCACCCGGAGCTCGTCCGTTTCGGGCGGGGCGGCTGACGCGTCGATCCGCGCGACGGTCGAGCCGAAGAGGACGACGAGGAGCGGAAGGAACAGGCCCGTCGCGATCAGCGCCGTCTGGAGCCCGAGCCCCGAAATGAGTGCAGGTGCGATTGCGGCGCCGACTCCCATCGATGCCATCCAGAGCATCTGGATGACGCCGAAGACCCGTGCGAGCACGTCGTCGGGGACCGCGCGCTGGATGAGGGTGAACCCGGCGATGTCCACGAACGAGTTTCCGATCCCCATGACCGCGAAGACGAGAACGGCGACCGCCACCTCCTCGAGCAGCCCGAGCGCGATGAGCGGCGCGCACGTGACGACGAGACCTATCAGGAACGCGGGGCTGAGGCGCCGCGCGCCGGTCAGAGAGAGGGCCGCCACGGCCCCGATGAAGGCCCCGATCCCCAGAGAGGCGTTCAGGTAGCCGACCCCGCCCTCGCCGAGGCCGAGCTCCTCGATGGCCGTGACGACGATGAAGACGTTCACGGCGCCGAACATCATGGTCTGGGCCGTCAGGAGCAGCGACATCACCCGCAGCGGCGGGTGCTTCCAGAGCGTCGTGAACCCGGCGAGCCTCTCTGCCGCGATCGACGCCGCATCGAGCTCGCGGCGGGCGCGTGGAGCCTGCTCGACCCTGATGAGCAGGAGGAAGAACGCCGACAGCACGACGAGAAGCGCGGTGATCGTGAAGACGGTCCCCGTGCTCGCGAGTCCGAGCAAGATGCCGGCGATCGCCGGGCCCGCGAACACGGCGATGCTCTCGACGCCGCTCGCGACGGCGTTGGCGGCCGTCAGCTCCTCGGGCGTCCGTGCGAGGCTCGGCGTGAGTGCCGCCTGGGCCGACCGGAACGGCGTGTTCGCGATGGTCGCGGCAATCGACAGCAGGTACACGACGAGTGGGTCGAGGTCTGCAAACACCGCGAGCGCTGCCGCCCCGACGAGCACGATGCGTGCGGCGTTCGTCCAGAGGAGGACGCGCTGGCGCGAGTAGCGGTCGCCGAGAATGCCCGCGAACGGCGCGATCAGCGCGGCAGGGACGAGCCTCGCGAGGAAGATGAGGCCGACGGCCTGCTCGCCGCCGACGCCATAGGCGTAGACGGAGACCGCGATGAGGAACGCGTAGTTCCCGATGACCGAGGCCGCCCAGGCCAGCTCGAGCCAGCGGAGATTCGGGTTCTTCCCGATGGCCGCGAATGCCCGCGTCGAGTCCCTGAACCGGCGTCCGATCCCCATTGCCGACGGGAGCATGTCACTCCGACTTGCCGAATGAAAGAGGACCAGGGAAGATTTCGGGCTCGATCGCGGTCTTGTGGGTCAGGAACCGCGCATTCAGCGCACGACCAAGGAGGAGCACCAGATGTCTGACGAGCATCGCCCAGAGGAAGAGGCCGACGTCGAGGCGCACGGTCCCAGCATGGAGGCCCCGAGCATGGAGGCCCCGAGCATGGAGGCCACGGACGACGAGCCCGACGTCGAGGCGCACGGTCCCGTCGGGATGGGCCCGGTCGGGATGGGCCCGGTCGCCGAGGGCCCCGTCGCCGAGGGCCCCGTCGCCGAGTAGCAGTACTCGCGAGAGGAGTTTCCGCTCGGGCGGCGCAAGCCGCCCGAGCCGTCTTTATGCGTCGAGCATGTCGGCGAGCTCGCCGAGCAGGCGCAGTCCCGCCTCCCGACGCGAATCCTCGAGTGCATCGACGGCGGACGCCAGCCGCGCGACCACCTCGAGCTCGCCGCCGTCCTCGCCGAGCATGCGCTCCGCGGTGCGTGCTTTGATCAGCAGGTCGACGGCGATCGCGGCCTGGTTCGCGAACAGTCCGAGCAGCTCCATCTCCTGGAGGCTGAAGAGCGACTGCTCGGGCCGATCCAGGACGGAGAGGACCCCGAGGCCCCGCTCCTCGTGCAGGAGCGGTGCCGCCATCAGGCCCTTCGGGACGTACCCGGTTCCCTCCGCGACGTCTCTCGCGTGGCGCGGATCCTGCTGGACGTCCTCGATGACGAGCGGCGTCCGCGTCGCGAGGACCCAGCCGGCGATCCCCTTGCCGGCCGGGTAGCGCACGCCGAGAAGCGTGTCCTCGCCCTCGCCGACCACCGCCTCGAACACGAGCTCATCGGTCTCCTCGTCGAGGAGCACGATCGACGAGGCCTTCGCGGCGAAGATCGAGCGCGCGACCTCGACGATCGCCGAGAGCAGAGCGCGAAAAGACTCCTCCGAGCCCACGACGCCTGCGGCGACGGCTGCTCTCAGGTCGGGCTTGTCGGTCATGTCCCACCTCCGACGTTGGTGGCGGTCAGGTAGAGGACGCTCTTCAGCTGGAAGGGCGTCAGCTCGGGGTGCTTGGAGAGGATCAGCGCGCAGATGGCGCTCAGATGAGGGGTCGCGAAGCTGTTCCCGGAGACCGTGAGCCTCCTGCCTCCGAGCCATGGGACCTCGACGTTCACGCCTCTCGCGAAGAACTCGACGGGCGGGGTCGGGTTGGCGAAGAACGCGAGAGGGTCGGGCACCTCGTGGCTGCCGACGGAGATGACGGACGAGAAGCGCCAGGGGTAGCTCTCGACCGGCATGTTGTGCGCGGAGGCCACGAGCACCGTCCGCTGGAAGTAGGCGCTGTCGGCCAGCTCGTGGAGAACGTTCGCGAACGGCTTCTTCGTCGTCGAGAGGCTCATGTTGATGACGTCGAAGCCCTGCTCGACCGCGTAGCGAAGGCCCGCGAGCATCACCCCGCCGGAGCCGCTGAAGTTCGCCCCCAGGACGCGGACGCTCGCGATGCTCGACTCGGGCGCGACCGCCCGGACGATTCCCGCACAGGCGGTGCCGTGCCCCGACACGTCACCCTCGGTGTCCTCCTCGGCGATCGTCTCGTCGTTCTCCCCCAACGAGATCACGACGGCGCTCTCGAGCTCGCCGACGCTCGGATGCGCGTCCTCGACGCCCGAGTCGAGGATGCAGACGCGAACCCCCTTCCCGGTGGCGCCGCCGAGCGCCCACTCGCGCGTCACCCGCTCCGGCCACTCGCCGGAGAGCGCGATGCGATCGACGGCATCCTTCGGGAGGCTCCAGGCCGGGAGCTGGGACTGGCTCGCGTCCCACCGGTGCGCCGCCACTTCACTCATGTGGCGGGACTCTACTCAGTGTTCGGCGTAGAGCCTTCTGAGCTCCGCCAGGGTGCGCTGGCTCGCGTCGTAGCCCGCGCTCGCGAGCGCCCGCTCGAGATCGGCGACGAGCGCTTCCCGGAAGGCGAGATCCGCTTCTGCCCGCGCGACGATCTCGTCCATGGTCCTCCGCGCAGCCGGAAGCTCCTGCGCTGCCCGCACCCAGCCTTCGGGGGCGGGCCGCAGGAGTCGGAGGAGAGCGGCAATGCGTTCCTCGGTGTGCTGCACGGTCATCTACTCCCTAGACCCTCCGGAGGCGGGCTTTCTTCCCTCCAGCTCGTCCCGTAGCTTGACGAGGCAGCGGGCGATCCGGCTCGCGATCGTCCCGGCCGGGATGTCGAGCTCGCTGGCGATCGTGCGATAGCTCTGATCCTGCGCAAAGAACCGGTCGAGGATGTCCTGGCAGGTCTCCGTCAGCCCCGCGAGCGCCTCCCGCACGGCGTACGCCTCCTCGATCTCCGTCATGTCGATGCTCTCTTCTCCGGCGAGGACGTCCTCGCCGGGCAGCTCCCGCTCCGCACCGGAGATCGCGTCGATGCAGCAGCGGCGCGTCAGCTGCGCGATCCATGGCCGGAGGGCAGACGTGTCCCGCAGCGTGTCGAGCCGCGTGTAGATGCGCGTGAAGACGTCCTGGAAGACATCCTCGGCGTCCTCCTCGCTCAGGCGGAAGCCCCGGACCGTGATCGCGTACACGTATCGCGAGTAGCGCTCGACGAGCTGGTTCCACGCCTCGTCGTCGCCTGCGCGGCACCGCTCGACGAGCTCGGCGTCCGGGATCTGGGACAGGGAGCTCACGAGGCGACCGTGCTCTCCGCTCCGAGAAGGCGCTCGGCGAGCTCGCTCGCCTCCCGCTCGCACGCCACGGCCCGGGCGAGGCGCGGGTCGGAGGCGCGGATGCCGAG
>JBFFGH010000106.1:0-7698 GCA_041557575.1 Gaiellaceae bacterium
CAGGACGACCGCCGTGACGGAGAGCGTCGACGCCATCAGGATTGCGGCTAGGCGGCGACGGAGCCGGGCGAGTGACGCTCCGCCTCGGGTCGGGATCCGGTCAGTTCTCATCTCTCACTCTCCTCTCGAGGCGTCGATCGGCTGTGCGGTGGCAACTTCGCGGAGGCGGTGCAGGCCCTTCGTGGGCGGCAGCGCGCTCGTTGCAGGTCATCTGAATCGCCTCCCCTCTCGCTCCTCAATTGGTCGCGAGTCGATTCGCAAGCGTCCCCGACCGTAACGCACCCCAAGCTCGCGTGCGTCGATCGAGATGTCAGGAGAGGTCTTGACTCTCGGCCTGTGGCTCTTGCTCGTCTGGCTGGCGCTGTTGCTCCTTGAGGGGCGCGACCAGCAGCAGAAGGTCGTCCAGCTCGTGTTGCCCCCTAGCCCTCTGTGTTGGCAGAACAGGCACAGCGCATACCTGATTTGCAGGGATTTCCTGATGGGCCGGGTTGGAATCGAACCAACGACCTTGGGATTAAAAGTCCCCTGCTCTGCCAACTGAGCTACCGGCCCGGGCTGCGTCAGTCTAGGGGCGGTTGGGGGAGCGCGACGTCAGGCGAGCGGCCGCCCCGCGAGGAGGTGCTCGAGCAGCTCCGCGTACTCGAGGAGGTGGCGATCCGGAAGGAACCGGCTCGTGACGCGGCGGCGTGCGTTCGCGCCGAGGCGCTCGGCCTCGAGGGGGTTCTCGAGCAGGCGCGTGATGCGCTCGCCGAGCCCGGCGAGGTCGTCGGGCTCGATGAGCAGACCGCTCTCGCCGTCCTCGATCTGATCGGCGATCCCGCCGACCGCGCTCGCCACGACGGGGCGTGACTTCCACATCGCTTCCGCGACCGTGAGCCCGAAGCCTTCGGCCAGGCTCTTCTGCACGACGACCGCCGCGTGCCGCTGGAGCGCGTTGACGACCAGAGCGTTCTCCTCGAGGTCGTCCATCGGTATCAGGGCGAGCCGGACGCGCGAGCGCTCCTGTGCCGAGAGGCTCCGCCAGATCTCCACGGTCTCTTCCCAGACGGCCCGTGCCTCGGGATCGTCGTCGACGCCGTCCACCGTGGGGCCCGCGAGCACGAGCCGCGCCGGGCTCGACGCCGGCACTCCTTCGACGAAGGCCTCCAGGACTCCGGGCATGTCCTTCATCCGGTCCCAGCGAGAGACCTGGACGACGAGTGGCTCGTCCGGGCCCCCCATGGCGCCTTCCCCGACGACGTGAGCCGGCCGCACGTCTCGCGACGGGCCGTTCGCCGCAACGAAGCCTGCTCCCCGCAGCAGGGCGAGCGTGTCGTCGGCGTCGAGATCCGCGTTCTTCGGGGTGAAGGGGTCGATCGAGGGCGCGATCACGGCGAGTCGATCCCGGGGAACCCACGGGGGGGCGAAGCTCGCCCGTGAGAAGACGAAGCCGTGCGCGTGCTCGACGTACGGGCGGATGAAGCTCCAGGCACGCGTCGACCACGCGTTCTCGCCGTCGATCCCCACGTGGCAGCGCCAGACGACTCGGGCTCCGGCGTCGAGGAGCGAGGGAACGAGGCCCGCGGGCTGCGGATCGTGGACGACCACGACGTCGTCGGGTCGAACTACCGCCAGGAGGGACGCGGAGTTTCGAGCGAGGACTCCTTCGTACGTGCCCCTGGCGGCCGCGTCGAGCGCGAGCCCGTCTCCGGGGCCGCCGTAGAGGCCGTTGTGGATCCGCTTGGTGACCTGGAAGAAGTCGGGGTCGCCCTCGATGACGAGCCACGCGGTCTCGATCCCCATGTGCCGCACGTACCCGAGCAGCGTGTGGAGGATCTCGGCCACCCCGCCGCCGTGTGCCGTCGAGCTGAGGTTGAGCACGCGGCGCCCGTCGAGGAAGCCCCGAACGCGAGCCGCCTCCTCCTCGAGCCCGCCGACGCGCTCCTCGCCCACGAGCGGCGCGAGCCGCCTCGGGTCGAGGTCGGGCAAGGGCACCTGTATGACCTCGTATCGCTGGGGCATGCTCCCGGCCTCCTCGGGATCGGGAGGAAGAGCGATTGTCGCGGACGGATCGGCCTGCGCACGGCGGGATGCGGGAGGTCGCCTCTAGACTCCGCGACCGGGCCCCCATCGACTAGCGGCCTAGGTCGCCACCCTTTCAAGGTGGTAGCACGGGTTCGAATCCCGTTGGGGGCATCACGGCTTCCCCGGGCGGACGGCTCCCGTCGGGCGGCGCCCGGCTCCACCGTCGCGCGCCGTCGGGAAGCCCGAAGCTCGCAGCGTTTGTGGGATCCTTCGCGCGCGGGCGGTTAGCTCAGCTGGTCAGAGCGCCTGCTTTACACGCAGGAGGTCGCAGGTTCGAGCCCTGCACCGCCCATCCGTCGAGCCCGATCGGCGCGGTCACGGCGGGCTGCCGCGAGGCGACCGGCGCGACTGACCGCCAGGGCGCATAATGGTGGTGAGGCCGGGCGCGGTTCCTCCCCCGGGGCTGGAAGCGAGTCACATCGGATCCCGCCCTTCCCCCACCGCCCCGGCCTTGGCGTAAGGCTCCAAGACGGCGAGAGAGCCCTTGCGGGCTCTCCCTCGTTCTCCGCCCGGCTCCCCACGTTACCCCTCTGCCGGACGGAAAGGTCAGAAGCGAGTCTATGCCGCGTGGCGGGCGCGGCATCAGTAGTTCCTTCGGATTCGCGGCCCGCCGGCGCCCGGGTGAGCCCTCGCCGATCGGATGCCTGCAACTACTGATGCCACGGACGGGGCCGTGCGCGACACTCGGGGTGGAAGGAGGTGGGCACCATGTCGGTTGCACATGCCCCTCCTGTTCACGCTCGCCATGTGCACGTCAACCCGTGGCTCGTCGCGGTCATCGTCCTGTCCGCGGGGCTCATCGCACTCGCCGCCTGGGTGATCGTCGACAACTACACGGGTGGCGACAGCGCCACGGCGGATGCGACCGCTCTCATCGACGACTTCAACGCGGCGGCGTCGGCCAACGACGCAGTCGCGGCGAAGGCGATGCTGACGAGCGATGCCGTCCTCTGGTCGGGCGGGTACGTGTCCGGTGCGAAAGCGTGGGCGACGGAGATCGCGGAGACGCCGGGGCTGACGATCGAGCGGCTCTCACCGGTGGTCGTCAACGGCGACTACGCGACGATGTTCGCGCGATTCGCAGTCACGTCCATTCCCGGCATCGACGGGCCGACGATCCAGGTCTATCAGCTGAAGAACGGGAAGATCGCGAGACTCTGGATGTTCGTGCCCGGACTGTCGGTGCCGTTCGACAACGCCCGGCAGTGAACGAGGCGAGCCGAGAGGCGCCGCGCGAGGCGCCTCTCTTCGTACCTCTTCGGACGAGGATGCGGCGGCGCGCTCGGTAGTTTCGGGCAACAGGGTCAGCGCCGGTCCCGATGCGTCGTGCTCGGTCGCGTGCGAGGTTCGTCGCGATCTCGTTGCAGCCAACTCGGAGGAGGCCAGCAGCGTCGTACGATGGCGCCATGGCCGCGTACCCCGCCCACCTCGAGACGGACGTCGTCCTCAGGGACGGCAGGACCGTGCACGTGCGGCCGGCGCGTCCGGAGGATCGCGACAGGGTGGAGGACTACTTCATCGCGCTCTCGGACGAGTCCCGGCGGCTGCGCTTCTGGGGGCCCGTCGTCAACGTGCGGGAGCAGGCGACGAACGCGGTCGAGATCGACTACGTCGACCACCTGACGCTGCTCGCCCTTGCCGGGGCGGACGTCTCCGAGGTCGTCGGCGGGGCCCAGTACATCCGGGACGGCACGTCCCGGGCCGAGATCGCGATGTCGGTCTCGGACGAGCTCCAGGGCCAGGGCCTCGCATCCATCCTCATCGAGCATCTCGCGGAGGCCGCGAGCGCGCAGGACATCGGGTTCTTCTACGCCGAGGTGCTCCCGGAGAACCACCGCATGATCGACGTGTTCCGGGGTACGGGCTTCCAGATCTCGATCCGGACGAAGCCGGGCTACGTGGAGGTCGAGTTCCCCACCACGATCACGGACGAGACGGCGGAGCAGTACGAGGAGCGAGAGCGCATCGCCGCCGCGAACGCCGTGCGCCGCGTGCTCGAGCCGCACTCGATCGCGGTCGTCGGCGCGTCGCGGAATCCCACGACGATCGGGGGGAGGCTCCTCCGGAACCTCGTCGCGGAGCCGTTCGCGGGCGTCGTGTACCCCGTGAACCCGGCGGCGCACGCCGTGCAGGGGGTTGCCGCGTACGCGACCGTGGGAGAGATCCCGCACGACGTCGACATGGCCTTCGTCGTCGTCCCCGCGAAGTACGTCCTCGACGTCGCCCACGAGTGCGCCGAGAAGGGCGTCCGGGCGCTCGTGGTCATCTCGGCGGGCTTCGGCGAGACCGGTGAGGAAGGGCGCGAGCTGCAGGGGGAGCTCGTCGAGATCTGCCGCTCCACCGGCATGCGGCTCGTCGGCCCGAACTGCATGGGCGTGATCAACACCGATCCCGAGTTCATGCTCAACGGCACGTTCGCGCAGGTCTCGCCACCCGAGGGTCACATCGCCTTCATGTCGCAGTCCGGCGCCCTCGGGATCGCGGTCATCAACATGGCCGAGAAGCTCGGGCTCGGGCTCTCGTCGTTCGTCTCCATCGGGAACAAGGCCGACATCTCGCCGAACGACCTCCTCTGCTACTGGGACGAGGACGCCAGAACCGAGGTGATCCTGCTCTACATCGAGTCGTTCGGGAACCCGCGCCGGTTCGGCGAGATCGTGCGCCGCGTGAGCCGGCGCAAGCCGATCGTCGTCGTCAAGAGCGGGCGCGGCACGGCCGGGCAGCGGGCGGCCTCGTCGCACACCGGGGCGCTCCTGGCAGCCTCGGACACGACCGTGGACGCGCTCCTGCAGGAGGTCGGCGTCACCCGGACCGACACGCTCGAGGAGATGTTCGACGTCGCCGCGCTCTACGCGAACCAGCCGCTGCCCGCGGGGCGGAACGTCGCCATCATCACGAACGCCGGCGGGCTCGGCATCCAGTGCGCCGACACGTGCGAGGCTCGCGGCCTGCACGTGCCCGTGCTGTCCGAGGAGACCGTCACGGAGCTCCGCTCGTTCCTGCCTCCGGCAGCGGGCGTCGCGAACCCGGTGGACATGATCGCCTCGGCGAGCGCCGAGGACTACGGGCGCACGATCCAGGTCGTCGCCGCCGACCCCGGCGTCGACGCGCTCATCGTCATCTTCATCCCGCCGCTCGAGGAAGAGGCACCTGCGGTCGCGCACGTGATGGTGGAGGCGATCGGCTCCATCGAGGGCCGCATCCCCGTGCTCACGTGCTTCATGTCGGCGCGGGGTCTCCCCGAGGCGCTCTCGGCGCCCGGCGTGCGGATCCCCTCGTACGCCTTCCCGGAGCAGGCCGCGATCGCGCTCGCTCACGCCGCGGTTCACGGTGAATGGCGACGGCGACCCGTGGGCACCGTTCCGCGGTTCCCCGGCGTTCGCGAGGACGAGGCGGCCGCGGTCATCGCCGGCGCGCTCGAGCGCGGGGACGGGTGGCTCGAGCCCGATGAGGTCACCCGGCTCTTCGGGTGCTACGGGATCCCGGTGGCGACGACGCTGCGAGGGGACACGCCGGAGGCAGCGGCCGAGGCGGCCGCCTCGCTCCGCGGCCCGGTCGTGCTGAAGGCGATCGGGCCCGTGCACAAGACCGAGGTCGGGGCCGTGCGCCTGGGCGTGGCGGTGACGGAGGTCGCTGCGGAGGCGGAGGCCATGGCCCATCGGATCGAGGAGCAGGGCGAGGATCTCGAGGGCTTCCTCGTTCAGGAGCTCGTCTCCGACGGCGTCGAGATGCTGGTCGGGATGACGGCCGATCCCGAGTTCGGGCCGATCGTCGCCTGCGGCGCGGGCGGCGTCACCGTCGAGCTGATCCGAGACGTCTCCGTGCGCGTCGCGCCGATCACCGACCTCGAGGCGGGCGACATGATTCGCTCGCTCGCCACGTTCCCGCTCCTCGACGGGTTCCGCGGCGCCTCTCCCAGGGACGTGAAGGCGCTCGAGGACATCGTGCTGCGCGTCTCGGCGCTCTCGGTGGATCAGCCCGCGATCGTGGAGATGGACTGCAACCCGGTCATGGTCCTCGAGCGAGGCGCGGTCGTCGTCGACGCACGCGTGCGGCTGCAGCCACCCGGGCCCCCGACCCCGTTCGCGGGCCGGGCCGACGGCTGATCCCTGCCGCTTCCGGCCGGGAGCCCTGCCTCAGCCGGTCGGAGATCTCTCGACGACGAGCACGAGATCGTCACGAGCGGTGACGACGACGGCGTCTCCCACGTCGGCTCCCGCGTCGCAGCGAGCATCCCAGATCTCGCCTCCCAGTCGAACCTGGCCGCTCGGGCGGCACTCGGACGTGACGACGGCCGGCATCCCGATCAGGGTCTCCGCTCCCGCCTGGACACGCTGACCGCGGACGCGCCGGTTCCAGAAGAGCACCTCGCCGGTGAAGAGGACGAGACCGGCGACGAAGCCGACGAGGTTCCACGGGGAGGGCAGGAGGAACAGGAGGATGAACGCGACGAAGAAGAACATGCGGCTAGCGTACGCGGTCGCGTGAGCCGTCTCGGCCGGTGCTGCTGCGAGCCGGACGGCGTCGGGCCGGCTTGCCCGGCGCTACCAGCCCACGGGCGGCACGACGTAGACCGCGACGCAGAGGCCGGGCAGCTTGTCCACGGCGAGGTCGCCCATCGCGGTGACCGTCCGTCCGTCCCGGAACACGCGCAGCTTGCGGCCTGCGAGCCCGCGAACGGAGAACGAGGCGCTCGCCGGTGCCGTGGAGGTGTTCACGGCGATCACGTACGTCGCTCCGTTGTAGCGGCGCGCGCCGATGCGGACGGGCCCATCGGCCGACCAGCTCGCCTGCGAGACGGGGGCGAGGAGCGCCGGGGCGAGCGCGAGGATCTCGCGGTTCGTCTGGCGCACCTCCGAGCGAATGTCCTCCGCCCACCAGTCGGGGAAGTAGCCGATCCCGCGGGCGCCGCCCGCGATCGCGAGCCACGTCTCCGCTCGGACGACGCCGGGCGTCGGATCCTCGTTCTCACGGCAGTGCTCCATCGGGCCGGCCTCGATCCACTGGAATGTCGGCTTCCCGCCGGTGAGGCCGATCAGCTCGCGCTGCATCCAGTAGACGTTGTCGATCGCCGCGAGCGAGCACCGCACCTCGACCGGGTAGGTGTCGAAGCCGATGACGTCGGCGCGCTCGAACATGCCCGGGTAGATCCCCTTTCCGTTCGGCGGCGGGGCCGCACGCTCGGAGAAGTGATCCGTGAGCGTGAGGAACGTCACCCTCCCGCTCGCCTTCGGGCGCGGGAGGCTCTCGGGGATCCCGACCGAGACGTCGGCCTCGTCCGGGAGGTGCCAGCCGACGACGCCCGGCCCGGAGACGCCCGGGGTCGAGGCGTCCACCGTGGACATCGCGCGGCCCGCGAGTCGCTCGAACTGGACGTCGGGCTCGCTGCACGCGACCCCGAGGAAGAGGTTGATCCCCGCAGCGAGGCTCTCGGGGTAGTACGAGGGGCACTGGCGCCAGACCATGCGGGGGAACACGGCGTTCCCGTTGACCCGGAACGGCGACGAGCTCGGCGCCGTCGGCGTGCCCGAGGGGAGCGTGCTCGGAGCGGTGGGCGTCGTCGAGGGCGGCGTCGGGGTCACTCCGGGTGGCAGGGCCGGGGAGAGGATGAACGGAGACCCGGAGGCGGAGCTC
>JBFFGH010000107.1:0-7673 GCA_041557575.1 Gaiellaceae bacterium
CGAGGCACCCAGGGCGAAGGCGAATACGACCGTGCAGAGGACGGCGAGGCGAGTCACGGCCCGTCGAGCGTACACGAGTCCGAAATCGCCATTTGCAGGGGCTTACAGCTTCCGAACACGGAGGGCTTGACGCGCGCAGGGAGGCCCGTATGCTCGCGCGGTGAACGTGCCATTCGCCACGAGGGGAGCCCGGAGCGCAGCCGTTCGTCTCTCTGTCGCCGGAACAGGGTTTGCTCTCGGGCTCGCCACTCTCGCCGGGCTCGCATCGGGGCGCAACATCGACACCGAAGCGAGCCGAGACGCGGCCGTACCGATACTCATGTACCACGTCGTCTCGGATCCACTTGCTAGCGCGCCTTTCCCTGAGCTGTACGTCAGCCCGAAGGACTTCGCAGGCCAGATGCGCTGGCTCGACAGGAACGGATACACGGCCGTGACCCTTCGCGACGTGTGGGATCACTGGCACCGTGGCGGACCCCTTCCCGAGCAACCGGTCGTCGTCACGTTCGATGACGGCTACCGAAGCACCGCGACGAGAGCCGCGCAGGTGTTGCGAGTGCATCGGTGGCCGGGCGTTCTCAATCTCGATGCCAGCAACATCAACGCTGACGAGGGCTTCGGCGAGGATCGGATCGCGCAGCTGCTTCGCGCCGGGTGGGAGCTCAACTCTCATAGCCTCACCCACCCGGATCTGACGACGCTCGGCAGGGACGCGCTCCTGGACGAAGTCTCCGGCTCGCGGAAGCTTCTTCGGAGGACGTTTCATGTTCCCGTCGACTTCTTCTGCTACCCCTCCGGCCGCTTCGACGACCGGGTCGTCGCGGCCGTGAAGAGGGCGGGCTACCTCGGAGCGACGACCACGATCTACGGGCTCGCGCGGGCCGGGGATCCCTACCGACTCGCACGAGTACGCGTGAACCGGAGCGACGGCGTCGACGGCTTCGCAGCGAAGCTCGTCGAGCTCGAGAAGCGCTGACGCGCGTCAGGCGACGAGCGGGTTGGCGACCGAGAGCTCGGGGAAGCGCGAGAAGTCGCGATCCGCGGTCCAGAGCGTCCGCGCGCCGTGACTGAGGCAGATCGCGGCGATGCGAGCGTCGTGCACTCGGCCCCCGGTCGCGCGGCCCGACGCGAGGAGCCCGCGCAGCCGTGCCCAGTGGTCCGCGCTCTCGCCCAGGACGACGAGGCTCGGAGACTCGGCCCAGGCATCGACCTGCGCGATCGCCTCCTCGAGGGCCGAAGGTGGGTCGTAGACGCGCGGGTGGGTCACGACGGCGACGAACTCGTGGATGCAGGGCCACGGGATCGCCCACGGGCTCGGGCTCTCGGCAAGGCCGCGGAGTGCGGCCGAGGCGCGGTCGTGCAGCTCGGCGTCGCGCCGGTGCGCAGCGACGAGGAGGTTCGTGTCGACGGCGATCAGCCGCCGCGCTCCTCGTAGACCGCCTCCCGGATGCGCTCCCAGCCGGCGCCGCGGAACTCCTCCGACAGGCCGCGACCGTCGACCGACGCGTCTCGGAGGCTGAATACCCCCGCCGTCCGCGCCCCGAGGACGGTGCGAAGGCCCTCCTCGACGAGCGCGCGCAGCGTCGTTCCGTCGCGCGCCGCCCGCTTCTTCGCCTCCAGCAGGAGGCCGTCGGCGATCTCGATCGTCGTCTTCATATGGCTCACTATATCTCTCTTCCCATATGTATGGGTCACTCTGCGCGAGAGCTCACGAACGATTCCCGCCCGCGCCGGGCGGGTCAAGGCGTCCGCTGGGGACGCGTCTCAGAAGGTCCGAACTTCCCGATACAGCGTGTCGCGCTGCACCGGGGTCTTCCCCATCGCGCGGACGAGGTGCACGAGCTCGTCCGTCGTCGTGCGATGGGTCGTGCCGGCCGCGGAGACCACGTTCTCCTCGATCATCACGGAGCCCATGTCGTCCGCGCCGAACGCGAGCGCGACCTGGCCGACCTTCATCCCCTGCGTGACCCACGAGGACTGGATGTGCGGGACGTTGTCGAGGTAGATCCTCGAGACCGCCTGCGTGAGCAGGTTGTCGAAGGACGTCGGCATGTCGTCGTCGGAGACGAAGTCGTCGATGCGGTTCCCGTCGCGCTGGAACGTCCACGAGATGAAGGCGCGGAAGCCCCGCGTCTCGTCCTGGAGCTCGCGGATGCGGCGCATGTGCTCGACCCGCTCCTCGAGCGTCTCGACGTGGCCGTACATCATCGTCGCCGTCGTCGACATCCCGAGGCGGTGCGCCTGGCGCATGACCTCGAGCCACTCGTCCGACTTCGTCTTCTTCGGGGCGATGATCCGCCGGACGCGGTCGACGAGGATCTCCGCGCCGCCACCGGGCAGCGAGTCGAGGCCGGCGTCGCGCAGCCGCGCCAGCGTCTCGGCGATCGTGAGCTTCGAGCGGCGGGAGATGTGCTGCACCTCCGGCGGCGAGAGCGCGTGCAGATGGATCGCGTACCGCGCCTTGATCGAGCGGAAGAGGTCCTCGTAGAACTCGATCCCGAGGTCGGGGTGGTGCCCGCCCTGCATCAGGACTCCCGTGCCGCCGATCGCGAGCGTTTCCTCGATCTTCTTGTAGATGACCGGCTTCGGCAGGAGGTACGCCTCGCGCGTGTCACCGGGCCGGCGGTAGAACGCGCAGAAGTCGCAGTCCGTGACGCAGACGTTCGTGTAGTTGAGGTTCCGGTCGATGATGAACGTCACCTTCGAGGGGTCCGTCAGGCGGTTGCGGATCTCGTCGGCCACGCGGCCGACTCCGACGAGGTCGCGGGAGCGAAGGAGCGCGATCGCGTCGTCGTCGGTGATCCGCTCTCCGTCGAGCGCCTTCTCGAGCACCTCGCCGACGGCGGGCAGCTCCTGTTGGTGCCCGTCCGACGCGGTTGCAACGAGGTCGGCCGAGACCGTCACGCGGGCACCTCCTCCCGCACGAACCGGAGCTCGGGCACGTGCGCGAGCTCCCCGGCGTCGCGGGCCATCTCGAGGAACGTGTACAGGCCGGCCCGCTCCCTCGGGCCGAAGGAGAAGCGCAGCTTCTCGAAGTAGCGCGCGAGGAAGCCGGGCGGGTAGCCGTAGGCCGCGCTCGCCTGCGTCGCGAGCCGCTCGGGCTCGGAGCGCGCGAGCCGGACGGAGGCGACGAGGGAGTGCTCGAGCTCGATCAGCCCCTCGGCAACCGGTTCCGGTGCCGCCCACACGGCGAACACCATCGGCAGGCCCGTCCGCTCGAGCCAGACCTTCCCGAGGTCGAAGTGCGGCGTGGGATCCTCGAACGCGCTCCGCAGCGCGGAGTCTCCGATGAGGAGGGTCGCATCGGCGTCCATGCCGAGCGGGACGATCTCCGCCCTCGGCAGGAGGACGCGGACGAGGACGACCGAGGTCGCACTCTCCGGCGTCACCGCGACCGACCGCACCTGGCCGAACGGCATGCGCGTGACGAGCTGGATGGAGTCCACCGCTCCCTCGGAGGAGACGCAGACGCGCGGGAGGATCCGCAGCCGGTCGGCGTTCCGCGCGTACTCGATCGAGGAGATCGGAGCGATGTCGAGCTCGCCGTCGAGGAGCATCCGGTTGAGCTCGGTCGGGACGCCCGAGACCTGCTCGACGTCGGCCTCCAGCCCGTAGAAGACGGGCGCCATGTTCACGTACGAGATGCGCCCCAGCCGGATCATCGCCGCCTCCGGTAGAGGAAGAGCCCGCCCGCGACCGCGCAGATGGCGCTCCAGAGCACGATCGCCGGGATCGAGACGTTCGCCGTGACGGGCACGT
This sequence comes from Gaiellaceae bacterium, assembly GCA_041557575.1. GTDB lineage: Bacteria > Actinomycetota > Thermoleophilia > Gaiellales > Gaiellaceae > GMQP-bins7. The sequence goes on from JBFFGH010000107.1 coordinate 3,760, forward strand.
CGTCCGAGAGGACGTAGGCGCCGAGGGTGAACAGGATCGAGACGACGAAGATCGTCGCCGCGAAGAGCCCGAGCCCGTAGACGATCCACACCCAGATCGGCGTGCCGCCCGTTCCCCGCTCGGGGCCCTCCTTCTTCTGCTGCATGGTGCGGCTCACGACCGGGCCGGCTCGAAGCGCCGGAGCTCGTTGTAGAGGGTGTCGCGCTGGACGGGGATGCGCCCGGCCTCGCGGACGAAGCGGACGAGCTCCTCGACCTTCTGCTCCGTCCCGGCGCTGGCTCCCGCGGCCTGGAAGATCTCCTCGCGCACGACCGTTCCCTGCACGTCGTTCGCGCCGAAGTGGAGGGCGACCGCCGCAAGCGGCATGCCCATCATGATCCAGTAGGCCTTGACGTTCGGCACGTTGTCGAGCATGAGGCGCGAGAACGCGAGCATCTTGAGGTCGTCCGCGCCGGTCGTGTGACGCCACCCACGACGCTCGAAGACGGTGTTCTCGGGGTGGAAGGCGAGCGGGATGAACGCGAGGAAGCCACCGGTGCGGTCCTGCTGCTCGCGCAGCCGGAGGATGTGGTCCACGCGCTCCTCGTACGTCTCGACGTGCCCGTAGAGCATCGTGCAGTGGGTGGGGATGCCCAGCCGGTGCGCGGTGTCGTGCACCTCGAACCAGATCTCGGGGCTCTCCTTGCCCGGGGCGACGAGCCGCCGGACGCGGTCGGCGAAGATCTCCGCTCCGCCGCCCGGCAGCGAGCCGAGGCCTACGTCCTTCAGCTCGCGAAGGACCTCCTCGTGGGTGAGGCCCGACAGCGTCGTCATGTGGTGGATCTCGGACGCCGTGTAGCACTTGAGGTGCACCTCGGGGAGGGCCTCGTGGAGCTCGCGGATCGTGTCCCGGTAGAAGGCGAAGTCCACGTGCGGGTTCTCGCCGTTGACCATGTGGATCTCCGTGTACCCGGTGATCTCGCGCTGACGGAGGGCGTCCTCGACGAGCTCCTCCGGCGTCATCGTGTACGCGTGCGCCTGCTTGCGCGTGGCCGCGAAGGCGCAGAACTTGCACTTCACGCGGCAGACGTTGGTCTGGTTCACGTAGAGGTTCTGGACGAAGAAGACCTCGTCCGTCCCCCCGCGCAGGCGCCGGGCGTCGTCCGCGAGCTCGCCGAGCGTCAGGAGGTCGTCGGACTCGAGGATGGCGAGGCCGTCCTCGAAATCGAGGCGCTCACCGGCTTCGACCTTCTGCCGGATCGGCTCGAGCGTGCTCAGGGCCAGAACGGCGATCAGCTACTCCTCTCAACGACTGCCCAGGTCAGCGCTTCGAGCTCCTCTCGCCGGGGGGCCCCGTCGAGACGAGCTCGGGCCTGCGAAGCGTAGTCGAGCGCAACCTCCCTGGACCGCTCGAGCGCACCCGTCGCTGCCACGCGGACGAGAACGCCCTCCTTCGGGCCGCCCGCCAGGGCCTCCGCGACGACCGGGTCCTCGCGAGAGGCGAGCAGGAGCGGCAGCGTCGGCGTGCCGTCGCGCAGGTCGGTGCCGGCGACCTTGCCGGTCTCGATCGTCTCGCCCGCGCAGTCGAGGACGTCGTCGGCGATCTGGAACGCGATGCCGAGCAGCCTCCCGTACTGTCCGCTCCCTCCGCCGAGCACGCACGCCGCCTCGAACAGCTTTCCCGTCTTGAGCGCGCAGCGCTCGAGGTAGTCGTCGACCGGCGTGAGCGGGTCGTGGCGCTGGCGTCGCTGCATCGCCTCGCCGCGCGCGAGCCCGAGCGCGGCGTCGGCGAGGACGGCGACCGCGTCGGCATCACCGTCCTCCGCGAGCACCGAGAACGCGCGCGCGAAGAGGTAGTCGCCGGCGGCTTTCGCGGCCTCCGGGCCGTGCTCGCTCCAGGCTGACGCGCGCCCGCGCCTGACGAACGCGCCGTCGATGAGGTCGTCGTGCACGAGCGTCGCCATGTGCACGAGCTCGACGGCCACCCCGGCGGCGACCGGGGGCTCGGCGTCGGGCGACGAGGACAGGAATGCGAGCGCGGGCCGAAGCCGCTTCCCTCCGGCCTCCACGGCCCCCGCCCCGACCTCCGCGACCAGGCCGGGGTAGAACGACACCGCGTCGAGCAGCCGCTCGTCGACCTCGGCGAGGTACTCGTCGAGCCCGGGAGCCGTGCGAACGACCTCCAGGGCCGTCACGAGGCGACCTCCACACCTGGCTTGACCCCCGTGTGGAGCGCCACGATGCCGCCGCCGAGGAGCCGGTAGCGCACGTCCGCGAAGCCGGCGTGCTCCATGAGCCGGGAGAGGTCCTCGGCGCCGGGGAACCGGCGGACGCTCGCGGGAAGGTACGTATACGCCTTCCCGCCGGGGAGCACCTTCCCGGCGGCGGGGACGAGCAGGTCGAACCAGAGGCGGAAGAAGGGGCGGAGAGCCCCGTTGGGACGAGTGATCTCCAGCACGGCGACCTTCCCGCCGGGCCGGAGCACGCGGCAGAGCTCACGGAGGCCACCTTCGAGATCCTCGAGATTCCTGACGCCGAACCCCACCGTCGCGGCGTCGAACTCCCCTTCTGCAAAAGGAAGGTCGAGTGCGTCCCCCCTCACCCACTCGATCGCTCCCGACTTCGAGCGGGCGCGATCGAGCATCCGCTCGGAGAAGTCGAGGCCGACGACGCGGCCGCCTCGCTGCTCGGCCGCGACCGCGAGATCGCCCGTGCCGCAGCAGGCATCGAGGACGCGGTCTCCCGGCCACACGACCTGCGAGACGGCGAGGCGCCTCCAGCGCTGGTCGAGACCGGCGGTCATGACGCGGTTCATGACGTCGTACACCGGCGCGATGCCGTCGAACATGCCCCGGACCGCTTCCGGGGCGAGCGTCCCGGACTCGTGGGTCAATCCTCGCCCCAGCGCCTGACGAGTGCGTTGTCGATGCCGATCTGGTCGAGGCAGCGGGCGACGACGAAGTCCACGAGGTCGTCGATCGAGGTCGGCCCGTGGTAGAAGCCCGGCGCGGCGAAGAGGACGACCGCGCCCGCCTCGTTCAGGGTTGCGAGCCCGCGGAGGTGAATCGAGGAGAGAGGCGTCTCACGTGGGACGAGCACGAGCTTGCGGCGCTCCTTGAGCGCGACCGAAGCGGCCCGGTGGATGAGGTTCTGCATCGCACCGGCCGCGAGCGTTCCGACGGTGGCCATGGAGCACGGGCAGATCACGTAGGCGCCGACACGAGCCGACCCGCTCGCGTAGGGGCTCTTGAAGTCGTTCTCCCCGTACACCGTGACCTGCTCGGCGGCATTCCCGACGAAGCGCTCGAGCACCTCCTCGCGAGGGAGCGTCGGATCGCCGTACAGCTCCGTCGCGAGCACCTCGATCCCGGAGCGGGACGCCGCGAGCCCGATCTCGCAGTCCACCGCCGCGAGCGCCCGCAGCAGGCGTTCGGCATAGGGGGCGCCCGAAGCGCCGGTCACACCGAGGAAGACGCGCATGCCTGAAGGCTACGCGGTCGGGCTGGATGCCGCCTTATGGTCCCTTCGAGGCGGCGAGGAACACACCGAGGGCCTCGAGGTTCTCCTGCCCCAGGTAGGAGTACGAGCCCATGACCTGGTTGCCGAAGGCAGCCGGGTTGGACAGGTACTCGACGAAGTAGGCGGCATTCTTCCCGGTCGCCGCACCCACGTTCGAGAGGTCGGGCGCTCCCAGGTTCGCAGCACCTTCGCCGAGGTAGACGTGGCAGTTCATGCAGCCGGACTCGGCGAACAAGGTGGCGCCCGCGATCGCCTGCGGGTCGTCCTGGAACCCCTCCTCCTCGGCCCACTGGGGAACGAGGGCCACGAGCTCCGAGTTTTCTTTGGCGTGCGCAAAGGCCGGGAGCACCGCCACCTGGGCGATGTGTCCCAAGCCCACGACGGCATAACGAATCTTGCGGCTGGATAAACCGGCG
>JBFFGH010000108.1:0-7518 GCA_041557575.1 Gaiellaceae bacterium
AGCCGACGTGATCTCCCCGGGGACTACGAGCACGTCTCGACCCTCCTCGAGAGCGAAGTCGGCCGTGATCAGCGCGCCGCTTCGCTCTCGCGCCTCGACGATGACGGTCGCGCTGCAGAGCCCCGCGATGATCCTGTTGCGCGCCGGGAACCGCCAGGGCGCAGGCTCCACTCCGGGCTCGTACTCCGAGACGACGAGCCCCCGCTCGCAGATCCGCCCCGCGAGGTCTGCGTGCGCTGCGGGATAGTCGCGGTCGATGCCGCAGCCGAGAACCGCAACCGTCACGCCCCCGGCCTCGAGCGCCCCGCGATGCGCCTCCCCGTCGATGCCGCGCGCCATCCCGCTCACCACGACGAGCCCCGCGGCGGCGAGCTCACGGCCGAGCGTGCGCGCGACCGAGCGGCCGTACGCCGAGCACGAGCGAGCTCCGACGATCGCCACCGCCGCGCGGTCGAGAGTGCCCCGTTCCCCCTCCCCGCGCAGGAACAGCTGCGGCGGAGGGTCATGGATCGCCCCGAGGAGACGGGGGAAGCCCTCGCCGCGCCGCACGACTCGCCGGATCCCGATCATGCGACGGCGGGCTCACCGGGAGTCCGGTACGAGAGAGCCTCCGCGACGTGGGAGGGCTCGACCGCCGAGGCGCCCTCGAGAGCGGCGATCGTCCTGGCGACGCGAGCGACCCGCACGCGCCCGCGGCCGGAGAGCGGGATCCGGTCGACCGCGCTCGAGAGGAGCTCCGAAGCGGCTTCGGTACGCGGCGGAGAGCTCTCGCGAAGCCGCTCTCGAGCCTCCAGGACTCTCTCGCGCACGCGCTCGGACGCCTCCCCGGCAGGCGCGGCGAGCTCGACCGCACGCGGCCGCGGCATCGCCACGGCGAGGTCGAACCGGTCGAGCAGGGCCCGCGAGAGCTTCTCGCGATAGGCGGCGAGTCGCTGGGGCGTGCACACGCACTCGATCGCCGGATCGCCGCGTGCGCCGCAAGGGCACATGTTCATCGTCCCGACGAGCTGGAACCTCGCCGGAAAGAGCGCGTGGCCGCCCACGCGTGAGACCGTGACGACACCGTCCTCGAGCGGCTGCCGCAGCGCTTCGAGCACGGAGCGCGAGAACTCGGGCAGCTCGTCGAGCAGAAGCACCCCGCGGTGCGACAGCGAGGCTTCGCCGGGCCTCGGAGCGGGCCCGCCGCCGATGACGGCCGGCGCGGATGCTCCGTGGTGGGGCGCGCGAAAGGGTGGAGCCGTGAGGAGCGGACGCTCGGGCGGAAGGAGCCCGGCCACCGAGTGGATGCGCGTGATCTCGAGCGACTCCTCTCTCGTGAGCGGCGGGAGGACGCCGGGGAGCCGCCGCGCGAGCATCGTCTTGCCGGTTCCCGGAGGGCCCATGAGCAGGAGGTTGTGGGCACCGGCGGCGGCGATCTCCAGCGCCCGCCGCGCCCGTTCCTGGCCGCGCACCTCCGAGAGATCGGGGCTCGGCCGGCCGCTGAGCGCCTCCTCGGGGAGCGGGTCGAAGGACGGAATCGCCATCTCTCCGCGGAGGTAGGCCACCGCCTCGGCGAGCGTCCTGACGGGGACGGGCTCGACACCCGCGAGAGCCGCCTCGGGAGCGGACTCGGCCGCGCAGATGACACGCCGGAAGCCCGCACGCCGCGCACCCTCCGCGACGGCGAGCGTCCCGGCAACCGGGCGAACGCGCCCGTCGAGCGCGAGCTCGCCGACCGTGACGTGCTCGGCGAGGCGCTCCGGCGGGACCTGGCGGGTCGCCGCGAGCACCGCGAGGGAGATGGGCAGGTCGAACCCCGAGCCCTCCTTGCGGAGAGCAGCGGGAGCGAGGTTGACCGTGATCCTGCGGTTGACGGGCCACTCGAGCGCAGCGGACACGACGCCGCTCCGGACGCGGTGTTTGGCCTCCTGGCACGCGCGATCGGCGAGCCCGACGATGGCGAAGCCCGGGATGCCCGGCTGCAGGTGCGCCTCGACCTCCACGCGGCGCGGCTCGAGGCCGACGAGCGCGTGAGTGACGGCGCGGGAGAGCACTCACCCGACGGTAGGCGCCGACGTGGGATCGGCGATCACACGCCGGCGCCGGATGAGCTACGAAACGTCTACGGCGTGTAGCAGAGCACGTGCACGGTGAACGTGCTGTCGTTCCCGCTGTCGTTGAGCCCCACGCCGAGGAACCCGATCACCTGGTTCTGGGCGTTGAGCTGCGGCTCGAGCTCGCCGGTCATGAGCTCGCGGCCCCCCGCGTCGTCGCTCCACGACGTGCCCCCCGAGATCGCGAGCTCGCCGCTCTGGCAGAGCGTGGTGACGCGCCGCGAGTTGTAGGCGCCGTTCTCCGCAACGCCTCCGTCGACGACCGCGGACTGCGTGCGGACGGTGATGGCCCCGATCACACCTTTGGCCCCGGCGGGGCCGGCAGGCCCGGCGGCACCGGCAGGACCGGCAGGACCCTGCGGCCCGGTCGGCCCGGCGGGAAGCTGCCCGGGGGCGAAGTCCACGCGAAGCAGCGAGCGGTTTCTCACCTTCGTGGAGGTGATCGCGTTGTTCTTGATCTTCGGCGACGTGACTGCGTTGTTCTTGATCTTCGGCGCCGTGACGGCGCCGTTCTTCAGCTGAGGTGTCCCGACGCTGTTTCTCGCGAGCTGGGTGGCGGCGGCAAAGCTCGTCCCGCCGAGGGAGACGAGCAGAGCGATGCAGGCTACGACCATCGCAGGCGAAGGTCGGCGTAGGAGCGTGCGCATTGGTTCCCCTTTCGTTCGCTCGTCGGCCAGGCTACCCCCGGGATCGGCCGACTCCTGCGGCCCTGCCGATGTTCTTACGTTTCCTGTACAGACACGAGGATCGACTCGAAGTACTCGCCGGAGCGGCGCCCCGTGCGCCGGTTGACGTGGCGCTCGAGTCGGTCGACCAGGCGAAGTCGTGCTCGGGAGAGGATCTCCCCGTAGAGATCGCGCCGGTCGTTCACGACGACGATCACGGGCGCGCCCGGCGACAGCGCCTCGGCGCAACGCGCCAGCACGCTCGAGATCCCCTCCACGTACGCCTCGAGCGCGGCACGGCTCGTCCCTCTCACGGCCGCCCCGATCTCCCGCTCCCTCCTGTCGTCGAGCCCGAGCAGCTCGTACGCGTACCGGTGCTGCTCGTGGTAGTCGATGAGACCGGGATACGGGGGTGAGGTGACGACTGCGTCGAAGGTGCCGTCGAGCCCGACGTCGCGAGCGTCTCCGTGCAGGATGGTCGCCGCGTGCGTCCGGCTCCGAACTCGCTGGAACGCCTTGAGACGTTCGAGCGTGTCCACGAGATAGCGGGAGAGGAACTTGTTCGCCTCTCCGACCGGCTTGCACGTCCGGCGATGCTTGTGACACCAGTACGGCTCGCGCTTTGGCGTCTTCGGGAACTCGAGATCGAAGTGAGTCGTGAGCCGCGCCGAGCGCGCCGCGCGCGCGAGAACGACCCGGAGGACGTCCGCGTGCTCGTACTCGCCGAGGAGCGACCGGAAGTGGAGAAGCTCGGCTGCCGCCTGCGGCGCGAACCACTCGCGCACGTAGCCGCTCGGCCGTTCCCCCGAACGCCCGAGCCTCGAGGCCGCGTCGCGCAGCTCCGTCTCGAGCACGAACGGGTCGTACCTGGCGGTCTTCACGCCCATCAGGAGGCAGTTGAAGGCGGCGACGTCCACGCCCACCGCGTCTCGCCCCGCTTCGAGGGACTGGACGAGCGTCGTTCCCGAGCCGGCGAACGGGTCGAGCACGCGGCCCCCGGAGCGCACGTAGCGCTCGAGGAGCGCCTCCACGAGCTGCGGCACGTACTTCCCGAGATACGGATGCAGGCGGTGGACGTGCTTCGTCCGCTCCCGCTCGGGAAGCTCCGCCTCCGACCAGGACAGGTGGAGGTCTCCGAGCTCCTCGTAGAGCGCCGCCTGGGTCGGAGCCATGCACCAAGGTTCGGACCGCGACGCCTCGGTCCTCCCCGGAGAGCTACACGAGCGGGACGCTCTCGACCGACCTCCCGGTCACCGCTGCCGCCTCGAGAGCGACGTCGAGGCCGGAGAGCTCGGGATGCCGAGCGAGCCATCCGCCGGCGGCCGTCCTGACGCGTCGGACCTTCTCCTCGTCGATCATCTCGAGCGGGTGCCCGAACGACGGCCCGCTCTTCTCCTTCACCTCGACGAAGAGGAGACACCTCCCGCGCCGGAGGACGAGGTCGAGCTCGTAGCGACCGACGCGTGCGTTCGCGTCCAGCAGGCGGTATCCGCGGAGTCGATAGTGGCGGAGGGCGGCGCGCTCGCCGCGATTCACGCCGCCTCGTAGCAGGCGGCCTGGAACGAGCGGCGGTGAAGCACGCTCGGCCCGAACTCCCGAACCGCCTCCGTGTGCGCCGGCGTGATGTAGCCGACGTGCGACTGGAAGCCGTACCTCGGGTAGACGGATCCCAACCGATGCATGACGCGGTCGCGAACGACCTTGGCGACGATCGACGCGGCGGCGATGGCCGCACTGCGTGTGTCGCCGTCCACGAGGGCCTCGTGAGGCGGCGCCGACGCCCCGAGGCGGAAGCCGTCGACGAGGCACGCCTCGGCCGGTGGATGGAGGTCTTCGAGCACGGCGCGCAGACCGGCGAGGTTCGACCGGTGGAGCCCGGAGCGGTCGATCTCGCCCGAGGGGACGACCCTGACGCTGATCGCGGCGGCCGAGGCTGCGACGGCCTCGAAGAGGCGCTCGCGCTCGTCGGGCGGCACCTGCTTCGAGTCGTTCAGCGTCGCGAGCGGCCGCACCCGCGACCCTCGCAGCTCCTCGTAGTCGAGGAGGACACCGGCCACGACGAGCGGCCCCGCGAGCGAGCCGCGACCGGCTTCGTCGGCGCCCGCGACGAAGCGCACGCCGAGGCGTCGATCGAACCCGAGGAGTCGCTGGCCGGTGGATCGCGCCACCGGGCGAGAATAGTCGCTAGCCCTGCCGGAGCTCGCGGACGCGCGCCTTCTTGCCCACTCTCTTGCGCAAGTAGTAGAGCTTCGCGCGTCTGACGTCGCCGATCGCGGCGACCTCGAGCTTCTCGACCTTCGGCGAGTGGAGCGGGAAGGTCCGCTCGACTCCGACACCGAACGACTGCTTGCGAACCGTGAAGGTCTCGCGGAAGCCGGAGCCCTGGCGCTTGATGCAGATGCCCTCGAAGACCTGGATGCGCTGCCGGCTGCCCTCGATCACCTTGAAGTGGACACGCACCGTGTCTCCCGCCTTGAACTGAGGCAGGTCCGTGCGCATGTTGCGCTGCTCGAGGCTTTCGATCGTCGTGTTCATCGCAAAGGAGAGGCGGAGGGCCGGGGCGGAATGCTAGCGGATCACCCGCCGCCGGCGTGACGGAGCAGCACGCGCGCTCCGCCGCGGGGCCCGAGGTGCACCGCGGCACGACGTCCGTGCTAGCGGAAGGAGATGCGCTGCGGAGGCCAGTACGTCATGAACACCTTCCCGATGAGGTTCTCCCTGGGAACGGACCCCCACACCCGGGAGTCGCAGGACTGTGCGCGGTTGTCGCCCATGACGAAGTAATGACCCTGCGGGACCTTGAACGACTCGGCCGGGCCGATGTCCCGCCGGTTTTTCTGGATGTACGGCTCCTCCAGCCGCCTGTCGTCGATGAAGACGTAGGCGGCACCCTGACGAAGCCTGATCTGCACCGTCTCACCCGGAAGCCCGATGATCCGCTTGACGAAGGTTCCTCCGGCTCCGCACCGCGTCTTCGCCGCGCGGGGCGTCTCGAAGACGACGATGTCGCCGCGCTCCGGGGATCGGAAGTGGTAGACGAAGCGGTTCGCGAGCACCCGGTCGGAGAAGCGCGCCTCGCAGCCGGGCGCGGGCGTCGCACAGTGGAGCGTCGGCTCCATCGAGGACGACGGGATCCGGTACGGGTTGACCACCCATGCCTTGATCGCGAGAACGATCGCGATCGCGCCGACGATCGTGACGACCCAGTCCACGAGGATCCGAAGCCGCCTCGGGAGTCTCCAGGTGACGCGATCGAGCGGGTGGTGGAACTCGTGGTGCTCGTGGACGGTCTCGGGAGCGACGGGCCAGGAGAACGGAGGGGCCGGCGGCGGTGGCGGCTGAGCAGGCGAGACCCAGGCGGAGTCCTCCGCCTGCATGTCGCCGTCGCCGGCGGTCGGCGAGCCGATGGAAGTGCCCTGCTGCTCCTCGGTATCGCTCACGAGACGACGCTCCGCACGTGATCCTGCCTCCAGGCCTCGATTCGCGCATGATCGCCGGAGAGGAGGATCTCGGGCACGGCCCAGCCTCGAAACTCGGCCGGGCGCGTGTAGTGCGGGTACTCGATCCCACCCCGGAGAGCCGCGGAGAAGCTCTCGACCTCGCCCGACCCCTCCGTGAGCGCCCCGGGGAGCCGGCGCGCGACCGCGTCGACGACCGCGAGGGCCGGGATCTCGCCTCCGGAGAGGACGTACGGGCCGATCGACACGACGTCCGTGCACAGATGGTCGAGGATCCGTTGGTCGAAGCCTTCGAAGCGGGCCGAGAGGAGCGTCAGCGCCTCCTCGCTCGCGAGCTCCTCGACGAGCTCCTGGTCGAGCTGGCGACCTCCCGGGGAGAGCGCGACCACGCGATGCGAGGGAAGGCCGCCGTAGGTGCCCTCGAGCGCCGCGGTGACGACGTCCACGCGAAGCACCATCCCCGGCCCGCCGCCGTACGGCTCGTCGTCCACCTGGCCCGCGGTGAGAGGGGTCGTGTCCCGGTAGTTGAGGACGCGAAGCTCGAGCTCGGTGCCGAGGACGGCCGCGAGCGGCCGCCGCGCGCGAATCCACTCGAAGGCGTCCGGAACCAGTGTGAAGACGTCGAGTCGCACGGCAGGGAACCGTAGCCGTCAGCCGGTGAACCCGGGGTTCAGAAGGATTCGCCGCGTCTCGGTGTCGATCTCGCGTACGCACGCCTCGACGAGCGGGAGAAGCACACCGGTGTCGAGCTCGAGCACGTCGTTCGCGGGCCCCGGCAGGACGTCGCTCACGCGCCCGACGGCGGTGCCGTGCTCGTCGAGCACCTCCATGCCGACGAGATCCGCCACGTAGTACGAGTCGTCCGGCAACGGAGGGAGCGTCTCGCGTGGCACGAAGAGCTCGGCGCCGCGGGCGACCTGGCGATCGAGCTTGATCGCGCGCCGCCCGCCGCCGACCCGCCGAGAGAGGACGACGGTCGCCGGCTCACCCTCGACGTGGACCACCGACCCGACCGCGAAGCGGGCCTCGTCCGTGCTGCCGCCCTCGACGACGAAGGCGCCGTCGACGCCATGCGGACGCCCGACGCGTCCGACGAGAACCTCGTCGTGCCCGGGCTCAGTCGGCAATCTCGAGCAGGTAGCGCTCGCTCGCCCGCGCTCCTCCGGCGCGAACGACGCTGCGCAGCGCGCGCGCGATGCGGCCCTGCCGGCCGATCACCTTTCCCACGTCGTCCGGCGCGACGTGGAGGTGAAAGACGATGGCGTCCTCGCGCTCCTCGGTCTCGACACGCACGGCGTGGGG
>JBFFGH010000109.1:0-7509 GCA_041557575.1 Gaiellaceae bacterium
GTGTGGTGGATCCCCGCCGCCGCGACGGTCGGAGTCGTCGCTCTCGCCCTCTGGCTCCGACCCGACGACACGTCGCCCACGACTCCGGGGCAGATCTCGTTCGCCGAGGTCGAGAGCGTGATCGCGCAGCGCTGCGCCACCTGCCACTCCGGCACGACCGCCCCGCTCGGGGTTCGGTTCGAGACGCGCGACGAGATCGAGGGGCGGATCCGCGACATCGAGCGCATGGCCGTCCAGACCGAGGCGATGCCGCCCGGGAACGCGACGGGGATGACCGCCGACGAGCGCTCGCTGCTCGCCACCTGGATCGCACAGAACGGCTAGGGTCGGCGCGATGCTCGAGATCACGGCAGGCGGCTTCTCGTTCACCGCCCGGTTCGAGGAGGACGCCGCTCCCGAGACGGTCGCGGCGTTCCGCCGGATGCTCCCGCTCGACTCGAGGATCATCCACGTCCGCTGGTCGGGCGAGGGCGGCTGGATCCCGATGGGCGACCTCGACGTCGGCATCGGGCCGGAGAACGCCACGAGCTACCCGAGCCCGGGCGAGCTGATCTTCTACCCGGGAGGCCTCAGCGAGACGGAGCTCCTCCTCGCCTACGGCTACGTCTCCTTCGCGAGCAAGGCGGGCGCGCTCGCGGGGAACCACTTCGCGACGATCGTCGAGGGCAACGAGAGCCTGCGGGAGCTCGGGCGCCGGATGCTCTGGGAAGGCGCCCAGGAGATCTCGTTCAGGGAGAGCTGAGGAGCCGGCGCAGCGCGCCGGTCAGAACCTCCGCCGCCAGCTCGACGTCCTCCGGGCTCGAGTGCTCGTCGGGGGAGTGGCTGATCCCTCCGTTCAGGCTGCGGACGAAGAGCATCGCCGAGTCGACGCCGGCCGACGCGAGGATGCCCGCGTCGTGCCCCGCGCCCGAGGGGAGCTCCACCACCTCGATCCCCCGCTCGGCGATCTCGTCCCGGAGAGCGGTGCGGGCAGCCCCGGCGAACAGCGCGGGCTCCACGCGGTAGCTCGGCTCGAAGCCGATGGCGGCGACGAGCGCGTCGAGCCGCTCCGCGTCCGGTGCGCGCACGTCGAGGCTCAGGCGGACCTGCGACGGGATGACGTTCGCCCCGCCGGGCTCGACCTCGACGATCCCGATCGTGGCGACGCCCTCCTCGACCGCGCACGCGGCGTCCCGGACGCGGAGGACCTCCGCCGCCGCGGCCACGAGCGCGTCCTCCCTGCCGGTCATGGGAGTCGTGCCCGCGTGGCCCGCGCGCCCTTCGACGACGAGCTCGCCGCGCGTGTATCCGACGATGCCGGTCACGACGCCCACGGGCACGCCTCGGTCGGCGAGCCTCGCCCCCTGCTCGACGTGGAGCTCGAGGAACGATCTCGGCAGCTCGCCCCCGGAGGCGCAGAGCGCGCGGGAGCCGACGCACCCGACCTCCTCGCCGCGGAAGACGACCACGGCCCCGGCGCCGGCCTCCGAGACCGCCTCGATCGCCGCGACCACCCCGAGCGTGCCGTCGAAGCGCCCGCCCCGCGGGACCGAGTCGAGGTGCGAGCCGACCCAGACGTCGTCGTCGCGCCCCGACCGGCCGAGCAGGTTGCCGTGCCGGTCGACCTCGACGTCGAGGCCGGCTTCCTGCAGCCACCCCGACGCGAGCCTGTGAGCTTCGTCCTCGGCGGGGCCCGGATGGGGCCGGTTGGCCCCTGGCCCTCCCCCGATCGCGTACAGCGCGTCGAGTCGCTCCTGGATCCGCACGAGCGGAGCCTAGTGGTGACGGTGCCGGCGTCGCGCGAGAAGTTGAACCCGATCTCGAGGCGCCCTAGGATCGTTCTTCGTGTCCACCTACGAGAAGCTCCTCTTCATGCACTTCGTCTTCGTCGCATTGCTCGTCGGCGGCGAGGGCGTCGCGACCGCGACCGGCATCGGGATGTCCCGCACGTCCGACACGAGGACGATCGAGATGCTGGCACGGCTCTCCTCGAAGGCCGAGTACCTCGCGCTGATCCCGGGGGCGCTCGGCACGATCGTCACCGGGACGTGGCTCGTGGACGAGCTGGCCTACCTCGAGTTCGAGCAGGGCTGGCTCACGGCCTCGTACGTCATCTGGGCCGTCGCGACGGCCATCGGCACGTTCGTGCTCGGACCGCACGCTCGTCGAGTCGCACGTCGGGCCAAGGAGCTGCGGGAGAACGGGGTGGGCGAGAGCGAGGAGCTGCACGCGGAGGCGAGCAAGCGGCTGATCGCGATGCTCGGGATGCTCCAGCTCGTCTTCATCCTCGCCCTCCTGTGGCTGATGACGGCCAAGCCCGGCCTCTAGGCCCGGCTAGCGCTCGAAGAGCGCCGCAACGCCCTGCCCCACGCCGACGCACAGCGTCGCGAGCCCGTAGCGCCCGTCGCGGCGGCGAAGCTCGTGCAGGAGCGAGACCACGAGGCGGGCCCCGCTCATGCCCAGCGGATGGCCGAGGGCGATCGCGCCCCCGTTCACGTTCACGCGCTCCTCGTCCAGCCCGAGCTCCCTGACGACGGCGAGGCTCTGGGACGCGAACGCCTCGTTGAGCTCGACGAGGTCCAGGTCGCCGATGGCGATCCCCGTCCGCTCGAGGAGCTTCCGCACCGCCGGGATCGGGCCGACCCCCATCACGCGCGGGTCGACGCCGGCGGAGGAGGAGCCGACGAAGGCCCCGAGCGGCTCGATCCCGAGCTCCGCGGCCTTCTCCTCGCTCGCCACGACGAGCGCGGCCGCGCCGTCGTTGATGCCGCTCGCGTTCCCGGCGGTGACGGTGCCGCCCGCGCGGAACGCCGGCCTGAGCCCGGCGAGGGCATCCGCCGTCGTCTGCGGGCGGGGATGCTCGTCCACCACGACGTCCCCGACGGCCACGATCTCGTCCGCGAACCGCCCCGCCTCGCTCGCCTCGGCCCAGCGACGCTGCGACCGGAGCGCGAACGCATCCTGGTCCTCGCGCGTGATCCCCCACCGCTCGGCCACGTTCTCCCCGGTCTCGCCCATCGACTCGAGCGGGAACATCTCCTCGAGCCGCGGGTTGGGGAAGCGCCACCCGAGCGTCGTGTCCCAGGCGGTCTGATTGCCACGCGGAAACGCCGTGGCCGGCTTCGGCATCACGAGCGGCGCTCGGCTCATCGACTCGACGCCTCCCGCGATCGCGATCTCCGCATCACCCGCGACGATCGCGTGGCACGCGGACACCACCGACGACAGGCCGGATGCGCAGAGGCGGTTCAGCGTCACCCCCGGCACGGTGTCCGGGAGGCCCGCGAGGAGGGCGGCCATGCGCGCGACGTTGCGGTTGTCTTCACCGGCCTGATTCGCGCAGCCGAAGTAGACGTCGTCGATCGCGTGCGGCTCGACGCCGGCCCGGTCTACCGCCGCCGCGATCGCCACGGCGGCGAGATCGTCCGGCCGGACGCCCGAGAGAGCACCCGCGTAGCGGCCTATCGGCGTGCGGACTGCAGAGAGGACGACGGCGCGAGCCATGGCCGGCGACGTTACCCGACGAAGTCGATCCGGACCGGCTCGGGAAAGGCACCGAGCGCCTCCCCGCGGCGGAGGAGCTCCGTGACGGCCTTGCGGCCCTCGTCCCCGTAGTCCTGCGTCAGCTCGTTCACGTACATCGAGACGAAGCGATCGGCCACGGCCGAGTCGATGCCACGGCCGAACTGGAGCGCGTACTCGAGCGCCTCGGCGCGGTGGTCGAGCCCGCACCGGATCGCGTCGCGGAGAACCTCCGAGACGTCGTGGAGCACGTCCTCGCCGAGGTCTCGCCGGATCACGTTCACGCCGAGCGGGAGCGGGAGCCCCGTCTCGAGCAGCCACCACTCGCCCAGGTCGAGCACCTTGTGGAGCCCGAAGTCCTCGAACGTCAGCTGCCCCTCGTGTATGAGCAGCCCCACCTCGGCGCGGCCCGACGCGACCTCCTCCGGGATCTCCTCGAAGGACATCTCACGGAAGCGAACGTCGCCGAGGACGAGGCGGAGCGTGAGGAACGCCGTCGTCATCGCGCCCGGCACGACGATCTCGTGCTCGACGAGGTCGCCTCTCGAGAGCGGGCGGCGCGCGACCACGATCGGCCCGTACCCGGAGCCGATGCTGGCGCCGTGCGGGAGCAGCGCGTAGTCCTCCTGCACGAACGGGTACGCGGCAAGGGAGAGCGCCGTGACCTCGAGACGCCCTGCGCGCGCCCACTGGTTCAGCGTCTGGATGTCTCCCAGAACCTGCTCGAACTCGTGGCCGCGCGTGTCGACGAGATCCGTCGTCAGCGCCCAGAACATGAACGCGTCGTCGGGGTCGGGGCTGTGTCCGACGCGAATCCGCACCAGGGCGCTGACGCTAGCACCGCCCCTGCCGACTTGATCCGACAACCGGCGCCCGCACGTCGCCACGGTCGGTGATCCGAGCCGTTCTCCTGCGCGGTCAGCGGTTGAAGAACCAGCGCTCGAGCAGCGGGAGGACTTCCTTGCGCGTGAACGGGCGAGCGTCGGCGGGCCGGCCGTCGCGCTCCAGCACCTCGACGTCGTCCTCGAGCGCCTCGTTCGCCTGCTCGAGCGCATCCTCGAGCTCGTAGCCCTCGAAGATCACGTCCTCGGGCCGCGTCTCGTCGGACTCGCGCAACTGCGGGTCGACCGCCCGCCCGACGGCCCAGAGGGCACCGGGCCTGCGCTCGATCCAGATGACGACACGCTCTTCCCGGCCGAGGTCGTCGACGCCGTCGAGCGTGCGCTCGGCATACCGACCCTCTCTGGAGCTCCTTCTCATCTTCCCGGGATACAATCGGTTCGCGTGGAGGTCTTCAAGAATCTCTTCTCCTTCCTCTTCCAGCGGGGCTCCGCGGAGGAGCACGTCGCCCGGTACGTGATTCGTGAGCACAACCGCGGCCGCTCGCTCGAGGAGATCCTGTCGGACCGGTACGTCCAGAACAGGCTGTCGCCGGAACAGCAGAAGCGACTCCTCGACCGCCCGGAGATGATCGAGGCGATCTCGAGCGACATGCTCGAGGCCATCAAGGCGTCGCTCGGCACCGCTGCCACCCCGTAGCTGCTCGAGGACGTCTCGCGAGACGAGGGCGCACCGCTAGACGGCGTCCCCGCGCCTGCTGCGGGCGAGCCTGATCTTGGCCTCGATCCGCTTCGCGAGGTCGTCCGCCTGGGCCGCGAGGTCGTCGACCGCGCTCTCAGCGCTCGAGTCGCCCTCCATGCCGGGCTGCCCGGCGGCATCCGGCGAGGTGCGCGCGGACGCTCCGAACCCGCGCTCGATCGCGCCGAGCACCTTCTCCACCGTGCTCTCTGCGATCGACTGCACCCTCCTCTCGACGCCGGCCTCCCAGTCCTGCCGCTGCTTCCTCCGAGCTTCGCGCGACGCCCGGGGGGTGGGCTTCGCCGGCGACGGCGGCCGGCTCGCCGGCACCTCGGACGGCGCAGCCGCGACGCCCTCGATCTCGAGCTCGTAGATGCGCTCCGGCTCGTCCATGTCCTTGAGATGACGCTCGCCGAGCGGGAACACGGACACCCCGGGGGGCAACGTCGCTCCGACGAGCGCGCGCGTCGCCTCCGAGAGGAGGACGTGACCACCCTCGCACGCACCGCAGAGCCGCGCGGCACGGACGACGTCGAGCCCCAGATAGCCCTCCTCGCCGACGGTCGGCTCGCCCGTGTGCAGGCCGATCCTCATCCGCACCTCCGACCCGCCGGCCCACTCGTGACGGACGTGCGCGCGCTGTACCTCCGCCGCCGCCGCGACCGCGTCGCGCGCACGCAGGAACGCGAAGAAGAAGGCGTCTCCCTGCCGGTCGATCTCGACACCCTCGTGCCTCGTGAACGTCTCTCGCACGAGCCGCCGATGGTCGGAGAGGACGGTCGCGTAGTCGTCGCCGAGCTGCTTCAGTAGCGCGGTCGAGCCCTCGATGTCCGTGAACGCGAACGTCACGGTGCCGTGCGGAAGCTCTGACACGACCCGATCCTATTCCCCCATGGGCGCCTCCGACCTCGCACTCACGACGCGGCGCTCCGCGAGAACGATCTAGAGCTCCGTGCCCACGCCTCGCTCCCGGGCGCGCCGGACGGCCTCGGCGCCCAGCGCGACGTCCCACGCGGCGATCCCGTTCGACTTGAACACGATCACGTCCGCATCGCTGTGGCGGGCCACGACGTCACCCGCCACGACCTCGTGCAGCTCGTGCACCTCGAGCCAATCGAGGACGCCCGCCTCGACCGGGTCGATGAGGTCTCCCGACTCGACTCGTGCCTGCTCGAGCCAGTCGCAGCAGACGAAGCTCGCTCGTTCGAGGACGACGTTGTCGAGCTCCCGCCGACTCGCGACGTTCGCGCCGGCCGCGACGACGAGCGCGCCGGGTCGGAGCCACTCGCCGCGGATCACCGGATCGCGGGAGGTCGTGATGGTCACCACGACGTCCTGCCCGGCGGCGTCGCGGTGCGTCTCGCCGGCCTCCGCTCCCATCTCGTCGCAGAACGCGACGAGCCGCTCGGGCGTGCGGCAGTAGGCGACCACGTGGTCGATCGAGGGCACGGCCGCGCGGATGCAGGCCACCTGGGTCACCGCCTGGTGACCGCAGCCGAGCACACCGAGCGTGCGCGCACCGTCTCTTGCCAGATGCCTGGCGGCAACTCCGCTCGCAGCCCCGGTGCGAAGGCATCCCAGCTGGTCGGCCTCGACGACGGCGACGAGCTCCGAGGTCTCCGAGTCGAACAGGCAGACGACGAACGTCGCGCCCTGCGGGGTGGCCGCGTAGAGCTTCCCTCCGGCCAGGCCGAGACCTGCGTCCGCCGCTGCCATGTCCGCGAGCGCTCCCTCGGGCAGCCGCAATCGGCGGCGAGGCGCGATCTCGACCTCGCCCCTCGCCATCCGCCGAAAACACTCCTCGACGACGTCGACTGCGTCGGCGGGATCGAGCAACGACGCGACATCGGACTCGCTGAGGTAGACCGGCACGCGGCGAGTGTACGGACCGCGAGAGCCTTAGACTCCGGCCCACGTGACGGACGACTACCTCCACCTGAGCCTCGACGACTTCCTCGATCGGCTCTCCGCGGACGGCGTCTCGCCGGGCAGCGGGTCCGCCGCCGCGATCGCCGTCGCCTTCGCGGCACGGCTCGTGGCCATGGTTGCGAACTGCTCCCGCCAGTCGTGGGGCGACGCGGCGGGCGTCCTCGCCCAGGCGACCGCCGTCTCCGATCGTGCAATCGACCTCGCGCGGGAGGCCGCGACCGCGTGGGAAGACGCGCTCACGGCGCTTCGCGACGCAGAGGCCTCCACGCCCGGAGACCCCCGACGCGACTTCCGGCTCGAGCAGAAGCTCGACGCCGCCGCAGCGGTGCCGCTCGGGATCGCCTCACTCGGCGCGGACGCCGTCGCGCTCGCGGCCCTCGCGGCGGAGCACGGGCAGGCCGCGTACCGGGCGGATGCCGCAGCCGCGGCAGCGCTCGCGGCCGGTGCCGCGCGTGCTGCCGCACACCTCGTCCGCGTGAACCTCGGCATCCGCGCCTCCGA
>JBFFGH010000110.1:0-7468 GCA_041557575.1 Gaiellaceae bacterium
ATCGCAGACCCGCAGTACCTGAGCGGAAGGGCGGCCTCGACGGAGATCTTCCCGGGACAGCAGTTCACCGCTCTTGACTTCGCAGCCTCGGACACCGCCTCCGTCGACTCGCAGATCACCGGCGCACAGCGAGCGATCTCGGTCTCCGTCGACAACGTCCACGGGAGCCTTTCGCAGCTCCAGGGCGGCGACTCGATCGACCTCTACATCGCCACCGGCGGCCGTAGTGGTGGTCAGGGGTTGGTGAAGCTCTTCCGCGAGAACGTGAAGGTGCTCGCCGTGCCGGCCCAAGCCGGTCCGAGCGGCGGATCGAACCTCATCCTTCGGATCAACTCCAAGGACGCAGCCGAGTTCGCCTACGCCGCGGACAACACTCAGTTCTACTTCGTCATCCGTCCGGTCGTCGGCGCCAAGAAGACCCCTAAGGAAACAGCGACGATCGAGTCGGTCCTGAGGTAGAGGGAAGACGATGCCGAGCCGCCCGGTCAAAGCCCTCCTCGCAGTCGAGCCCGGAGTCGACGCCGAGAGCGTCCGCGACTCCCTGCCCTCGGGCGAGGAGTTCAGCGTCGTCCACATCGCCGCGAGCGGTGAGGACGCACTGAACTGGCTGCGGAACGGCGTCGCCGATCTGCTCCTCGTCGCCTGCGCCGGCTACTCGGACCGCGCGCTCCTGCTCCTGGATGCGGTGGCCCGCCAGAACCCCGACCTCAGCGTCATGGTTCTCGGGCACGGGTCGCCGAACGGCTTCCTCAAGCGCGCGTTCGAGGCCGGCGCAGACGACATCGTGATGCTCCCGGCAACCCCGGAGCAGATCCACTTCGAGATCCACAAGCTCATGGTTCGCAAGCAGGGCGCCGAGAGCCCGGTCGCCGCGGAGAACTCGCGGCTCGTCTGCGTGCTCGGCCCGAAGGGCGGAACGGGCAAGACCCTGACGTCCACGAACCTCTCGGTCAGCCTCGCCCAGCGCGGGCAGAGCGTCGCGCTCATCGACCTCGACCTCCAGTTCGGAGACGTGGCGCTGTGCCTCGGCCTCCCGCCGGAGAGGACCGTCTACGACCTCGCCCAGTCGCCGGGCGCGCTCGACTGGGACAAGCTGCAGGCGTTCCTCGCCGTGCACTCCTCCGGGGTGCACACGCTGATCGCGCCGCGACGGCCAGACCAGGCGAGCGCCGTCGGGGCCGAGCTCCTCCGGGAGATCTACGCGATCCTGCGCGCGAACTTCGACTGGGTCGTCGTCGACACGCCTCCCGGCTTCACGGCCGAGGTGATCACGTCGATCGACAACTCGACCGAGATCGTCATGGTCGGGATGCTCGACTCGCTGTCGCTGAAGAACACGAAGCTCGGGCTCGAGACGCTCGAGCTCATGAAGTACGACCCCGACCGCGTGTACCTCCTGCTGAACCGCGCACACAGCCGTGTCGGGATCAGCCAATCGGACGTCGAGGCCGTCCTCGGCCGCACGCCCGACGTGTTCATCCCCTCCGACCGCGAGATCCCGCGAACGGTGAACGAGGGCATCCCCATCGTCGTCGCCCGCCCGCAGTCGGAGCCGGCCGAGGCGTACGGGCGGCTCGCAAGCCTCCTCCTCGGTGACGCCGTGGGCGTCCAGGAGGCCGTCCCCGTCACCGCATCAGCGCCGGAGGGCGGCTCGAAGCGCAAGATCTTCGGACGAAAGGCCTAACCCATGGAACTCCACGAGCGAATCAGCGCCCAGCGCGGCCCCGGCGGAGAGCAGGAGCCGTTCGCCGAGCTCAAGAACCGCATCCACATGACGGTGATCTCCGAGCTCGGCCCGCAGCTCTTCAACATCGCCGTCGACCCCACCGAGCTCCGCGACCGTGTGACCGCCGACATCAGGCGCCACTTGAACGACGAGGCCGGGCTCGCCCGTGAGGACCGAGAGCGCTTGACCTCCGAGATCCTCGACGACATCCTCGGTTACGGGCCTCTCGAGCGGCTGCTCGCCGACGACTCCATCACCGAGGTCATGTGCAACGGCCCCGACGACGTCTGGATCGAGCGCGGCGGGAAGCTCTACGAGACCACAGTCCGGTTCACGGACGAGTCCCACCTGCGCCGCATCATCAACAAGATCGTGTCGCAGGTCGGCCGCCGCATCGACGAGTCGTCGCCGATGGTGGACGCGCGCCTCCCCGACGGGAGCCGCGTCAATGCCGTGATCGCTCCACTCTCGCTCTCGGGGCCGCTCCTCACGATCCGGAAGTTCAGTCGGCGGCGCCTGTCCCTCGAGGACATGATCAACATCGGCTCTCTTTCTCAGGAGTCGGTGGAATTCCTGACCCGTTGCATCGAGGCCCAGCTGAACATGCTGATCTCGGGCGGCACCGGGTCGGGGAAGACGACGCTCCTCAACGGGCTCTCGTCGGCGATCCCCGATAGCGAGCGGATCGTGACCATCGAGGACGCGGCCGAGCTCCAGCTCCACCAGCGCCACGTGCTCCGGCTCGAGGCTCGCCCGCCGAACATCGAGGGCGAGGGGCACATCCCGATCCGAGATCTCGTCCGCAACTCGCTCCGCATGCGGCCCGACCGCATCATCGTCGGCGAGGTTCGCGGAGCGGAGGCCCTGGACATGCTCCAGGCGATGAACACGGGCCACGACGGCTCGCTGTCCACGGTGCACTCGAACTCTCCTCGGGACGGGCTCCACCGCATCGAGACGATGGTCATGATGGCCGGCTACGACCTTCCGCTGCGGGCCATCCGGCAGCACATCTCGGCCGCGCTCGACCTCCTCGTTCACATCGACCGCCTCGAGGACGGGTCGCGCCGCGTCGTGCAGGTGACGGAGGTGCTCCGCATGGAGTCGGACGTGATCCAGCTCCAGGACATCTTCGAGTTCCAGATCGACTCGGTCGCACCCGACCGGACGATCACGGGCGGCCTCCGCCCGACGGGCCTGCGCCCGGTGTTCCTCGAGAAGTTCCGCAAGCGCGGAATCGAGCTTCCGCAGAGCCTGTTCGGGGAGCGGGTCTCCTCGCTCGACGAGCACCGAGGCGCGATCGCGTGAGGCGCGTCGCACGCATCGCCGTCGCGGGCGCCGCTCTCGTCGCTCTCACCCTGCCCGCGCTCGCGCTCGGGCAGGACGCGAAGCCCACGCTCAGCGAGGCGCCGGGCTCGAGCTTCCCCGATCGCACGTTCCTCCTCGGACTGCCGAAGACACAGGCGCTGACGGCAGACCAGGTCGAGGTCACCGAGAACGGCAACCCCGTCGTCAGCCTCGCGGTCACCCCGCCGGGAGCATCGAACAGCGGTGCAGTCCTCCTGATCGACGCGTCCAAGAGCATGGAGGGCAGGCCGATCGAGAACGCGATGGCCGCCGCGCGCGCGTTCCTCGCCGAGCGCAAGGGGGACTTCCCCGTGGCGATCGTCGTGTTCGGCCCGGGCGACACGGTCCTGACCGATTTCAGCACCGACGCCGAGGCTCTGAGCCAGTCCGCCGCCCAGGTTCCGCCCACGTCGGTGGGCACGCACATGTACGACGCGCTGGTCAACGCCGCGAAGATGGCCGAGGGCAAGGGCCTCGAGCGGACGACCGTCGTCCTGCTCTCCGACGGAACGGACATCGGCAGCGAAACATCCCGTGCCGAGGCCCTGCAGGCGGCGGCGGAAGCGAACGTCCGCGTCATCTCGGTCGGGCTGAGCTCGCCGCAGTACGACTCCGAGACGCTCAGAAGCCTCGCCACCCGGACGGGCGGGACGTACGTCGAGACGGCGACTCCCGAGGAGCTCAGGCCGATCTTCAAGCAGATCGGCCAGCGGCTCTCGAACGAGTACGAGGTGACCTACCGGTCACTGCTCCCGCCCGAGCGGGAGGCGGCCGTCGTGATGAAGGTCAACGGATACGCCCCCGCGACCGCGAGCTACACGACGCCTGCGCTGGACATCTCCCCACGCGGAACCTTCGACCGCACCTGGATCGACCAGGTGATCACGTCGCCGTGGCTCATGATCTTCGTCGTCGTCGCGATCCTCGCACTCATCGTCTTCGCGATCCTCACGGCGGTCGACGTCAGGAAGCGGTCGCTCCGGCGGCGCATGGCGCAGTACGTGACGGTGCCGACCGAGGAGGAGTCCCGCCTCCGCCGCGCCGAGGTCGCCGCCATGCTCGGGGACACGGCGCAGAGGGCTGTCGGAGGCCAGCGCTGGTGGCAGAGGTTCGAGTCCGACGTCGAGCTCGGTGGGTTCCGGCTCTCACCGCTCGCGATCGCAGGTTGGACGATCGTGGGCGGAATCGCGGCGTCGCTCGTCGCCACGGTCCTCACGCAGAACCTCTGGTGGCTTCTGCTGGGCCTCGGAGCGCCGTTCGTCACGCGCGCCATCGTCTCGCGTCGTGTGCGCAAGAAGCGCGAAGCCTTCGCGGAGCAGCTCCCGGACAACCTCGACGTGCTCGCGGGCGCGATGCGGACAGGTCACTCGACGATGGGCGCTCTCTCGGTGATGGTCGACAGCGCCGACGAGCCGTCGAAGTCCGAGTTCAGGCGGGTCCACCAGGACGAGCAGCTGGGCGTCGCGCTCGACGACGCCCTCATGGTCATGGCGCGGCGCATGCAGAGCTACGACGCGGAGCAGATCGCGCTCGTCATGCGCCTGCAGCGCGAAGCGGGCGGGAACACGGCAGAGGTCCTCGACCGCGTGGCCGAGGTGATTCGCGGGCGCATGGAGCTCAAGCGGTTGGTTCAGGTGCTTACCGCCCAGGCTCGCATCTCGCGCTGGATCCTGACCGGCCTCCCGATCTTCGTGTTCCTTTCGCTGATGTTCACGGGCGGCGACTACCTGCAGCCGATGACCAGCAGGCTCATCGGCCAGATCGCGCTCGTGATAGCCGCCATCATGATCGTCATCGGATCTCTCGTCATCAAGCGAATGGCAAAGCTGGACGTGTGAGATGGGCATCGGTCTGATCGCAATCGCGGGCGTGCTCCTTCTCGGAGCGGGCATCGCCATCCTCGTCGCCAGCCTCGGCAAGGCCTCCGCGTCTTCGGCGACTCTCGACCAGATTCAGACGTACGGGTACGTGGCCGAGTCAACGGGCGGCTCCGAGGCCGAGTCGCCGTCGCATCGCCCGCTCGACTCGCTCGCAGGGCGGCTCGGGAACTTCGTCGCCCGGAGGACGACCAGGTTCGGCGAGGCGAGGATCCGCGAGCAGCTCGTGTCGGCAGGGATGTACGGCACGACGCCGCGGAAGGTGCTCGGCTACCAGCTTCTCTGCGCGATCGCGTTCGGCCTGCTCGTCCTGTGGCTGATCCCCGCCATGGGCGGATCGATCGTGCTGGCCGCCGCCGGAGGGCTCGCCGCCGGTGCCATGGGCTGGTTCGCGCCGCCCTACTACGTCGACATCAAGAAGCGCCAGCGCTTCGACAAGATCGACAAGCAGCTTCCCGACATGATCGACCTGCTCGTCGTCACGATCGAGGCCGGGCTCGGGATCCTCGCGTCGATGCGGGTGGCGTCGGACTCGATGTCCGACCCCCTCGGCCAGGAGCTCCGCCTCACGCTCCAGGAGCAGCGCATGGGACTGAGCGTCGGCCAGGCGATCGAGAGCCTCGGGCGTCGCGCGGACTCGCCCAACATGCGTATCTTCGTCCGCTCGATCACCCAGGGAGAGCGGCTCGGCGTCTCGATCGGGACGACGATGCGCAACCTCTCCGTCGAGATGCGAAAGAGGCGGCGCGCCATCGCCGAGGAGCGGGCCCAGAAGATGCCGGTGAAGATGCTCTTCCCGCTCATCTTCTTCATCTTCCCGGCGCTCTTCATCGTCATCCTGACGCCGATGATCATCAACATCATCGAAGCCCTGGGCTAGCTCTCATGGCAACGCTGACGCTCCGCCGAGAGGACGGCCGGATCGTCTGCGAGCGCGTCGTCGTGGCCGACCGCGCACACCGGCGAATGCGAGGACTGCTCGGTCGCAAGTACCTGAGGCGGGGAGAGGGCATGGTGCTGCGCCCCGGCTGGAGCATCCACACCGCGTTCATGCGCTTCCCGATCGACGCGGTGTTCCTCGACGCGGATCAGGTCGTGATCCGGGTCGAGCACGAGGTCGGACCGTGGCGCACGGTCTCGTGCCGGGGAGCTCGTGAGGTCGTCGAGCTCGCGGCCGGCGAGTGCCGCAGGCGCGGCCTCGAGGTCGGAGACCGTGTCGCCTGGGCGTCGAAGAGCGCAGTCGACACACGCGGAGGCTCGTCGGTCGACGAGCGAGACGACGAACCGGACCCGAGAGCGCGTGTTCTCGTTGTCAGCCGTGACCCCCGCTTCGTGAGGCTCGCCCGCTTCCTGCTCGGCGGACGGGAGCTCGAGGTCGAGGAGCTGGCCGCGCCCGACCGGCTCCCCGATGCGATTCAGACCTCGAACGTCGACCTCGCAATCCTGGACGGAGCCGAGGCGGTCGCAGACGCGCTGAGGACGGCCAACGCCGCGCGCGCGCGGAGGCCCGAGGTTCCGATCGTGATCGTCGCCGACACGGGGGGCAAGAGCCCCGCCGGCATCCGCGTCTTCGACCGCTGGAACGAGACCGAGGAGCTACTGCTGGACGTCGAGCGGCTGCTCGACGAGCAGTCGGCAGGGGCGTCCTCGTCGGTGCGATGAGAGCGAGCGACCGCGCACCGGCCGACTGCAGCAGGAAACTCGAGATCCCTCGGGAATCGACCACGATGAGGGCCTAGGACTCCCCATGGCAGAGGCAGGAAAGAGCATCCAGCACGGAGCACCCATCCCGCTCCCGCGTGCGCTCGAGCGCGCCCATCCTCGCAGTGGCGAGCCGGAGGAGCGACTCGAACGGCTCCACGCGTACTTCCTCGCGGGCTGCGCGGATGACTTTCGGCCCGTGCTCGAGTCGGTCCTCGCCGAGGCGCGGCGTATCCATGCCGGGTACGGCGTGGACGACGTGGGTGACGGGCTCGCCTCGATCTACTACGCGGCGGCGGCGATCGTCGAGCTCGGCGCAGCTCACGAGCTCGACGACGCGGACGTCCGAGGCGCGGCAGCGGCAGTCGCCGAGGCGTCGGCTCTCCCCCTTGCCGCCGCGCGCTACGCCCTCTTCCGCGAGATCGCACGGAGCCCGAAGCTCCTGGAGCTCCCGCCTCTCGTCGCCGTCGAGATCGTGTTCGACGTGCTCCTCGGATTCGGTGTGCTCACCGACGCGACCCTGTGGCGACGGGGTCGCACCGGCGTGGAGTGCATCCTGAGCGTCGGAACCGCCGATCGACCGACCCGACGGGTTCGCGCGGAGGCGAAGGCAACGCTCCGGCAGCGCTCACGCCTCTCGCTGCT
Organism: Gaiellaceae bacterium; assembly: GCA_041557575.1. Lineage (GTDB taxonomy): Bacteria > Actinomycetota > Thermoleophilia > Gaiellales > Gaiellaceae > GMQP-bins7. Next base: position 7,297 of record JBFFGH010000110.1, read on the forward strand.
CGGTGGATCGCAACTCCGTTCGGTACCGGTCTTGCGCTTCGGAGATGCCTACGCGGCGATCGTCGGTCGCGTCGGATCGCTCGAGCCGTCCGTCGCCGACTCGTACCTCGCGGAGGCTGCGGCGACTCTCGGGCCCTTCGTGGAACGCGAGCGTCTGCTCGAGCACTCGTCC
>JBFFGH010000111.1:0-7327 GCA_041557575.1 Gaiellaceae bacterium
CCGCCCTTGCTACTTGGGCGGCAGAGCCCGCAGGCGATAGACGAGGTTCGCGGCGTCACCCGTGACGAACAGCGTGCCGTTCCGGCCCACTGCGACGCTGCTGAGAGGCACGGCGGGCGGCGCGCCGGCCGAGAGCGCGGCTCCGAGCTCGAGGCCCGTGACCAGCGTGGTCTTCTGGCCGGTCGCCGGGTCGATCCGCGTGAGGCGGCCCGCACCGGCTTCCAGGACGAGCAGCGAGCCGTCGGTGTCGACGGCCATCCCCTCCGGGAAGACGAGACCACTCGCGACGAGCTGCTTTTCCGACAGGACGGCACCGTCGGAGACGATCTTCCACACCATCCCCGTTGCCCAGTCCGCGACCCAGAGATCGTCTTCGGTCGCAGCGAGCCCCGTCGGGACGAACAGGCCCGTCGCAATCGGCGACTTCGCTCCCGCACCAGTCTTCTTCGACACGCTCCCCGTGCCGAGCTCGGCGACGACGAGATCCCCCTGGAACCGGATCGCGTTCAACGGAACGGCGAAGTCGGTGAAGACGGAGACCTCCTCGTTCGCCACCGGGTTCCAGATCTGCACGGCGTTGGACATCCAGGACGTGAGGATCACGTTCCCGCCGTCCGGAGCTACCGTCCAGGACTCGACGATGCCTCCGCCGGCGCGCGACTGACGATCGACCTCGAGGAGCCGTCCCGAGTTCGCGTCGAGCTCGGCCAGGCTCCAGAGGTCGGCGACGAACAGCGACTCGTGCCCCGAGCCGCCCCTCATCAGCGCGATGCCGCCGGGAAGAATGAGCCCGCCGCGGCTCAGCGTCCGCACTCCGCCGCCCGGGGCGACGGCATAGACGGAGCCGTCGTCCGAGTTCGAGACGAACAGCCGGTCGCGGGCGTCGAAGACCATGTTGTCGAGCACGGCGCCGCGGATCGTCCTTACCTTCGAGTACGCCCCGGTGATCCGGTCGACGCGAACGACCGTATCCGCAAGGCTCGCATGCAGGCGTCCCCGGGAGTCGAACTCGACGGACGACGGGTTGACCCCCGCCGGGAACTGCGTGAGCAGCGTCATCGCCCCGCTCTCGGGATCGATGCGCACGATCCTCCCGAGGAACGGCTGAGGCGAATAGAGCTGGCCGTCCGGTCCGAAGTCGAAGCCGTTCAGCTGGGCGATGAACGGCGACGCACCCGAGTTCGCGATCACCACCCTGGGCGGATCCGCGAGGTCGGGGTCGAGCTCGAACAGACCATCGCCGAAGAACGCCTGCGCGACGAACAGCCTCCCGTCCGCCGTGAACGCGATCGGGTTCATCCCCATGGCGACGAACTGCTTCGTGACCGTGCCGTCGGGTGCGAGCCTCCCCACCTCTCCGAGGAGGATGTCGGTCCAGTAGATCGAGCCGTCCGGACCGACCGCCACGTCGTCGGGTCCATCCACGCCCACCCCGGGCCCTCCGAGATCGTGGCCAAGCCGCTCCAGGATCCGACCGGTCTGGGGGTCGAGCGCAACGAGCTCTCCGCCGAAGACGCTCGCGACGAGAAGCCGGCCGCTCGGGTCAATCGCAAGCCCGTTCGCCCCGTGGATGTCCGCTCCACGAACGAGGACGTGCGTCTCGTACCTGTCACTGACGCCCGGCGGCGCGCCGGCCGCGGTGGCCGAGGCTGCAGCACCCACGGCACCCGCGATGAGTGCAGCCATCGCTGCACATGTCGACCATCGTCTCCACATGACGATCTCCCTCCCGTTATTCCGGTGACGACAGCGACCCGTCGCCCGAGCGCACTGCGCCTCGTGCAGCCCCGTGTCGAGGGAAGGGCAACAGACCCTGCACAGCCGCGCGTCAGGGAATCCACGGATGACCGGGTGCGGCGGCCATCAGCGCTTCGTGCCGACCAGGCGCGAACGTTCGTGCCGAAGGGAGAGCCAGGGCCGAGGCGCCGTGCTCATCCGAGCCTCGAGACTCCGAAGACGAAGCCCCTCGACTCCCCCGCCGGCGCAGAGGAGCCTCGACCGATCGCGCAACACGCGCGGCCCACTAGTGGCCGTGGTGCACGACGCGGTGCCCGGCTCCCGCGAGATGAGCCCACGCGTGCGAGAGCTCGAGCCTGAGCCACCGCCCACCGTGTCGCTCGCGGACGTCGTGTGCACGAGCCACGTGAGCGAGGTGCGCCAACTGCGCATCGCGCACGCGAGCCTCGAGACGATCGTGCACCTCCTGAACGAGTGCTTCGTACTCACTCACGACGCCTCCCTTCGATTCCTCGGAAGCATCCGAGACCTCTCTCATGCTCATCGTGGAGGTACCGCGTCGTACGGCGGTCGGGCTCGCGTCGGAGGGCGATCGCAGCGGAGCTGCGGGAAGCGAACGCCCCGCGAAGACGCGTCCGCGCGCCCCGCGCTACGTGCTCGCCGTCGCGAGCGGAGACGTCGCGACGAGCGCCGGGTCGTGGCGCACGATCGCCTCGTACAGTCGCTGGAGCTCGGGATCCGGATCCAGACCGAGATGCTCGGCGAGCAGCTCCTTCCCCTCCAGGTAGACCTCGACGGCCTCCGCCTGACGTCCCCGCAGGTAGAGCGCGAGCATCAGCTGCGCGCGCAGCCGCTCACGCAGCGGGTACCTGGAAACGAGTGCGCGGAGCTCGGCGACGAGCACGCCGTCACGGCCGAGGGCGAGCGCCGCCTCGACGTGCGACTCGATCGCGACCAGCCGCAGCTCCTCGAGACGCGCCACCTCGGCTGCGGGAAGCCGCTCGAATGCGAGATCCGAGAGCACGTCGCCGCGCCAGAGCGCCAGGGCCTCGACGAGCTTCTCCTCCGCGTCCCCGGCCTCGCCGTGCTCCAGCGCGCGCTGCCCCTCCTCCAGGAGGAGCTGGAAGCGCACGGCGTCGAGCTGCTCCGGGCCGACTCGGATCACGTAGCCGCCGGCCCGGCTCTCGATCAGCTCGCTCCCTCCGTCGCGGAGCGTCACGCGAAGACGGGAGATGTACGCCTCGAGCGTGTGCCGTGCGGTCGGGGGGGCGCTCTCACCCCAGAGCTCGTCGACGAGCCTGTCGCACGAGACGAGCTCGTTCGGCCGCAGCAGCAGGAGAGCGAGCACAGCCCTCTCCTTCGTCCGCGCAAGCGGCACGACCTGCCCCTGCTCCACAACCTCGAGCGGTCCGAGCAGACGAAACTCCATCTTCGTCCTCCTGACGTCATGGTACGCCCTTCGCCGCCGGGGTGGGAGTGAGACGGACGCGCTCCGGGATCAACGTCTCGCGGATAGCCTCTGGCGCATGGCGGGCATCGAGGAGCTCTTCGAGCGGAACCGCGCCTGGGCGGAGTCGATGGTGGCGAGCGACCCGGCCTTCTTCACCGCCCTCGCCGAGAAGCAGTCGCCCCGGTACCTCTGGATCGGGTGCTCGGACAGTCGCGTGCCCGCGAACCAGATCGTGGGGCTCGACCCGGGCGAGGTGTTCGTGCACCGCAACGTCGCCAACGTCGTCGTGCACACGGATCTCAACTGCCTCTCCGTCCTGCAGTACGCGGTCGACGTGCTCTCCGTCGAGCACGTCATCGTCTGCGGCCACTACGGCTGCGGGGGCGTGCGAGCCGCCCTCGAGGGTGCCCGGCACGGGCTCATCGACAACTGGCTCCGCCACGTCGTGGACGTGGAGCAGAAGCACGCGGAGGAGATCGCCTCGCTTCCGGAGGACGCACGCATCGACCGGCTCTGCGAGCTCAACGTCGGCGAGCAGGTCGCGAACGTCTGCGAGACGACGATCGTCCAGGACGCCTGGGGACGCGGCCAGGAGCTGACCGTGCACGGCCTCGTGTACGACCTTCGCGACGGGTTGCTCCGGGATCTCGGCGTCAGCCGCTCGTCCTCGGCCGGGTAGCGCCTACGGGAAGCTGCCGTCGGCCGGGTCGAGGTCGAGAGCCCCGCCGTCCCGGCACTCGGACGTGATGCGGTACTCGAGCGTGCCCAGGCCGCGGAGCGCGTTCTCGGTCAGCTGCTGGCGCATGAGCTGGCGGGCGGTGCCCTCCGAGAGGCCGAGGCGCTCACCCAGCTCGACGCCGCTCTGGAGCGCGTAGCACTCCGTCGTCCCCTCGTCGCTCACCCCGTGGAGATGCCACGCCTCGTGTGCGAGCACCGCGATCGCCCGTCCCGTGCGGCTTCCTTTCGTCTCGCCCTCGAAGGCGAGCCTGTACAGGTCGTCGCAGATCTCGGGGGTCAGGATCGCGAGCTCTCCTCCGACCTGGGCGACGCCGTCCGCGTGCTGGACGGCTCCCACGTAGTCCCGCGCCTCGTCGCACCGGATCGAGACCGGCTTCTCCGCGACGAGCGACGCCTCCTCGGAGAAGCGCTTCACGGCCGCGGCCTTCGTCTCGCCGGAGAGCGAGCCCCACCCGGTCCGGCTGTCCAGGAGCCAGACTGCAGTCCCTAGAGCGGCGATCAGGCCGAGGCCGACGGCGAAGCGACCCACGGGCGCGAGGCGCGAGCGAGGCGCGGGCTCGTCGAGCCACACGTCCTCCTCCTCTTCTTCCTCTTCCTCCTCCGCAACGCCATCGAGGAGCCCTTCGTCGTCCTCACCCTCGACGTCGTCGTCGATCAAAGCGTCGAATCCGTACCTGTCGCGGTCGACCTGCTGGGGCAGTCGATTCGGGATGCGGCGCGCGTCGCCGCGAAGAGCGACCACGAGGAAGTGCAGCTCGAGCCCGAGCGCGACGAGGAAGACCGGGAGGATGGGCACGGCGCCTCGCAGCTCGCTCGGCCCGAGGATCCAGGCGAGCACGAAGACGACGAGCGCGATCCGTACCCAGAGCCAGAGGGCACCGCCGTCTCGCTCGTTCATCTCGACGGAAGGTAGCGACGAGACCCCGTCTCGCCGACCCGCGGAGTCAGCGAGTCACCGGCAGGCCGGCAGCCTGCCAGGCGGCGATCCCGCCGTCGACGTCGTCGACGGCGGTGAACCCCTGCTCGGCCATCATCGCCGTCGCCTGCCCGCTGCGATTGCCGGACTGGCAGTAGACGACGTACTCCTGATCGCGGTCGAGCTGGGCGATCCGATCGGCGAAGTCGGGCTCGTAGAAGTCGATGAGCGTCGCGCCCTCGACGTGCCCTGCCGCGTACTCCTCGGGCGTGCGCACGTCCAGGACCTGGACGCCGCCGGCCTGGATGAGGTCGCTCGCCTGCTGCGGGCTCACGAGCGTGACCGGGGCCGACGCCGACGCCTCGGTCTGGGCGGGCTCCGCCGTCCCGCTCCCCGATCCTCCGCCGCACCCGGCGGCCGTCAGAGCGAGCGCCGAGGCCAGCAGGGCTGCGAGCAGGCGGAGCCGGCGGCGGGTCATGGCGCCATGAAAGCACGCGGGACTCGAGCGCAGCCACCCGAAGGGGCGAGCGCAGGGCGTGGGTAGAGTCAGCCACGTGTCCGAAAGACCACTTCGACTTCTCGGGATCGGCGACGGGCGCTCGATCATCTTCCTGCGCTGGGCGTGGCGCCTCGCCGAGCGCGGTCACGAGGTGCACATCGTCTCGAACCGGATCACCGACCGCCCCGGCGAGCTCGACCTGATCCACGCGCACAACATCCGCGAGCTGGGGGCGCTGATGAAGGTCAAAGGGGTGCGCCGCCTCGGGTTCGGGCCGGCCGTCCGGCGGTTCGCGAACGAGCTCGACGTCGACCTCGTGCACGCGCACTACCTGCTGCCCTACGGCTGGTGGGCTGCCTGGGCGGACGTCCATCCGCTCGTGATGTCCCCCTGGAACACGGACATCTTCACGTACGGTCGGGAGCGGCGACGCGGACGCCGGCACGTGGCGAAGGCGATCGCCGCCGGGGACGAGTTCGTCGTCTCCTCGCTCGGGAACGCGGAGGAGACGGTTCGGCTCGGCGCGCCGGCCGACAAGGTGCACCGGATCGTCTGGTACGTCGACCTGCGCCCGTTCGGGCCGGAGCATCGTGACCCGACACTGGCCGAGCGGCTCGGGTGGCCCGAGGGCTCGCTCGTCATCCTCTCCCTCCGCAACTACCGGCCGAACACGAACCTCGACGTGCTCGTTCGCGCCTTCGCGCGGGCGCAGAAGGAGGTTCCGGAGGCGCGGCTCGTCCTCGCCGCACGGGGCGGCTGGACGAAGGAGGAGACCGATCGCCTGCTCGACGAGCTCCGGCTCCGCGATCGCGTGGCCCAGGTCTTCGCCCGTCCCGACGAGCTTCCGACGTACGCGGCGTCCGCCGACATCGGCGTCTCGATCGCGTCAACCGACGCGACGCCGGCCTCGATGGTCGAGTCGATGGCGTCCCGGCTCCCGATGGTGATGGGCGACGCGGTGACGATCGACGAGTGGATCACGCAGGGCGAGGGCGGCGAGGTCGTGGAGTGCCGGGACGAGGACGCCGTGACCGAGGCGCTCCTGAAGCTCCTGCGCGACCCGGAGCTCCGCAGGGCGTACGGGGAGCGGAACGAGCGCGTCGTGCGCGAGCGGCTCGGCGATCCGGGCGAGCAGCTCGAGACGCTGTACCGCCGGATGCTCGCGGAGCGCACGGGGTGAAGCCGAGCTTCCTCGTCATCGTCGTCGACTGCCTCCGCGCGGACACGGTCGCGCGCCCGCACGAGGCCTGGCCGGAGACGAGCAGGCTGGTCGCCGAGTCCGCGAGCTTTGCGACGACGTACACGACGTGCCCCACCACGAGCCCCGCCTTCACCTCGATGCTCACCGGCCGCTACCCGGAGGCGCACGGGGTGCGCGCCCTCCGCGGGTCGGCTCTCCCGGAGGACGTGCCGTCCGTCGCGGAGGAGCTGGCGAAGGGCGGGTACCGGACCTGGTGCTCGGTGACGGGGCCGCTCCTCGACTCGATCGGGCTCTTCCGCGGGTTCTCCGAGGGCGACTACCGGGACATCCCGCGCCGCTCCGTCCACTCGCCGTGGGGCGAGGACGCCGTCGCCAAGGTGCGCGACCTCGCGTCCGGCGAGCAGCCGTTCTTCGCCCTCGTCCACGTCTGGGACGTCCACACGCCCCGCAAGTACCCGCGCGCGCTCGACCACCGGAAGCACGGCCGCAACACGTACGAGCGCGCACTCGCCGGCGTCGACCCGTGGATCGGGCGCATGCGAGAGGCTGCCGGGGACGCGTTCGTGATCCTCACGGGCGACCACGGGGAGAACCTCTTCCTCGAGCCGCCCGGCCTGCGCTGGCAGGGTCTCGCGCGCAGGATCACCAGGCGGCTCCCGATCCAGCGCTGGTCGATCGCCATGCTCGAGCGCGGTGTCAGGAGCGACTCGAAGCGGCTGCTCAAGCTCGCGCCGCGCTACTTCTGGAACCACAACCAGACGCTGCTCGAGTCGCTCGTCCGCGTGC
>JBFFGH010000112.1:0-7113 GCA_041557575.1 Gaiellaceae bacterium
AGGCCCGGCGCGTCGTGGTAGCTGGAGACGTGACGGACCTCCATCTGCCCGCGGTAGAGCTCGAGGCCGTCGGCGACCTTCTGCTGGTAGCGGGCGACGGAGAGGGCGCTGAAGTGCGGCGCGAGCACCAGCCCGACGGCGTGCGTGACGCCGTCCTCGATCATCTCCCCCACGACCTCCTCGATCCAGGGCGACCAGTGACGCATCCCGAGGTAGCAGCGGTAGTCGCTCCCGAGCCGCTCCGCGACGGCGTCGACCTGTCGCCGGGTCACCTCCAGGAGCGGGGAGCCGCCGCCGATCACCCGGTAGTTCTCGGTGATCTCGTCGAGCACCTCGCGAGGCGTCGTCCGGCCGTGGCGGATGTCTGCGAGGTAGCCGGCGACCTCGTCCAGCGACGCGGGCCCGCCGTACGCCATGACGAGCACCCCGACCGGAGGCGTGACGCTCACCTCGACGTCCGCTCCCGCACGTGCTCCACGAGCCGGCGGACGTTGTCCGTGGGCGTCTGGGGGACGATCCCGTGGCCGACGTTGAACACGTGGCCGGGCCTTCCGCCGGCGCGCTCGAGGACGTCGTCGATCCTGAACCGGAGCTCGCGCCAGGGGGCGAGCAGGGCCGCCGGGTCGAGGTTGCCCTGCACCGGGCGCTCGAAGCCGACCCGAGCCCACGCCTCGTCCAGCGGGACCTGCCAGTCGATCCCGACGACATCGCCGCCGCAGGCCGCGGCGTGCTCGAGGTACGTGCCGACGCCGAGCGAGAAGTTGACCACCGGCACGCCCGCCGCGGCGACCCTGGCGAAGAGGTCGCGGTTCGCAGGGGCGACGTACCGGAGGTAGTCCTCCCGACCGAGCGCGCGTCCCGCCCACGAGTCGAACACCTGCAGGGCCTGGGCGCCCGCCTTCGCCTGCTCCAGGAGGTAGTCCGCCTGGACGGTGACGAGCTTGCCCAGGAGCCGCGTCCACGCGGCGGGCTCGGAGAGCATGAAGGCCTTCGTCTTCACGAAGTCCTTCGACGAGCCTCCCTCGATCGCGTAGCTCGCGAGGGTGAACGGCGCGCCGGCGAAGCCGATGACCGGGACGTCCCGGGCCTCGAGCTCACCGCGGACGATGCGGATGGCCTCGAGCGTGGGAGCCATCGTCTCCTCGGCGGGAGGCGTCCCGAGGAGATCGACGTCACGGGTGCTCGAGATCGGGTTTCCGATCCTCGGCCCCTCGCCCTTCACGAAGTCGAGGTCGAGGCCCATGCCGACGAGCGGCGGGAGGATGTCGGAGAAGATGATCGCGGCGTCGAGGCCGAAGCTCTCGATCGGCTGCAGCGTCACCTGCGCGGCGAGCTCGGGAGTCCGGATGAGCTCGAGCATCGAGTGCTTCTCACGAAGCGCGCGATACTCGGGCTGGTATCGGCCCGCCTGGCGCAGGAGCCAGACCGGCGTGCGCTCGACGGGGAGCCGGTGGCACGCCCTCAGGAAGACGGACGTCGGCTCGACGTCGGTCGTCGCGGCCCCCTCGGCGCTCACTCGGCGGGGGCCTGCCACGCCACCCTGCCCACGAAGAAGGGGCCGAGCCGCTCGAGGTGGAGCGACGTCTGCTTCGTCTTGCGCATCCGCTGGACGATGACGGAGAGCGGGTGCAGCTCGGGGCCGAGGAGCCCGACCACGAAGTCGTTGTCGGCCTGGTCGAGCCCGTGGCACGCGAGCCGGATGTCGTAGCCGAGCCCGGCCCGCCCGAACGCCATGCCGATACCGCCGTGCTCCATGAGGACCGTGTTCTGCTCCTGCCTCGGCAGCTGCTCGAACGAGCCGGCGCGGCGGAGCGGGTACCAGATCGCCCACCGGAGCGCGGGATCGAGCACACGCCGCCGCGGCCGCTCGACGAGCGTCTGCTCGAGGTCCTGCTCGTAGCCGATCGCGTACGTGCGCCCGAGCATCGTGAGCTCCGGTCTCGGCGTGAGGTCGGCGAACGGTGACGCCTGCAGGAACGTCCGGTAGGCGGAGACGAAGGTCTCGGGCTCTTCGCTCAGGGTCAGGAGCGCGACTCCCGTCGGGTCGTTGACGTCCTCGTAGAGCACGCCGGCGACACCGGCGGTCTCGAGCGCGGCGATCAGCGCGCCCGTGTCGCGCGCACCTCCGAAGGCGTGGAGCTGCATGAAGAGCCGGCGATCCAGCGTCGTCGTCTCGCCGTCCGCGCTGCGTCCGTGCTCTGCGACGTCGACGCTCTCGGCATCCGACGAGTCGGGCCGGTCGTCGACGCGGGCCTTCACGAGCCCTCCCCGAGCCACCGGGCGACGTCCTTCGCGTGGTACGTGATGACGAGGTCGGCGCCTGCCCGCTTGATCCCCGTCAGGGCCTCGAGCACCGCCGACCGCTCGTCGAGCCAGCCGTTCGCCGCGGCGGCCTTCAGCATCGCGTACTCCCCGCTCACGTTGTAGGCAGCGAGCGGGAGCTCGGGGAAGCGCTCGTGCACGGCGCGCACGACGTCGAGGTAGGCGAGCGCGGGCTTCACCATGAGGCCGTCCGCACCCTGCTCGGCGTCGAGCGCCGCCTCGCGGATCGCCTCCCGCACGTTCGCGGGGTCCATCTGATGCGAGCGCCGGTCGCCGAAGGCCGGCGCACCCTCCGCGGCGTCGCGGAACGGCCCGTAGAACGCGGAGGCGTACTTCACGGCGTACGAGAGGATCGCGACGTGCTCGAACGCCTCGTGGTCGAGCGCCGCGCGGATCGCGCCGACCATCCCGTCGATCATCCCGCTCGGGGCCACGACGTCGGCGCCCGCCTCGGCGTGCGACACGGCGATCCGGGCGAGGAGCTCGAGCGTCTCGTCGTTCAGGACGTACCCGGCGTCGTCGAGGAGGCCGCAGTGGCCGTGGTCCGTGTACTCGCACATGCAGACGTCCGTCGCCACGACGAGCTCGGGGCTCGCGGCCTTCAGCGCCCGGATCGCGTGCTGGACGATGCCGTCGTCCGCGTAGCTCTCCGAGCCGCCCGCGTCCTTCGAGCTCGGGATCCCGAAGAGGAGCACTGCCCTGACCCCGAGCGACGCGAGCTCTGCCGCCTCGCCCGCGAGCAGATCGACGGAGAGCCGGTCGACGCCCGGCATCGACGGGACCGGGTCACGCACCTGCTCTCCCGGCACGACGAAGAGCGGGAGCACGAGGTCGTCCGTGGAGAGCGTCGTCTCGCGGACGAAGTCGCGAAGCGCCGCCGTGCGGCGAAGGCGTCGGGGCCTGTGGGCGCCCGGCGAGAGCCGAAGCGCGTCGAGAGGATCGGTATGGAACTCCGTCACGTGCTCTCCCCGTAGTGCTCGACCAGCGCACGAATGATGCCGTCCGCCGTGGTCTCGTCGGCGACGAGGTCGACGCGCAACCCTACCTCGCGCGCGACGGAGGCGGTCTTCGGCCCGATGCACGCGATGAGCGCTCCCGCGCCCACGGGCTCCAGCGCGGCGAGGGAGCGCGCGGCCGAGCCGCTCGCGAGCACGATCGCATCCGCCTGGTCGAGCGCCTGCCGCTCGCCCCCCGTGGGCACGCGCCCGACGGTGCGGTACGCGGTGACGGCGTCCACGAGGGCGCCTCGCTCGCGAAGCGCGTCCGCGAGCCCGGAGCTCGCGATGTCGGCCTGCAGCAGCAGCACCCGGGCGCCCTCCAGGGAGTCGAGGCCGGCTGCGATGCTCTCGGCGGCACCGGCTCCCACGAAGGCCGGCTCGGTGCCGGACTCGCGGAGCGCGTCCGCCGTCGCCGGGCCCACGACCGCGACGCGCGGCTCCGGGACGGACGGCGCGAGCCGGTCGCCGAATGCCCGGACGCCGTTCGCGCTCGTGAAGACGACCCAGTCGTAGCTCGCGAGCGCCCGGCCGGCGGCGTCGAGCGCCGCCTCGTCCTCGACCTCGGCGATCTCGACGAGCGGGACCCTGGCGATCCGGGCTCCCAGGCCCTCGAGCTCGAGCGCGAGCCGGCGGGCCTGCGCCTCCGGACGCGTGACGACGATCGCGAGACCCGAGAGCGGAGCGTCAGCCACGGATCGCCGCCAGGATCGCATCGGCCCCTCCGCGGAGCGCCTCGCCTGCCAGCCGGGCTCCGAGCGCCTCGGGCTCGCCTTCGCCGTGCACTCGCACGACCGCGCGGCCGTCGAGCGACGCGACGAGGGCGTCCATGCGAACCCGTCCTTCGGGAAGAGCGGTCGCACGGGCGGCGACCGGGGTCGCGCACCCTCCGCCGAGCGCGCGCAGGAACGTCCTCTCCGCCGTCGTCTCGGCGCGCGCGACCGGGTCGTCGAGCGCTCCGAGCATCGCGATGACGCTGGCGTCGTCGGCACGGCACTGCACCGCGAGCGCTCCCTGCCCGGGCGCGGGCAGGAGAGCCTCGCCCGAGAGCCACTCCGTCACGGCGTCCTCGAGCCCCAGCCGTCTGACACCGGCCGAGGCGAGGACGACGGCGTCGTACTCGCCCTCGCGCACCTTGCGAACGCGCGTGTCCACGTTGCCGCGGACCGGGCGGATCTCGAGGTCTCTCCGCAGCGCGTGCAGCTGGGCGGCTCGCCGCAGGCTGCTCGTCCCCACGACCGACCCCGGGGGCAGCTCGGAGAGCACGAGCCCGTCGCGGGCGACGAGGCAGTCGCCCGCATCCTCCCGCGCGCAGACCGCGCCGACGGCGATGCCGGGGGCGTCGTCGGTCGGGAGGTCCTTCAGCGAGTGCACGGCGACGTCGATCTCGCCCGAGCGAAGCGCCCGCTCGAGCTCCTCCGTGAAGAGCCCCTTGCCACCGATCTCCGGGAGAGGGAGACCTGCGTCCTGGGTCCGGTCGCCCGACGTGACCACGATCGCGGTCGAGGCGCCGACGTCGGGGAACGCACGCCGCAGGGCGCCGGCGACCCACTCCGTCTGCGCCCGTGCGAGCGCGGATGCCCGCGTTCCGAGCGTGATCGCCGCCGGCCGCGGCGCCCCGCTCACCGGTCGCTCGGCGCGGTGATCCCGAAGAGCTCGCGAACGGTGTCGGCGACCTCGTCCGCGTCGCCTTCGCCCGCACGCTCGCGGAGACGGACCGTCGGGTCGTGGAGCAGCTTCTTGACGAGCGCGCGGGTGAGGTGGTCGACGCGCTCGGCGATCGCGGGATCCAACTCGCCGAGATCGCGGAGCGCGCGCTCGAGCTCGCGCTCCCGGATCGACTCGGCCTGCCGGCGAAGCTCTGCGAGGAGCGGCTCGACCTCGAGCTCGCGATACCTCTTCCCGAACTCGGCCACGTCCTCCTCGAGGATCGCCTCGACACGCGGCACCTCCCGCAGCCGCGCGGCCATTGCGTCGTCCAGCCCGGCACGGAGGTCGTCGACGTCGAAGAGCCGCACGCCGTCGATGCCCCCGACCTCGCGCTCGACGTCCGCGGGTACGGCGAGGTCGACGAGCACGAGCGGGCGATCCGGTCGGAGCGACATCGCCGCACGGACGGGATCCGTGCCGAGGATCGGGCTCTCGGAGCTCGTCGCCGTGACGACGACGTCCGCCTCCGCGAGCGCCTCCGGGAGCCCGTCGAGGCCCCACGGCGTCGCACCGAAGCGCTCCGCGACCTCCCGGGCGCGGTCCGGCGTCCGGTTCGCGACGGCGAGAGCGCCGAAGGAGCGGCCCGAAGCCGCCTTCAGCGTCTGCAGCCCGACCCGACCGGCGCCGAGGACGAGAAGCCTCCTCCCGCGGAGACCTCCGAGTGCCCCCTCCGCGAGCGCAAGGGCCATCGAGCTGGCCGTCGCGGGATTCGCGCCGATCGCCGTCTCCGCGCGGGCGCGGCGACCCGTCGCGATCGCGCTCCGGAAGAGCAGCGTGAGGATGGGCCCCACCGTCCCCGCGGACATGCCCGCCTCGAACGCGTCTCCGAGCTGGCCGAGGATCTCCGCCTCACCGAGCACGAGCGAGTCCAGGCCGGCCCCGACGCGCCCGAGATGGCGGGCGACGTCCTCGCCGGAGTGGACGTACAGGTGGTCGACGAGCAGGTCCCTCTCGACCCCGTGGGCGTCGGAGAGCGCGTCGAGCAGCTCGTCGCGGGCGTCGTCGACGGCGTCGGTCAGCAGCGCGTAGAGCTCGACCCGGTAGCACGTCTGCAACGACACGTGCTCGAGGACGGCCGGGCAGCGCGCGGCGCCGGGACCGAGCGCGCCGATCCGCTCCCGCAGCTCGACGGGGGCGGTTCGATGGCTCAGCCCGAGGCAGACGAGGCGCTCCACGAGGCTGACACTCTACTTCCATCCACCGCGGACGCCGAGCACGGGCCTGGGTCACGTGGCACGGAGCGGTCCTTCCGCCGGCGTCCTCGCCGCCGCCTGCCGGCGCGCAAGGCCAGAATGGGCGTCGTGCATGCGCTCGGGATCGACGTCGGCGGGACGTTCACCGACGCCGTCCTCGTCTCCGACGGGGCGGTGAGGACCGCGAAGGTGCCGACGGCGGCTCGGCAGGAAGAGTCCGTCCTGGCCGCGGCCGCCGCCGTCGGCGCGGACGCCGTGGATCGCTTCACGCACGGCACGACGATCGCGACGAACGCGCTGCTCGAGCGCAGGGGGGCCCGAACGGCGTTCGTCACGAACGACGGCTTCGAGCACCTCCTGCACCTGCGCCGGCAGACCAGAGCGCACCTCTACCGGCCCTGCGCCGAGCACCCGGCGCCGCTCGTGCCGCTCGAGCGCTGCCTCGGCGTGCGCGGCCGAATGGGGCCCGAGGGCGAGCTCGACCCGCTCGACCCGAGCTCGCTCCCGGATCTCGATGCGGAGGCCGTGGCCGTGTGCCTCCTCTTCTCGTTCCGCGACCCGCGACCCGAGCGGGAGCTCGCCGAGGAGATCCGCCGGCGCCATCCGCAGGCCCACGTCGTCGCCTCGCACGAGGTGGCCCCGGAGTTCCGCGAGTACGAGCGGGCGTCGACGACCGTCGCCGACGCCTACCTCGGTCCCGTGCTCTCGAGATACCTCCTCGCGCTCGAGGCGGCATGCGGGGGCGCAGGGCTCCCCGCCCCGCTCGTCATGCGCTCCTCGGGAGGCCTGGCGACCCTCGACGAGGCCGCTGCCCATGCCTCGTTCGCTCTCCTCTCCGGGCCTGCGGCCGGAGTCGTCGGCGCTGCGCGGATCGCCGCGCTCGCCGGGTTCGA
>JBFFGH010000113.1:0-7040 GCA_041557575.1 Gaiellaceae bacterium
GCTCGCGTTCATCGCGGACCCGGCCGGTTCCTGAGAGAAGTAGCTCAGCACCCACACGAAGGGCCGCCTCCGGGCGGCCCTTCTCGTTCTAGTAGGCGACTGCGCCGCGGCCGGTCTCGGCCGCGTGGCGCTGCTCGTCCGCGCGGTACGACGAGCGCACGAGCGGTCCCGAGAACACCGAGCCGAACCCGAGCGCCTCGCCCTGCTCGCGGAACCAGCGGAACTCGTCGGGGTGCACCCAGCGGTCGATGTCCGCGTGCTTCGGCGAGGGCCGCAGGTACTGCCCGATCGTGACGACGTCGACGCCGTGCTCGCGCAGGTCACGCATGGTCTCGACGACCTCGTCGTTCGTCTCGCCGAGCCCGACGATGATCCCCGACTTCGTCATCACGTCGTACACCGCGAGCTCCTTCACCCGCTGTAGGAGCCAGAGCGCCTTGTCGTAGCTCGCCTTCGCGCCGCGCATCCGGGGATGGAGGCGCCGCACGGTCTCGATGTTGTGGCCGAAGACGTCCGGGCGCGCGGCGAGCACCGTCGCGAGCGCCTCGTCCTCGACGCCGAGGAAGTCCGGCGTGAGGATCTCGACGGTCGCGTCCGGGAGCTTCCGCTGGAGCGCCCGGATCGTCGCCGCGTAGTGCCCGGCCCCGCGGTCGGGGACGTCGTCGCGGTCGACGGACGTCACGACGACGTGGTCGAGGCCCATCTGCGCCGCTGCCTGCGCCAGGCGCAGCGGCTCGAGCGGGTCGGGCGGCGAGTCCGGCTTCCCGGAGTGCACGTCGCAGTAGCGGCAGGCCCGCGTGCAGGTGTCGCCGAGGATCTGGAACGTCGCCGTCCCCCGTCCCCAGCACTCGCCGATGTTCGGGCAGCGCGCCTCCTCGCAGATGGTGTTCAGGTGCCCCTCGCGGACGAGGTTCTTCACCTCGAAGTAGCGCGAGCTCGCGCTCGGCGCGCGCACCTTCATCCACTCTGGCCGGCGCGGGCGCTCGGCGACGGGGTGCGACTTCTGCATCCGGGGCATTGTAGGGGCGGGCCTTGCCGCGCCCGCCTCAGGGGACGAGCGTGAACGCCTCGCAATGCAGCGGGCGCACCACAGAGAAGTGGCGGCGATCGAGCGTCGCGATGGTCGTCTCCTCGAGGCGCTCGGCGACCGCGACGATCGAGGCGTCGACGAAGCCCAGCGGCAGGCCCGAGTAGAGCGCCATGAGCTCACGCGCACGCGAGTACTCCGTCCACCCGAGGTCGACCGCGACGACAGTTCCGTCCAGCACGCTCTGCAACAGTGCGTCCGCGGCACGGAGGTACCCGCGAGACTGACTGATCATCGTCGTCTCGGTAATGACCGGTGCCGGCAGGATGACCGCCGCAGCGGCTGCGAGAGCCTCGGCGCAGCGAGAGTGGTGTCGCTCGTCTCGGTTGAGCGCCGCATAGACGACGCTCGTGTCAGTGACGAGAGTGGCTCTCACGCAGGTACGCGGCGACGAGCTCGTCCACCCGGCCGGCGTCGTCGGTTGCCGGGCCTTCACCGCCAACGGCTCCGATGAAGCTGGGAGGGCGGCGCTGCCGACGTGCTCTCCACTCGAGCCCTTCGCGGATCACCTCGCCGAGCGAGATCCCCTCCTCCTTCGCGATCTCTCGCAGACGGTCCAGGAGGTCGTCGGGGGCCATGATCGTCGTGCGGCTCATCTTCCGCGCCATTATGGCACTCATTATGTCACGCGATCGTGCCGGCTCGGTTGCGAGGGCGTCTCCGCCCGGCCCGCGTCCCTAGCGGCCCGCCATCGAGGCGTGGATCCGCTGCGGCCACAGGCCGGTGCCCTCGTCCGCGGGGAGCTCCTCGAGGTCGAGCTCGAAGACCTCCGCGATCGCCGCGATCGCCCTGGGCCGCACCTCCTCCACCGTGATCGGCCGCGCGAGCTCGCTCGCCATCGTCGTGAACGCCGCGTCCTCGAGGCCGCACGCCGTGATCCACTCGGTGAACGGCGCCGGGTCGAGGTCGACGTTCAGGGCGTAGCCGTGCGTCGTGATCCAGCGTGACACGTGCACCCCGATCGAGGCGATCTTCCTGGGCCCCTGCCCGCCGCCCGGCGGCATCCAGACCCCGGTCAGCCCCTCGTAGCGCGCGCCCTCGAGCTCGAAGGCGGCGAGCGTGCGGATGAGCGCCTCCTCGAGGTCGCGCACGTAGCGCTTGACGTCGCTGCCGTGGTTCGCGAGATCGAGGATCGGGTAGCAGACGAGCTGTCCGGGCCCGTGGAACGTCGACTTGCCGCCGCGGTCGGTCTCGACCACCTCCACGACCGCGTCCTCCGGGATGTGCAGCTCACTCTCCGCCTCGGTGCGCCGGCCGAGCGTCACGACCGGCGGGTGCTCGAGGAAGACGACGGTCTCCGGGATCGCGCCCTGCGACACCCCTCCGGCCAGCGACCGCTGGAGGTCGAGCGCCTCGCCGTAGGGGGTGAGCCCGAGGCTCAGGAGGTAGGCACCGCGAGTCACCTCGGGAGCGTAGCCGGGTGCTGTGTCGCCTCGCGCCCCGACTAGGGCGCGCGGCCCTCGTAGTGCGCCGCATCGTCGTCGGGCAGCACCTCCCAGGGCGCGACCGAGCGGACGAAGAGGTGCGCCTGCAGCTGTGCCTCGAACGGCTCGTCGAGCGTCGGGAGCCTGACGGGCGCCATGGGCGACTCGGGCCAGCCCCCGCCGAAGAGGTTCGTCCCGCAGCGGGAGCAGAAGGTCTTCGCGGAGCCCTCATCGGGCTGGTACGTCGTCAGGAGCTCCTCGCCCTCGAGGATGCGGATCGCGTCGGTGCGCACGCGCCCGCTGACCGTGCCCGCGCCGCCCGAGATCTTCTTGCAGCTCAGGCAGTGGCACATCCCGATGCGGTCGAACGGCTCCGTCACCTCGAAGCGGACGGCTCCGCAGAGGCAGCTGCCCCGGAGAGGCCTCATGCGCGCGCGGCTAGTACGCCGCCTCGTCCCACGCCTCGAGGCGCTCCCGCAGCTCCTGCAGGAACATCCCCGCGTAGGCGCCGTCCACGAGCCGGTGGTCGTACGTGAGCGTCAGGTTCATGATCGGCCGGATCGCGATGACGTCGTTCCCGAGCTCGTCCTGGACGACCCACGGCCGCTTGACGAGCGCGTAGGTGCCGAGGATCGCGGACTGCGGCTGGTTGATGATCGGCGTCCCGTGGAACGTCCCGAAGCTGCCGGGGTTCGTGATCGTGAAGGTGCCGCCCTGGACGTCGTCCGGGAGCAGCTTCTTCGTCCGGGCGCGCTCGGCGAGGTCCTGGATCGCGCGAGCGGTGCCGGTCAGGTTCAGGTCCTGGGCGTTCCGGATGACCGGGACGATGAGCCCCTTGCCCTCGTCGAGCGCGACGGCGATCCCCAGGTTCACGTACGGCCGGGTGACGATGCTCTGGCCGCGGATCTCGCCGTTGACGTACGGGTACGCGCCCATCGTGTCGACGGTCGCGCGCGCGATGAACGCGAGGTAGGTGAGGTTCACGCCCTGCGCTGCGAGCTCCGGCTTCAGCTTCTGGCGGAGCGCGACGACGCGCGACATGTCCACCTCGATCGCGCTCGTGACGTGGGCGGCGGTGTCCACCGAGCGGCGCATGTGCTCCATGACGCCGCGGCGCATCGCCGTCATCGGCTCGAGCGCCTCGCCGGGCGCGAGAGCCTGCTCGCCCTCCGCAGCGGGAGCCGCCGCGGCCGGAGCCGGAGTGGGCGCCGGGGCCGGGGGTGCAGGCGGTGCCGGTGCCGGTGCCGGTGCCGGCGCAGGAGCAGGAGGTGCCGGTGCGGCCGGGGGTGGCGGAGGCGGCGGAGGAGCGGCAGCCTCCGGCGGAGGAGGTGCCGCGGCGACCGCGGGCTCGGGCGCAGGCTCGGGAGCGGGCGGCGCGGGCACGGGCTCCGGGGCAGCCGGGACGGCCGCCGCGCCGGACTCGATGAAGGCGACGATGTCCTTCTTCGTGACGCGACCTCCGGTGCCGGTTCCGGGAACCGTCGCCGGGTCGACGCCGTGCTCGGCGGCGATGCGCGCGACGACGGGTGAGACGAACGTCTTGCCGTTCCCGCCGGCGGGAGCGGCAACGGGCACGGGCTCCGGGGTTGCGGCCACCGGGGCTTCGGCGGCTGCCACGGGCTCGGGCTCGGGTGCCGGCGGAGGTGCGGGCTCGGCAGGAGCGGGCGAGACGGGAGGCGCGACGGGCGCCTCCTGGGCAGGCGCAGGCTCGGCCGGGGCAGGCGCAGGCTCGGCGACCGCGGCTCCGGCCGGAGCGATGATCGCGATGACGGTTCCCACCTCGACGGTCTCCCCTTCGGGGACGAGGATCTGGGCGACCACGCCCTCGGCAGGGCTCGGGACCTCGGTGTCGACCTTGTCCGTCGAGATCTCGAGGAGCGGCTCGTCACGACCGATCGTCTCGCCGACCTGGCGGAGCCACTTCGTGATCGTGCCCTCCGACACGGAGACGCCCATCTGGGGCATCACGACCTCGGTCTGCGTTCCTGTGCTCACATCTCCTCCTAGTAGGCGGCGAGCTCTCTCAGAGCCGTCAGGACGTCCTCCACCTGTGGGATGAATGCCTTCTCGAGCGGAGGCGAGAACGGCACGGGCGTATCGGGGGCGGCGAGGCGCATCACCGGTGCGTCGAGGTACTCGAAGGCGTCCTCGGCGATCGTCGCGGCGATCTCGGCGCCGAAGCCCCCGGTCCGCGTGTCCTCGTGCAGCACGAGCACCTTCGAGCAGCGCTGGACGCTCTCGAGGACCTTCTCCCGGTCCCAGGGGATGATCGTGCGCAGGTCGAGGATCTCGACGTCGATGCCGTCGCCGACGAGCTCCTCCGCCGCGTCGGCGGCCGTGTGCACCATGGCGCCCCAGGTGACGACGACGACGTCGTCCCCGGGACGGTGCACGCGGGCGTGGCCGAACGGGATCGTGTAGCGGTCCTCCGGGACGTCGCCCTTGATGCGCCGGTACAGGTGCTTGTGCTCGAAGAAGAGAACGGGGTTCGGGTCCTCGATCGCGGTTGCGAGCAGGCCCTTGGCGTCGTGGGGCGTCGACGGGCAGACGATCTTGAGGCCGGGGACGTGCGCGAACGAGCTCTCCGGGTTCTGCGAGTGGAACGGCCCACCCGAGAAGCCGCCGCCGGACGGGAGCCTGACGACGATCGGGATGGGCGTCCGCGCCCGGTAGAACTGCTTCGCGGCGACGGTGACGAGGTGGTCCCACGCGCACGAGATGAAGTCCGCGAACTGCATCTCGGCGACGGGCCGGAGCCCCATGAGGGCGGCGCCGGTCGCGCCCCCCACGATCGCCGTCTCGGACAGCGGGGTGTCGATCACGCGCCACGGCCCGAACTCCTCCTGGAATCCCAGCGACACCTTGAAGGCGCCGCCGTACACACCCACGTCCTCGCCGAGGACGAACACTCTCGAGTCGCGCCGCATCTCCGTGCGGAGCGAGTCCGAGATCGCCTGGATGTAGGTCATCTCGGCCATTGCGTCCTCACTTGTGGTGGGGGGTGTCGAGGTCTTCGGGTGACGCATAGACCGCCTTTTCGAGCCCGTCGGGGCTCGGCAGCGGCGACTCGTCCGCCCGCTCGAGCGCGTCGTTGAGCAAGCGCTTGACCGCGGCGGTGATCTCGCCCTCCTCGTCCTCGCCGAGGCCGGCGTGCTCGTAGAGCCACGAGCGGAAGCGCTCGATCGGGTCGTACGCGGCCCAGCGCTCGAACATCTCCTTCGGCACGTAGAAGGCGTCGTCGTGTACCGCGTGACCCTCCATGCGGAGCGTCAGGCACTCGAGGAGGGTCGGGCCGCCTCCCGCGCGTGCCTTCTCGATCGCCCGGTGCGCCTCGCGGTAGACGGCGAGCACGTCCGTGCCGTCGACGACGACGCCGTCGAAGCCGTACGCGGCCGCGCGGTCGGCGACGTGCTCGACGGGGTACGAGAGGTAGGTCGGGGTCGAGTAGGCCCACTGGTTGTTGTCGCAGACGAAGACGACGGGCAGCTGCCGGACTCCCGCGAAGTTCATGGCCTCGTGCGCGTCGCCTCGCGCGGCTGCCCCTTCCCCGAACCAGCCGAGCGCCACGCGGTTGTCGCCGCGGATCTTGAACGCGAGCGCCATCCCCGTCGCGACCGGGAGCATCGCGGGGAGGTGGCTCACCATCGGATGCAGCCCGAGGCCCGGAACGGCCATGTGCACGTTCCCGTCGCGGCCCTGCGTCGGCCCGCCTTCGCGCCCCATGTACTGGGCGAAGATCCGCCACGGCTCGACGCCGCGCGCCACGTGCACGCCCATGTCGCGGTGAAGCGGTGTCCCGACGTCGTTCGGGCCCATCGCCGTCGCGACTCCGACCGCGGAGCCCTCGTTCCCGCGACCCGTGTAGAACGAGCCCGGGATCTTGCCCTGCTTGTAGAGGATGTGGCCGCGCTCCTCGATCCCGCGCGTGATCAGCATGTTGCGGTAGATCCCGAGGAGGTCCTCGCGGTCGAGCCCGACCTCCTTCACCTCCTGGAGCGAGCCCACGGGCTCGGCTTCACGTACGGCCATGCAGCAATCTCCCGTCGTCCGGTTGACGGTGCCCCACTCTATCGACTGCGCCTGTCGCCCCCGGCCCCGGCGCCACGACCGCCCCGGGGTGCCTACGATTCCGCGGCATGGCGAAGCCGAAGCGAAACTGGATCCAGGAGGAGCGGCGGAAGACGCTCGGCGACTGGGTCGCCTTCTGCCTTCGCTGCGGGCACACCATCCGCTACTTCCTCGAGCTCGAGGCGGACGTCCCGGAGGCGTGCCCGCAGTGCGGCGGAGAGCTCCGGCATCGCTGCCCCGCCTGCGGCGCTCCGATCGCCTCGGCCTTCGCGATCGAGTGCGAGGAGTGCGACGCGCCGGTTCGTGACCCTGAGCTGTTCGGCGCCGCGATCCGCAAGCCCGGGAAGTGAGCCGAAGCACGCCACCGTTCGGCGGAGGCAGCGACAGCGGCCGCGAAGCGGACGCCTTCAGGGACTGTCGCGACCGCGAATCTGCTCGGCAGATTCGTGGTCTGCGGACGA
>JBFFGH010000114.1:0-6984 GCA_041557575.1 Gaiellaceae bacterium
CATCCGTCGACCGGCCGTCCCGGCGCGCGCGTAGAACCGCGCGGCCTCGACGTTCGCATCCAGCTCTCGGGCGCGATCTCCCGCGATCCGCGCATACGTCCAGGCCTCCTCCCACCGCCCGGCGTTGAAGTAGTGGACGCAGAGCAGCTCGGCCTGGTCCTCCGGCGTGTCGCCGGCGGCGGCGAGGATGGAGTCGCCGACCTTCGCGTGCAGCTTCTGGCGGGCGCGGAACGGGAGGCCCTCGTACGCCGCGTCGCGGATGAGGGCGTGGCGGAACTGCACCCAGCCCTTCCGGTCGACCGACAGGAAGTCCCCGAGGCGGCGGATCGACCGCTGGACGTGCTTCGGCCGCGGGTCGTCGAGCACCGCCCCCGCGTGCTCGGCGAGGAAGCCGACGCCGAGCACGGAGAGCTCGCGGAGCCGCAGGCGGTCGTGCGGCGCGAGCCGGTCGATGCGCGCCTGGATGAGGCCGTCCACGGAGCGCGGGAGCGCGTCCACGTCCTCACCCCGCCGCAAGGCGTCGAGGAGCTCGATGAGGAAGAGCGGGTTCCCCTGTGCGCGCTCGGCGAGCTCGGTCACCTGCTGGGGCATGAGCGGGCGACAGTCGGTCGCGGTGTCGATCAGCGATGCAGCGTCCCCGACGGAGAGCGGCTGCAGCTCGACGCTCACGGACGACGGCTCGTCCTCATCGACGAGGCTCGCGCCGGCCGGGCGCCGCGTGACGACGAGCAGCCAGGGCCGGTCCTTCGCAGACCCCGCCAGCCTCGCGAGGAGGTCGCGCGATGCGTCGTCGGCCCAGTGCGTGTCCTCCACGAGCACGATGACGGGGCGGTCGAGCACGAGCGTGAGCAGCGCATCCACCGACTCCTCGAGCCGCGACCTCCGGAAGCGGTCGTCGAGCTGCTCGACCTCCTTCGAGGGCGGGATCTCGACGTCGAGCGGCGTCGCGATGAGCGAGAGCCACGGCGTGAGCTCCGGAGCGCGCTCCGCGACGAGCGCCTCGAGCGCGCTCGCCGTCGCGTCGTCGTCGAGCCCCTCGAGGCCGAGCGCCTGGCGGAGGATGGCGCGGAAGGGGAAGTAGGGGGTTGCCGCCTGGTAGAGGCGGCAGGCGCCGCGCACGACCACGGTGTCCTCGCCCAGGCGCGCGATGAGCTCCTGGAGGAGGCGGGTCTTGCCCATGCCGGCGTCGGCTGCGATCTCGACGAGCCCGCCGCATCCGATGCACGAGCCGCTCCAGGCCTTCAGGAGCGTCTCGAGCTCGGCGTCCCGACCGATGAGCGGGAGGCCGGACTCCGCGATCGACGCCCGGCTTCCCTGCGGCTCGCCCACGGCGGACGCCTGCACCGGCTGCTTCTTCCCCTTGACGAGGAACGGCTCGAGCTCGGTCGTCGCGAAGAGCGTGCGCGAGCCCTGGAGGACCTCGGGGGTCGCGAGAACCTGCCCGATCTCCGCCTTCGCCATGAGGCGGGCGGCGAGGTTCACCGCATCGCCCATGACCGTGTACGTGCGCCGGTAGGAAGGGCCGATCGCACCGGAGAACACCGGGCCGCGGTTCACGCCGATGTGCACGGGGACGCCGTGCTCCCGCGCCACGATCTCGCGGACGGCGAGCAGCATCTGCTCCTCGTCGCTTCCCGTGACCTGCGGTGCGCCGGCCGTGAGGATGATCTTGCCGCCGTCCGGGGCGATGTCGGTCGCGAGGAACGCGACGTCGCGGGAGTCCACGGCTGCCTGCGTCGAGCGGACGAGCTCCTCGAGGATCTCCGCCGCCCGGTCGGGCCCCTCGCCGCGGACGACGTCGTCGAAGCCGGTGTAGTGGAGGAACGCGATCGTCACCGAGCGGTGCTCGGGCTCGACCTCCTCCGACACCGTCTCGCGGAGCGCGCGTGGGATGAGCCCTGCGAGGTCGACGTCGGTGGCGACGGCCTGGACCTCGGAGCGCTCGACCTCGGGAGTGGCTCCTCTGAGCAGGAAGCCCGGCCCGAGCGCCCGGCCGCGGTTGGCCTTCGGGAGCGCGTCGGCGAGCGCGGGGCTGAGGAGGATCTGCCCCGCGGAGGCGGCCCCCTCCATGGCGACCGTCTCGCTCGCGGCCGGGCCGGCCACGATCAGCTCGCGGTGCGAGTCCCCGACGAGGAAGAAGTGGAACGTGCCGGTGTGCGCGCCCACCGACATGCGGAGCGTCACCTTCCCGGCCGTCGTCGTGAACGTGCCGATGCGGCGGAGGGTCGCGCGCATGCCGTGCGCCGCGGCCGTCGCGCGGAGCGGGTGGTTCTCGCCCTCGAAGAACAGCAGGAGCGCGTCGCCGCCGAACTTGACGAGTCCGCCGCCGAACGCGTACGCCTCGGCGAGCAGGGTGCCGAACGTGTCGCCGATGACGTCGGTGACCTCCTCGGCGCCGACCTTCCCGCGCCGGGCGAGGCGCTCGGACATCTTCGTGAAGCCCGAGACGTCGACGAAGACCATCGACCCCTCGACCTCGCGCACGCGCGAGGCCGGCGTGGTCTCGAGCCAGTCGACCGCGAGTCGGGGGACGAACGGGCGCAGCCGCTCCGTCTCGAGCGTCGGCGGCGCAGCGGCGGTGGCTTCGGCCATGCGGGAGAGGGTATCGCCGTCGATGTGCGCGTCGAAACGCTGCGACGACGGCCGGCCGCCTTCCCGGGCCGTGCCGCGTCGCCGGCGCCCGCTCGGGTGCCTCCGTAGTTCCTGGTAGACGGCGCTCAGCGAAGTCCCTGATGGCGGTTGCGGCTTCTGGAGTGACTCTTTCCCCGACGGGGAGACGCGCAGGGTGAGGTTCGTCCACCCGACTATCCGTCGCCCCGAGAGAAGGGAGGTGGTGAGTAATGGCTCGCCACGCAATAGACAAGAGGGGTGCGGTCAGACTCTCGACGTTCGGGCTCGCACTCGTCGTGACGTTCTTCGTCACGGCAGTGCCGGCCGTCTCGTCGTCTGCGGGTGGGACGGCACCTGCTGCGGCCAAGCCCGTGATCGGGAAGCCGGTCACCGTTCCGGCGAAGCCGCTCGCTGGAAAGCGATTCACCGTGTCGTTCAAGGTGACGCGCAGCGATACCGGAGCCAGACTTACTCGCGGGAGGATGATCTGCGACCCGTCGATCGTGGGAAAAGTGCTCCGGCATCAAGAGTCGTTCAAGAGAGGCGTGGCTCGTCTCTCGTTCGTCATTCCCGCTGATGCGAACGGCAAGGTGCTGAAGGTCAAGGTGACCATCAAGTCGGGCAAGCGATCAGGAACGAAAGTCGCAAGGTTCCGAGTCGCCAGCGCCGCGGCACCATCGCTGTCCATCGGTGACGTATCTGCCATGGAGGGGAACTCCGGGACCACGACGTGGGCCTTCCCGGTCACGCTCTCCGTGGCGGCCTCGCAGCCCGTGACGGTCAGCTATGCGACGTCGGACGGAAGTGCTACGGCGCCAGCCGACTACGCCGCTGCAAGCGGAATGCTGACGTTCCGTCCCGGTGAGAAGGCCAAGGCGGTTCCAGTGACCGTCGTCGGTGACCTGCTCGTCGAACCCAACGAGACGTTCACCGTGACTCTTTCCTCTCCGGTCAACGCGTCGATCGTCAAGGCGACCGCCACCGGAACGATCGAGAACGACGACACGGCGGTTCCGGTCACGGCTGGCTCGTATATGGGCTTGATTGACGGGAACTTCCTGTTCTTCGACGTCGTCGACCGATACGTCACTGGGTTCCGGACCAACTACCTGCGCGAGGATTGCGGTTCGGGGCTCTACGTCTACGGGACGCTGGACTTCGGGAGCATGCGGTTCCCGATCGCCGCGGATGCGACGTTCAGGTTCGTGGGCGACGAGAGCGGCACAATCGACAACGACCCTGCAACGTTCCACTTCGAGGTTGCGGGGATCTTCAGCGGCACGACGGCATCCGGGACGCTGCTCGGGTCGAGTGAGTTCGACTACGCGGGTTCGCACTACACGTGCTCGAGCGGCCTGAAGCCCTGGACGGCGTCGCTCCAGCCATAGGTGTTGCCTGGTCACCAGCAGACGCCCTGGTCTCCGGGGCGTCTGCTGGCACCTCGAGTTCGTCATCCCACTGTCGCGCCGAAGGCGGGGGTGCTCCGTTGAGGTGAGATGGGGTGCCTGTTAGGGCTTTGCAAATGCACCCAGAAAGGGGAGATCCGAGACGTCTCATCAGTCGAAGAGGCCAGTACATCGTCCCCGAGCCAAGGCGGCGACCATGTCTGCGGCAGAAGTCGAGATCTTCTACGCGACCGAGATCGACCGAATCGAGCAGTGGCGTCACGAAGCGCTCGAGCGCGCGGGCTACGACCCCGAGGCAGCGGTCGTGCTGGCAGCGAGCCACGACGTCGACCTCCACGACGCCGTGAGCCTCCTCGAGCGGGGCTGCTCGGTCGAGCTGGCCCTCCAGATCCTCCTCTAGCCCGGGATCTCCGGAGCCCTCTCGGCTCTCTCGCGCCCGGTCGTCCGACGAACGGCCGGAGATGTGGGCACAATGCCCGCCGATGCTTCCGCTCGCGTCGATCCCGTCGCCGGACCAGAGCACCCTGGAGCTCGGCCCGCTCTCGATCCACTACTACGGGCTGACCCTTCTCGTCGGGATCGTGGCCGCGGTCTGGATCACGGGATTCCGCTGGACGCGGCGCGGGGGGGACTGGGACCTCATCTTCCGGGTCTCCGTCTGGGGCGTCGCCTTCGGGATCATCGGCGCGCGGATCTACCACGTGATCACGAGCTGGAACGAGCTCCCGGACGAGTGGTGGGGCCCGTTCGCGATCTGGAAGGGCGGCCTCGGGGTCTGGGGCGGCATCGGCCTCGGCTGCATCGTCGGCGCGATCGTGGCCCATCGCTCGGGCGCGAGCATCGCGAAGCTCGCGGACTGCCTCGCACCCGCTCTGCTCGTCGCCCAGGGCATCGGCCGCTTCGGCAACTGGTGGAACCAGGAGCTCTTCGGCAAGCCGACCGACCTGCGGTGGGGGCTCGAGATCTCTCCCGAGCACCGGCCGATCGAGTACATCGAGTCGGCGACGTTCCATCCGACCTTCCTCTACGAGGCGCTCTGGTGCTTCGCCGCCGCGGGCCTGCTGCTGCTCGTCGAGCGGCGCTTCAGGATCCGCCCGGGCGGGCTCTTCGCGGTCTACGTGATCTTCTACTCGATCGGCCGTCTCTGGATCGAGACGCTGCGGATCGATCCGTCCCACGAGTGGGGCGGCGTGCGCCTGAACGTCTGGGTCGCGGCCCTCGCGATCATCCTCGCGACCGCGTTCCTCGTCTGGTGGCAGAGGACGTGGAAGCGCGACGGCGGGCCTCCGCCGAAGCCCCAGGCGATGGCGATCCCCAAGGGCCAGTAGGCCCCGGCGGGGTGGCGGCCGCGTCCGGCCGCCCGGCTAGCCTCCGTCCGTGTCCGCGACGCCCGTTCGCGAGCTCCCGCTCGACCTCGATGCGTTCGAGGGCCCGTTCGACCTCCTGCTCACGCTGCTCCTGAAGGAGGAGCTCGAGCCACGCGAGATCGACATCGCGGCCATCGTCGTCTCGTTCGTCGAGCTGATGGCCGAAAGGGACGAGCTCGACCTCGATGCCTGCGGCGAGTTCCTCGTGCTCGTGTCCGCGCTCCTCGAGCTCAAGGCCCGCGCTCTCTTCCCCGAGGAGGCGATGGAGCTCGGCGAGCTGGAGCCCGAGGAGGCGGCGGAGGAGCTCGCCCGGCGGCTCGCCGAGTACCGGCGCATGAAGGAGGCGTCGTCCTGGCTGCTCGAACGCCTCGTGGACGAGCGCGACCGCTACTTCCGCCTCGGCCCGGCTCCGCTCGCGCCGAGGCCCGAGCGCAGGCTCGCGGCGCAGGATCCGGCCGCGCTCGGCGCCGCGATCAGGCTGCTCGCGACGCCGCCGCCGACCGTCTCCCTCGGCCACATGGCGCTCCGCTTCCCGCCGGTCTCGCAGTTCCTCGAGCGCTTCCGCGCTCTGCTCTCGCGCCGCCGCCGGTTCGACTTCGACGCCGAGGTGGGCGAGCTCCCGAGAGTCGAGCAGGCGGTCGCCCTGCTCGCGCTCCTCGAGCTCTGCAAGGCGGGCGAGATCTCCCTCGACCAAGCAGCGCCCTTCGCCCCGATAAGGGTTTCGAGGGCCGACAGCGAAAGGATCACCACATGGACAGCCCGCTCCGCCTGATCGCCGCGAACCCGGTCGACCGCCTCGCCCGCACGATCGAGGCTCTCCTGGTCGTCGCGTCGGCGCCGCTCTCCGTCGAGGATCTCGCGGATGCCGCGAGTGACGACCCGGAGCGGATCGAGACGGCGCTCGGGCTCCTCCGCGAGCGCTACAGCGAGGGCAGGAGCGGGATCGTCCTCGAGCACGTGGCCGGCGGGTACGCCTTCCGCGCGAGCCGTGACGCCGCCGAGGCCTGCGAGCGGCTCTTCGAGCGTCCGGTCGAGCGCGGGATCTCGCAGGCAGCCCTCGAGACCCTCGCCATCGTCGCCTACCTCGGTCCGTGCTCGAGGCCCGAGATCGCCCGGATCCGCGGCGTCGCCGCCGACTCCGCCGTGGCGAGCCTGGTCGAGCGAGGCCTCATCGCGGAGGCTGGCCGCGAGGACGCCCCGGGAGGGGCGATCCGCTACCGGACGACGCCGCTCTTCGAGCGCGTCTTCGGCCTCGAGAGCCTCGCCGCGCTCCCGCGCCTCGACGATCTCGGCGCGGATCAGGACGAGCTCCGCGATCGCCTCGTCGAGATCGCCGAAGCCAGAGCGTCCTGACAGCCGGCCGGGCTGCCCGGCCAGGGGAGCTCGCCTCCTCGACCGCCGCTAGATCTGCCAGGAGCCCTGGCGGAGCACCGGAACGGCGGTGCCGTCGCGGTCGATCCCGTCCACCGCGACCTCCGGGCTTCCGATCATGAAGTCGACGTGGACGCCGCTTCGGTTGATGCGCGCCTTGTCCTCGGCCGACTCGACGGGGTGCTCGTATCCGCTTCCGAGCGCGAGGTGCGACGCCGCGTTCTCGTCGA
>JBFFGH010000115.1:0-6842 GCA_041557575.1 Gaiellaceae bacterium
CGTGTCGCTCGTGGCCCGAGACGGCCTCCGCGCTCGTCGGATTGACGGTGTCTCGCACGACGAGCGTCGCCCGGGAGACACCGTCCCACGAGACGGTGATCGCGCCGTCGCGGCGTCCGACCTCGACCTGGTGGCCGTCGACGGTGCCGAGGACGCCGACCCCGGGGACGTTCCGGAAGCCCGTCACCGGTGGGAGCTCTCCCACCTCGCGTTGCGCCGCCGCGGCGACCGCCTGGGCGATCGGATGCTCGGATGCGAGCTCGACCGCGCCGGCGAGGCGCAGCACGTCCGCGCGGCTCGCGCCGTCGAGCAGCATGACGTCCGCGAGCTCCATCTTCCCCTCGGTGACCGTGCCGGTCTTGTCGAGGACGATCGTCGTGATCCGCCGGGTGCGCTCGAGGATCTCGGGGCCCTTGATGAGGATCCCGAGCTGGGCGCCGCGGCCCGTGCCGACCATCAGCGCCGTCGGGGTCGCCAGGCCGAGCGCGCAGGGGCACGCGATGATCAGCACCGCCACGGCTGCGGTGAAGGCGTCTCCGGCCGAGGCGCCGAGCAAGAGCCAGCCGGCGAGCGTGGCGAGCGAGATCACGATGACGACCGGCACGAACACGGCCGAGACCCGGTCGGCGAGGCGCTGCACCGGAGCCTTTCCCGCCTGCGCCGTCTCGACCAGTCGCGCGATCTGGGCGAGAGCCGTGTCCGCTCCGACCTTCGTCGCGCGGACGACGAGACGCCCGAAGGTGTTGATCGTCGCCCCGGCGACCTCCGACCCCGCGCCGACATCGACCGGCACGGGCTCGCCCGTGAGCATCGACTGGTCGATGGCGGACTCCCCTTCGACCACGACCCCGTCGGTCGGGATCTTCTCTCCCGGACGAACCACCAGGAGGTCGTCCAGCGACACCTCGTCGATCGGCACGGAGACCTCTACGCCGTCGCGCATCACTCGCGCCTCCTTGGCGCCGAGCTCGAGCAGCTTTCGGATCGCCTCGCTCGAGCGGCCCTTGGCACGTGCCTCGAGGAAGCGCCCGACCAGGATCAGCGTCGTGATGACGGCAGCGACCTCGAAGTACGACTCCGCCTCGAGGCCTCCGACGAGGACGACGAGCGACCAGGAGTACGCCGCGAGCGTGCCGAGCGAGATGAGCGTGTCCATCGTCGCCGTGAGGTGGCGCGCGCTCTGGAGGGCGGCGCGGTGGAACCCGAGTCCGCTCCAGAAGACGACGGGGGTCGCGAGCACGAATGCGACCCACTCCCAGCCCTCGAACCGGAGCGGCGGGATCATGGCGAGGGCCGTGATCGGCGCCGTCAGCACAGCCGCGACGGCGAGCCGGCGACGGAGGGCCGTGATGGGCTCCTCGTGATGCTCGTGAGCACCGGACTCGTTCACGGGATGCGCCTGGTACCCGGCTGCCTCGACCGCCGACACGAGGTCGTCGACCGTCACCGACGGGTCGCACTGGACGGTCGCCTGCTCGGTCGCGAAGTTGACGGACGCCTCGACGCCGTCGAGCTTGTTCAGCTTGCGCTCGATGCGCCGCACGCAGGACGCGCAGGTCATTCCCTCGAGGTCGAGGCGAACCTCCTTGAGGCCCTTCGTCTCCGGTTCGACGGCCGTCATGCCGCCTCGTAGCCGGCTTCGGCGATCGCGGCCCTGAGCAACGCGTCGTCGAGCTCGCGGCCGCTGATCGTCACGACCTTGCTCTCGAGATCGACGGCGACCTCTTCGACGCCCTCGACCTCGGAGACCTCTTCCCTGATCGACATCGCGCAGTGCCCGCAGTGGATCGTGGGGACGGTGTAGGTGATGGTCTCGCTCACGGTTTCTCCTCTCGAACGGTTCGATGCCAATATACCCTAAGGGGGTATCGTATTACAAGCCGGATATGCGCGAGGCCCCGACGATCGCCTCGGCGCCGTCGGCAAAGCGCACGAGCGCCTTCCCCTTCCCGTCGTAGTCGGGCGACCACACGACGATCGTCGCCTCGTCCCCGAGAACGTCGCACGCTCGGCCGTCCTCCCCGTCGAGGCCGCGCCAGAAGCGCACGAACGGGTTCTCGTCCCACTCGCGGCCGATCGTCGTCTCGTCGGTGTGACCCGGGAGCACCCGCGTCTCGGGCGGCAGCGCCATCAGGACGTCCATCACCGAGTGGCGGATCTCCTCCGCAGGGCCTCCACCCACGGCATCGCGGAAGAGCGTGTCCCCCGTGAAGCAGAGGCCGGCGACGACGAACGAGACGCCGTCGTCGGAGTGCCCCGGCGTCGCGAGAGCCTCCACGCGCAGCCCGCCCGTCTCGACGCCGCCCGTCGTCACCTCCAGGCCGAACTTCCGCACGAGCTCGTCGTTCCCCGAGATGTGATCCCCGTGCCCGTGCGTCACGAGGAGATGGGTCGGGGTCAGCCGCTCGCGCTCGACGACCTCGAGGAGCGGCTCGAGGGGAGCGCCGCTGTCCACGAACACCGCGACGCCTCCCGGCTCGTCGCCGAGGACGTAGGCGTTCGAGAGCCAGCCGGGATGCATGCTCCGCTCGACGATCACGTCGCCGCACCTGGCTCGTGGACGTGTATGTGCCGTACGTCGTTCATCGCTCTCCTCCCTCCGTGAAGGGCGATCGTACGGGAGGAGTCGTGCGGGATGGCGCGAAGAGCGGCGTGCTCTACTCCGGAAAGGGAGGAATGGATGAACGAACTCTTCACCGAGCGCGAGGTACTGGACGAGGCAGCTGACAGGTGGTGGATCTTCCTCGTCACGGGAATCGCCTGGCTGATCTTCGCGCTCCTCGTGTTCCAGTGGGACTTCACGACGGTCTCCGCGATCTCGATCCTCTTCGGCGTCGTCGCGATCGTCGCCGGCGTCAACGAGTTCTTCCAGATCGGGGTCTCGACGCCCGGCTGGAAATGGGTGCACGGCTCCCTGGGCGTGCTCTTCGTCCTCGCCGGCATCTACGCCCTGTGGCACCCGTACAAGACGTTTGCCGCACTCGCCGGCCTGATGGGCCTCTTCATGCTCCTCAAGGGCATCTTCGACATCACCGTCGCGTTCATCGCGAAGGGCGAGTTCGAGCTCTGGTGGCTCCAGCTCATGACGGGGATCATCTTCATCCTCCTGGCGTTCTGGGTCGCCGGCGACCACGTCGAGAAGGCGATCCTGCTGGTCGTCTACGTGGGCGTCATCGCGCTCGTGCGCGGAATCACCGAGATCTTCCTGGCCTTCAAGCTGAAGGGCCTGAGAAGGGCTCTCGCCGCCGCCTGAGCACTGCGTCGCGTGAAGGGGCCGCGTGCAGCGGCTCCTTCACCAGCGCTCGCGCCACCTTCTCTTGCCACTCATCGACGTATAGGATGCCGCCCAATGCGCCGCGCCTCCTTCGTCGTCGTGCTCCTCGTCGGAGCGATCGGCCTCGCGGCAGCGGGATGCGGCGGCGGCGAGACGAAGACCGCAGCGCCCGAGACGACCGAGGGAACGCTCCCGACGCCGACGGAGACCACGACCACGACCGACACGGGTGACGGGGATGCGGTCGAGGGCGATCCGGCCGCCGGCAAGGAGGTATTCGCCGAAGCATCATGCGCGGCATGCCACGCACTGGCCGACTCGAACGCGAGCGGAGCCGTCGGGCCGAACCTCGACCAGACGATGCCGAGCTACGACCTGGTGGTCGACCGAGTGACGAACGGCCTCGGCGGGATGCCGTCCTACAAGGACTCGCTCTCCGAGCAGCAGATCGCCGACGTCGCGGCCTACATCTCCTCGGTCGCCGGCTAGTAGCCCCGCCTTTCTAGACTCTCCGCTGTGATCGACCTCAAGGCTGCCCGCAGCGACGCCGACGGCTGGCGCTCGGCGCTCGCCCGCAAGGGCGCGGCGGAGGACTTCGACCGCCTGCTCGACGCCGACGAGCGCTGGCGCAACCTCATCCCCCGCGTCGACGAGCTCCGATCGAGGACGAAGCTCAAGGGGAAGCCGACGCCCGAGGAGCTGGAGGGGCTCAGGCTGCTCAAGGCAGAGCTGAAGCAGGCCGAGGAGGAGCTGTCCGCTGCCGAGGCCGAGCGGGACGCGGCGCTCGCCCTCGTCCCCAACCCGCCGCACGAGTCGGCGCCGGACGGAGACACCGAGGAGGACGCGATCGAGCTCGGCCGGGTCGGCGAGCCGGGCGTCCTGGAGAGCCCCACCGAGCACACCGAGATCGGGCGCTTCGACATGGAGCGCGCCGCGCGTGTCTCGGGTGCGCGCTTCGGCTACATCCTCGGCGACTCGGCGCGCGTGGCGATGGCCCTGTACCAGTTCGCGCTCGACCACCTCGTCGAGGCGGGGTTCACGCCCGCCATCCCCCCCGTCCTCGTCCGCGAGGAGGCGATGTACGGGACGGGCTTCTTCCCCACCGACCGCTCGAACATCTACGCGCTCGAGGAGGACGGCCTCTTCCTCACCGGGACGTCCGAGGTCGCACTCGCGTCACTGCACATGGGCGAGATCCTCGAGGAGCTGCCGCTCCGGTACACGGGGTTCTCGACCTGCTTCCGGAGGGAGAGCGGTGCGGCGGGCAAGGACACGCGCGGGATGTTCCGCGTCCACCAGTTCAACAAGGTCGAGATGTTCGTCTTCGTCGAGCCCGTGACCTCGTGGGAGGAGCACGACCGGATGCTCGACCTCGAGGAGCGCTACCTGCAGGCGCTCGGGCTCCCCTACCGCGTGATGAACGTCGCGGCGGGCGACCTCGGCGCGTCGGCCGCGAAGAAGTACGACATCGAGGCGTGGTTCCCGTTCCAGGAGCGCTACCGCGAGGTCACGTCCTGCTCCAACACGACCGACTTCCAGGCCCGCCGCCTCGGCATCCGCTACCGCGGGGCACACGGCCTGGAGACGCCGCACACGCTCAACGGGACGATGGTCACCGACCGGGCCCTGCTCGCGATCCTCGAGAACTTCGGTGGCGACGTACCCGACGTGCTGACGAGGTACGGCGCGCCTTCCCGGATCGCGTCCTAGCGAGTCGGTCACAATGCATCTCCGGCGGGGTGCCGGAGCGGTCGAACGGGGCGGTCTTGAAAACCGTTGGGCGTGCAAGCGCCTCGTGGGTTCGAATCCCACCCCCGCCGTGGGCAACAGGCCAGACTTCCCACCGTCATACGGATCCCTGGCCACGCGTGCGCGTGCACGTCATCCGATCACGACCGCCTGAAACCACTCTTGGGTGACGCCCACCAGCGCTCGACCAACGCGCGCACGCCGCTGCTGACCTCACGCCGCCCCCTCGAGAGAGCGAAGCGTCTTCACCGCTTCAAGCGTCAGGGAGCACACGGATGCCCGGCCGGTATGCGCATGGCAGCCTGAAGGTGACGTCGCATGACAGCCACCACGTTCATCGGAGGTCTCGCCCGGTGGTGAAGCGCGGCTCACTGGTCGTCGCGGGACTGCTGCTCTTTCTCTTCGGTACGGGCATCGTCTTGCGCGTTTCAGGACTGGTTGCGATGCGGGCGTATCGGATCCCGGCCGCGTCGATGGAGCCGACGCTGCACTGCGCTCGCCCGTCCCCTGGCTGCGAGGCAACGACGAGCGATCGTGTGCTGGTGCTTCGCCGCGCTCCTTTCTGGACACCCGGTCGGGGCGACATCGTCGTATTCGAGACGCCGCCTGCGGCGAAGACGAGGTGCGGAGCCGGAGGGACCTTCGTCAAGCGGATCATCGGGCTCCCGGGCGAGAAAGTGCAGATCCGCGTCATCGACGGTGTTGCCCATGTCTACATCGACGGGCAGAAGCTCAATGAGCCGTACATCGACGACCTCCGACGGGACACCGGCCGTGCCGAGTCGTTCGAGGTGCCCGGGGGTGAGTACTTCGTCATGGGCGACAACCGCGCCCAGTCCTGCGACTCCCGCGCGTTCGGCTCGGTTCCCCGCGAGAACTTCATCGGGCCGGTCGTTGCCACGTACTGGCCCGTCGATCGGATGGGGCTCACGTGACCGCCGACGCAGGTCTTACAGGGCAGGGGCCGTACCGCAGCCTCGACTGGCTCTCGGTCCTGACGTTCGTCCTCGCCAGCCTGTGGCTGTTCGGGCTGGGATCGCTGGTCGCCCTGTGGGTGGGCTGGCTGTCACTTCGGCGGACGAAGGAACGACCCGAACTTCGAGGGCGGACAGTTGCCTGGGCGGGCATCGCGGTCGCGGTCTTCGGCGTGCTCTGGGCCGGGCTCTGGCTCGGACTGTCACTCACAGCCTGACGCCCGACTAGCGGCATCAGGGCAGCCGCTGACCCCGCCTGCCCGGAACTGCCGAGGGGGCACATGGAACGCGGAAGACCTGCCCCCGGCCCGGGTCCCCGGTCCAGGCCTGCGCCCTAGGTCGAGCGTGAGGTGCTGCGGTGGAGGTTCGCCTCGGCGAGCTGCTTCAGCCCGGTCCGGTCGATCTTCCCCGTCGCCGTGATGGGCATCTGCTCGAGAACGACAACCTCCTCGGGCGCCTTGTAGCCGACCCGCTCACGCGCGAACCGAATCAGTTCCTGGCTCGTCGGCCGGGGTGCTCCTGCGGCGAGCGTGACATACGCACGGACGTTCTCTCCGTGCACGAGGTCATGGACACCGATCACACCGGCGCTGTCGACGCTCGGATGCTCGAGCAGAACGCCCTCGATCTCCTGTGGATTGATGTTCGAACCGTCGTGGACGATGATCTGCTTGCGGCGGCCGCAAAAGTGGAAGTAGCCGTCGTCGTCGGCCCGCATCTCATCGCCCGAGTCGAGCCAGCCTTCCCTGAAGGCGGCCTCCGTCGCGGCGGCGTCGCCCCAGTAGCCGGTGAAGGCGGCCGGCGTCCTGATCCAGAGACGTCCTTCGCTCCCCGACGGCAGCACC
>JBFFGH010000116.1:0-6829 GCA_041557575.1 Gaiellaceae bacterium
AACACCGTCGGCGCAGCGATACGGTCCGCGGCGGCCCTCGGGGTCCGGTTCGCCACGGTACACGCATCCGGGGGAAAGGAAATGCTTGCGCGCGCCGCGGAGGCCGCGCGGGGAACGGGGACGACGGTACTCGCCGTGACGGTTCTCCCCGCGCCCAGCCGCTCGTTTCCGTAGATTGTCGTCCCGGCATGCGAGTCTCGGTTCCGAAGGAAGCGGCATCCGGCGAGCACCGGGTGGCGCTCGTCCCCGAAACGGTCTCCAAGCTCGGGGCAGCCGGATTCGAGATCCGCGTCGAGCAGGGCGCCGGCGCGGCGGCAGGCTTCCTCGACGCCGACTACGCAGAAGCCGGCGCGCAGCTCGTCGACCTCGGCGCGCTCCTCGACACGGACTGCCTCGTTGCGGTCGCGCGGCCCTCGGCCGAGACGATCGCGGGGCTCACGCAGGGGACGGTCCTCATCGGGTTCCTGCAGCCCCTGACCGACACGCAGGGAATCGCCGAGCTGAAGCAGAGCGGCCTCGTGGCGTTCGCGATGGAGTCGATCCCGAGGATCACGCGCGCGCAGTCGATGGACGCGCTCTCCTCGCAGGCGACCGTCGCGGGCTACAAGGCAGTGCTCCTCGCCGCAGACCGCGTCCCCAGGCTCTTCCCGATGCTCATGACCGCCGCGGGGACGATCGCGCCGGTTCGCGCGCTCATCATCGGCGCCGGCGTCGCGGGCCTGCAGGCGATCGCGACGGCCAGGCGCCTCGGAGCAGTCGTGTCCTCGTTCGACGTACGGCCCGCGGTCAAAGAGCAGGTCGAGAGCCTCGGCGCGTCGTTCCTCGACCTCGGCGTCGTCGGCGAGGAGACCGAGGGCGGCTACGCGAAGGAGCTGACCCCGGAGCAGCAGGCCGAGCAGCAGGCGAGGCTCGAGGAGCGAATCCCCGACTTCGACGTCGTGATCACGACCGCCGCCATCCCGGGCCGCCCCGCCCCGCGGCTGATCCCGACGAGCGCGGTCGAGAGCATGCGCCCGGGCTCGGTGATCGTCGACCTCGCCGCCGAGACGGGAGGCAACTGCGAGGCCACGACACCCGGCGAGGTCATCGTGCACTCGGGCGTCACGATCGACGGGACGACGAACCTGCCCTCGCTGATGGCCTACCACGCGAGCCAGCTCTACTCGCGCAACATCGCCTCGCTGCTCACGCACCTCGCACCGTCGGGTGAGCTCACGCTCGACTGGGAGGACGAGATCACCAGCGGGGCCTGCGTCACGCGGACGGAAGGAGCAGCATCGTGAGCGACGTCTCACTCGTCGTCGAGCTGACGATCCTCGTGCTGGCGGCCTTCCTGGGCTTCGAGGTCATCTCGAAGGTCCCGACCATGCTTCACACCCCGCTCATGTCGGGCGCGAACTTCATCCACGGCATCGTGATCGTCGGCGCGATCATCGTCCTCGGCGGCGCGGAGGACACGTTCACGAAGGTCGTGGGCTTCGCCGCCATGGTGCTCGCCACGGCGAACGTCGTCGGAGGCTGGTTCGTGACCGATCGCATGCTCGGGATGTTCAAGCGCCGGCCCGAGCCGAAGAAGGACGAGTCGTGATCTCCGATCCCGACATCATCGCCCTGCTCTACCTCGTCACGATCGTCTGCTTCATCGTCGCGCTGAAGTTCCTGTCGTCGCCGAAGCACGCGCGCAAGGGGAACTGGGTCGGCGGAGCCGGGATGCTGGTCGCAATCGCCACCACGCTGGCGATCGACGGAATCTCGAACTGGGCGCTCATCCTCGTCGGCCTCGCCATCGGCACCGTCTCCGGGGTCGTCGGCGCGCGCACGGTGAAGATGACCGCGATGCCGCAGATGGTCGCCATCTTCAACGGCGTGGGTGGCGGCGCGGCGGCACTCGTCGCCCTGGCGGAGTTCCACAACGCGGACTTCCCCCTGACGCGAGACGAGTCCCTCTCCATCGTCCTGTCGGCGCTCATCGGATCGATCTCCTTCGCCGGCTCGGTCATCGCCTTCTCGAAGCTCCAGGAGCTGCTCAGCGGCCGGCCGATCGTCTTCCCGGGGCAGAACATCTTCAACATCGCAGTCCTCGTCGGGGCGGCAGGCCTCGGGGTGGCGATCGTCGCCGGTATCGAGGGGCAGTGGGCGATCGTGACGCTCATCGTGCTCGCGCTGGCCTTCGGCGTGCTGTTCGTCCTCCCGATCGGCGGGGCGGACATGCCGGTCGTCATCTCCCTGCTCAACGCCTTCACGGGCCTGGCCGCATCGGCGACCGGGTTCGTGCTCGACTCGACGGTGCTGATCGTCTCCGGAATGCTCGTCGGGGCCGCGGGAACCTTGCTCACGCTCCTCATGGCGAAGGCGATGAACCGATCCGTCGCGAACGTCCTCTTCGGCGCCTTCGGCCAGGTTCAGGTCGGCACCGGGACCGCCCGTGCCGACGACGGCCGAACCGTGCGCGCGACGAGCCCGGACGACGTCGCGGTGCAGCTCTCCTTCGCCCGCAAGGTCATCGTCGCGCCCGGCTACGGGATGGCCGTCGCGCAGGCGCAGCACGACGTTCGCCAGCTCGCCGAGCTCCTCGAGGAGAAGGGTGTGGACGTGAAGTACGCGATCCACCCGGTCGCCGGCCGGATGCCCGGCCACATGAACGTCCTCCTCGCCGAGGCCAACGTGCCCTACACGCAGCTCTTCGAGATG
This sequence comes from Gaiellaceae bacterium, assembly GCA_041557575.1. Classification (GTDB taxonomy): domain Bacteria; phylum Actinomycetota; class Thermoleophilia; order Gaiellales; family Gaiellaceae; genus GMQP-bins7. Next base: position 2,692 of record JBFFGH010000116.1, read on the forward strand.
GACGAGATCAACCCGGAGTTCCCGCAGACCGACGTCGTCCTCGTCATCGGCGCGAACGACGTGACGAACCCCGCCGCGCGCTCGGACACGTCGAGCCCGATCTACGGCATGCCCATCCTGGACGTCGACAAGGCAGCTTCCGTGATCGTCATGAAGCGCTCGATGAACCCGGGCTTCGCGGGCATCGACAACGAGCTCTACCTCGACCCGAAGACGACGATGCTCTTCGGGGACGCCAAGGACTCGGTCCTGAAGCTCATCGCCGCCGTCAAGGCGATGTAGTCACGGCGTGCGGCGCCGGAGCGTGCCGGCGCCGAGCACGAGCGCGAGCACGGTCACCCCGGCGACGACCGCGACGTCGAGCCAGAAGCGCGCATCGACGGAGTCTTCGGCGAGCCGCTCGAGCGCGTCGTACGCGTACGTGAGCGGGAGCGCCGCGGAGACCGCCTGGAGCCATCCGGCCATCTCGTCGCGAGGGACGAGCAGGCCGCAGAGGAGGATCTGCGGGAGCACGAACGCGGGCATGAACTGCACGGCCTGGAACTCGGTGCGGGCGAAGGCACTCGCGAACAGCCCGAGCGACATCCCGAGCACGGCGTTCGCGATGGCGAGCGCGATCACCCCGAGCCGGTAGCCCGAGTCGAGCCCGAGGAGCCCGAAGGAGAGCACGGAGACGAGCGTCGCCTGCGCCGCGGCGACGAGCGCGAAGGCCAGGCCGTAGCCGGCGAGGAGATCGCCCCGTGCGATCGGCGTCGTGAGCAGTCGCTCGAGCGTGCCGGAGACGCGCTCGCGCAGCATCGTGATCGACGTGACGATGAACATCGCGACGAACGGGAAGAGCCCGAGGAGGGGGACGCCGAGCGACTGGAAGACCGGCGGCCGGTCACGGAACAGCTCGTGGACGAGGATCATGAGCACGGACGGCACGGCGAGCAGAAGCGCGATCGTCCGAGGGTCGTGACGAAGCTGCCGCAGCACGCGCCGCGCGGTCGCCCGGGTGCGCCGCATGCTCACGTTGCGCTCGCCTCGCCGTCCACGAGCGCGAGGAACGCGGCTCCGAGGTCGTCCGTCCCGGTCGCCTCGCGCAGCTCCGAGGGCGCGCCCGAGGCGAGCACGCTGCCCTCGCGCATGAGCAGCAGCCGGTCGCAGCGCTCGGCCTCGTCCATGACATGGCTCGAGACGAGCACGGTCGCCCCCGCGTCTGCGAGAGCGTGAAACGTCCCCCAGAGCTCGCGCCTGAGCAAGGGGTCGAGCCCGACGGTCGGCTCGTCGAGAACGAGGACGTCGGGGCCGTTGAGGAGCGCGGCGGCGAGCGAGACGCGCGCGAGCTCACCCCCGGAGAGGGTGCCCGCGAGCTGGCTCTCGAAGCCCTCGAGAGCGACGACGGCGAGCGTCCGCTCGATCGCGTCCCTCCCGACTCCCAGGATCGCGGCGAAGTAGTCGAGGTTCTCGCCGACGGTGAGATCCGGGTAGACCGACGGAGACTGGGTCTGGTAGCCGATCCGCTCGCGGAGCACCGGCGCGCCGGCGGCGAGGCCGAGCACCTCCACGGAGCCCGACGCGACGATCTGCGCGCCGACGATCGAGCGCATCAGCGTCGTCTTCCCGCTCCCACTCGGCCCGAGCAGGCCCGTCACGAGACGCGGCTCGATCTCCACGTCGACCCCGTGGAGCACCTCGCGACCTCCACGGACGACGGTCAGACCACGCACGGAGATCGCGGCGCTCACCCTGGGCAGTCAAACAGAGCGATAGGCTCGACGCCGATGATCCCGGTCTTCCGAGCAGCCGATGTGGAGCGCGCGGTGAGCCCGCACGAGGCCTACGAGGCGGTCCGCGACGCGTTCGTCGCCTACGCGAGACGCGAGTGGACGATGCCTCCGAAGATCTACGTGACGAACTACCCGGCGGGCGACTTCCGGGCGATGCCGGCGCTGGGCGGAGGGCACGCGCTCCTGAAGTGGGTCACCTCGTTCCCGGGGAACCCCGGGCGCGGCCTCCCCACGGTCACCGGGCTCGTCCTCCTCTCCGACGCAGACGACGGGCGCCTGCTCGCCGTGCTCGATGCGGCCGCCGTCACCGCGCTCCGCACGGCCGCAGCCGCCGTGGTGGCCGCCGATGCGCTGTGCCGCGCGGAGGCCTCCACGTACGCCGTCGTCGGCTGCGGCCCGAACGGCGCCGAGACCGCCCGCATGCTCGTCGCACACGGGGCGATCCCGGTCGTCTGGGACGTCGACGAGGGACGGCGCGCACTCGTCGCGGAGCGCCTCGGCGCGCGCGTCGCGAAGAGCGCCGAGGAGGCGCTGCGGTGCGAGGTCGTCGTCACCGTGACGCCCGGCGCGGTCGCTCTCTACCCGGAGGGCTCTCTGGAGGACGGGCAGCACGTCTCGTTGATGGGAGCGGACGGTCCCGGGAAGAACGAGGTCGCACCGGCGGAGCTTCGGAGGGCGCACCTCTTCTGCGACGACTGGGAGCAGGCGAGTCACGGCGGCGAGCTCGCGACGGCCGTCGGCGCGGGGATCGTCCGACGAGACGACGTCACCGAGCTCGGCTCGGTGCTGACGGGCGAGGCCGACGGTCGCAGGAGCGCCGAGGACATCACGCTCTTCGACTCGACCGGGCTCGCGATCCAGGATCTCGCGGTCGCGAAGGCGGCGTACGCGAAAGTGGGCGAGCTCGACCTGCAGCGGATCGAGCTCTAGGCGCCGCCTCGGCCGGCGGCCTTCGCCTCCTTCGGCGCGCGAGCTTCAGTGCACGAGCAGGCGCGCGGGCTCGAACAGGTCGAGGAGCGGGTCGCGGTCGCCCAGGATCGCCCGCGCGACGAGCCGACCGCACGCAAACCCGAGCACGTTGCCGTGCCCCGAGTACCCGCCCGCGACCCAGAGGTCCGTGTGGCCGGGAACATGGCCCACGATCGGGAGGAAGTCGAACACCATCCCGAATATCCCCGCCCACCGGTAGTCGATCCGGAGCGGGCGCCCGACATGCGTCTCGACGAAGTTCTCGAGCGCTTCCTGGACGACGGGCGTGATCTCGTCCTCTGCCGTGAACTCGCTGTCGAGGGAGACGTCGCGAAACCCGCCGACGACGAGCCGTCCGTCCGGCGTCTGGTGCCAGTAGTCGAAGCCGTGACGCCCGTAGTGCGGGATCGGGAAGAGCATCTCCGCGATCGGCTCCGTCGCGATCACCTGGCCGCGCGTGGGCACGATGAGGCCCTCGATGTCCCCGAGGAGCCCGCTCGGGTACCCGTCGGTGGCGACGACGACGGACGTCGCGCGAGCCTCCCCGACGTCTTCGATGCGCGAGTGCTCGTGGATCTCGACCCCTGCTTCGGCAGCCAGACGAGCGATGCGCCGGACGAGTCGTGCAGGCTGCAGGACGCCGTCCGGCGGGTGGAAGATCGCTGCCGGGTAGCGGCCGCCGAGAGCCTCGGGCAGCTCCTCGAGCCAGTCGACGGCGATGCCGGCCGTGCGAAGCGCCTCGTACTCCTCGCGCAGCTCGTCGCGCTCCTCCTCGTCCGCGGCCAGCCGGAGGCTGCCCGTCGGGCGAAACGCGTCTCCGGCGAGCCCGGCGAGCGCGGTGATCTCCTCCTCCGTCCAGCGCCAGATCGCCGTAGTCCTCTCCGCTCCGATCTCCGCGGAGAGCACGGGGTAGGGCGCCGACCCTCCCCGGAGCGCGAACCCGCCGTTTCGACCGCTCGCGCCGCCCGCGATCTCTCGCGCCTCGAAGAGACGCACGCGCAGTCCCGCCTCGGCGAGCGCGAGCGCGCACGAGCAGCCCGTGATGCCGCCGCCGATGACCGCGACGTCCGCAGGGCCGTCGAGCTCGACGACGGGGAGCGGGTCGTGAGACTCTGCGAGCCAGGAGGAGAGCGCGGGCATCGAGCGCGATCCTAGATCCTCGAGCGGTACACGCCGTCCTCCAACGTGACCGAGCCGGCGAGCTCGAGCTCCAGGAGCGCGGCCGAGCCCTCGGACGGCAGCGTGCCCGCCGCGCGCGTGAGCTCGTCTCCGGTGAGAGGGCCGCTCGCCAGGAGAGCGAGCAGAGCCTCCGCGGCAGGACTGAGCGACGTTCGCGCCGGCTCCACGCGCGCGAGGTCGAAGAGCTCGAGCACGTCCTCGACCTTCGTGACGGGCGC